>CAYLMY010000064.1:9507-14365 GCA_964384635.1 uncultured Undibacter sp.
GTCAGCGGCGGACGCGAAGCAGAATAATCGCAACATCCTAACGCGGAAATTTCGCCGACGGCACGGTCAGCCGGATGACCGATTTCATGGTCAGGCCCTGCACGATCACCGTAAACAGCACGACGGCATAGGTGGCGGTCAGAATGATCGGCCGCTCGTCGCCATAGGGGATCGACAACGCCAAGGCAATCGAGATGCCGCCGCGTACGCCGCCCCAGACCAGCACCGGGATCGAGCCCTTGATGAAGCGCACGTAGAAACTGAGGATGCCGAACGGGATGGCGATGGCGAGAACGCGCGCCACGATAATCAGCGGGATCACGCTGAGCGCGATCCAGCCGAAACGCAGATCGACGCCGACCACGATCAGCTCGAGCCCGATCAGCAGGAACAGCATCGAGTTGAGAATGCCGTCGATCAGCTCCCAGAAGCCAAACAGGTAGCGCTGCGTGGTTTCGCTCATCGCGTACATGGGGCCGCGCTCGCCGATCAGGAGGCCGGCGACGACGACGGCGATCGGGCCGCTGGTGTGCAAGCGGTCCGCCAGCCCATAGGTGGCGGTGACCAGCGCCAGCGAGATGAACACCTCGACGACGTATTCGTCGATCGAGCGCATGGCATAGAAGGCGACATACCCCGCCAGCAGGCCGATCACGGCGCCGCCGACCGCTTCCAGCAGGAACAGGCCGGTGGCGCCAGCGATCGAGAGATGGCCGCCGCCCGTCGCCACCGCCAGCAGAATCGTGAACAGCACAACACCGACGCCGTCGTTGAGCAGCGACTCGCCGGCCATTTCCGTTTCCAGCAACTCCGGCACACGCGCCGATTTGAGCAGGCTGAGCACGGCCACCGGGTCGGTCGGGCTGATCAACGCGCCGAACACCAGCGCCCACGCGAGCGTGATGTCGAAGCCGAACAGCTGCGCCAGGCCCCAGAAGCCGAAGCCGACTGCGACGGTCGAGATAAGGACCCCCACCGTCGCCAGCATGGCGACGGAACCGAGGCGCCGCTTCAGGCGCTTCCAGTCCACATGCATGGCGCCGGCAAACAGCAGGAAGCCGAGCACGCCGTGCATCAGCACGTCGTAGAAGTCGATCTTCTCCAAGGTGCCGCCGACATCGGCCACCAGCCCGGCATTGGGAAAGGCAATATTGAGCAACAGCAGAACCGCTGACGACAGCACACCGACCAGCAACAGGCCGATATTGCTCGGCAGATGCAGGTACATCAGGTTGAGCCATCCGAATCCGGCGATCAGCACCAGCAAGACGGCAAAAAGATCAAATAACGACGTCATTTCATGATTTCTTGTTTCGCGGCCGCTGCGCTTGCCGCCGGAGCGCCTCAGCGTGACGTGTTCGCAATTCGTCGGCGGGCCATCAACGCCAATCGACCGCGCCCAGCAGCATGCTGATGTGGCCGTCACCCCACATCGGCAGCAGAATGCGGGAATAGCCGGCGGCGTCCGCATGACAGGTCGGCACCCGCGCCTCGACCGTGGCGCTGCATTGCGCGCGCAAATAGCCGAACGGCGCTCGCAATTCCAGTTCATCGAGGAACTTGCCGCCGACGGCGTCGCCGTAGCGTTGCGCCAATCCCTTGCCGATGGTTCTGAAACGGAACCGTTCCGGCAGCACGAAAGCATCGATCAACAGCAGACTGTCGGCGAGATCCGGCAGCGCCGACAGCTTCACGTCGTCCCAGAACGGCATATCGTTGTCGGCACGTTCCAAGCCCTCCCAATAGGCGAGCACGCGTGCCAGCATGCGTTCGAGCTTGTTCGGGAGCGGAAACGGAGCTGCAGGGGCCGGCATGAGCGCTCCTTTTTGATGATTGCGGCGATATCCTAGCGCACCGGCGCGGCTTGTGAAGACGATATCAGCGCTCTTTGGACATCATTACCTTGTGCGACCAGCGGGTGCGGATGGTTTCTTCGCGCTCAATCATATCTAGTTGCTCGTCGATCTGCTTGAGCGCGACCTCCACCTCCGGCAGCAGCACTTTCTCCAGCGCCTCGGCGCGGCGCGCCGCGAGAACGATTATGACGCGAAGTATGCAAGTTACCGTACTCGGCCGCTTCGGTCGAAGGCCATCTTTTATTTGCGAGCTCCCGCCTTATTGCCGAATTTTTATTGACTTGCGTCAACGCCTGAATAACCGGTTGCGGCAGATTGCAAGCACTCATTGATTCCGAGCGATTGCGGCGACCCGGAATTGCCCGGCGAGACGAAGGAGACCGGCCATGATCGAGCATCTCAAGGATTTTCCCGCCAACGTGCTGGCTTTTGTCTGCAAGGGACGGGTAACAAAACAGGATTATGAGGCCGTGCTGGTGCCGGTTGTCATCGATGCGCTGAAGAACCATGCCAAAGTCCGCTTGTATTATGAAACTGCCGCCGATTTCACCGGGATAGACCCCAGCGCCGTATGGACCGACTTCAAGGTCGGGATGGAACATCTCACACGCTGGGAGCGGATCGCCGTCGTCACCGACGTAGACTGGATCAAGAACACGATGAAATTCTTCAGTTTCATGATGCCAGGCGAGATGCGACTATTCCCGCTCTCTGAGGCGGCGCAGGCGCGCGAATGGATTGCCGCCGGCAAGTGACACGGTTGGAAGTTTGTCGCCGCGCTTGGCGTGGTCGCGATTTGGCGCAGCCACGCGGCCGGGATCAAGTATTCCAATTCGCTTTTTTGGCCGACACATCGCTATAATATCGTACCTTTATCAACAGTACGAATATTACCGTCCACTCACATAAGCTAAATACTATAACATCGTACCGCGGTCACGTCCGTATCTTTATTCTGCCTTAAATACCATAACGAATACTGTATAGCGCACAGGAGTCCTTAACTTCACTCTGCCAGTGTCCCGCCCGGCCGCATCGCAGGGAGAGCACAGCGCATGATGACTGCGGACGATTTTGCCGAGCACGTCGCCCGCGTGCGTGAACGGTTTGCCTCCAGGCTCAACGACAAGATCGCCGCCAGCTTCGCGGCGCTCGAAAAAATGTCGGCCGGCCGCGGCGACTCGATCGAGACCGTGATCGCCGCCCATCGCCGGCTGCATGAGATGTACGGCATCGCGCCGACGCTCGGCTTCGACGCGACCGGCAAGACCGCGGGCGGCGCGCGCACCGTGATCCGCGAGGCGGCCAAAGCCAAGCGGGCACCCACGCCGGCGGAAATCGCGGCGTTTAGAACCGAACTCGAAAAGCTGCGGGATGCGGCCGCCGCCGATCTGCGGAATTTCTCAACGGGGAAAATGTCCGATGCATCTTGAACTGCGCCGTCTGATTTTCGAAAGCGCAATCTAGCGCCTTTACGGAAGAAACCGACATGGATGCCACGCAACAAAGTACCAGCCCAGCCGCCGCCAACAGGGAGGCGAAACCGGACATGAATATTCTTATCATCGACGATTCAGAGGACCAGCGCGAGCTGACCGAAGCGGCCTTGCGCAGCGCGGGCTACAATGAGGTGCGCAGCGTCGCTTCGGCGAACGAGGCATTCAAGATTCTCGAGATCGGCCGCAACGACACCAACGGCGAGGTCCCGGTCGATATCGTGCTGCTCGACATCGTGATGCCGGAAACCGACGGCATCAAGGCCTGCGCCTATATCCGCAGCCAAGAGCGCTACGAGGACTTGCCGATCATCATGATCACGTCGCTCGACGATATGGGCAGTCTGGCAAGCGCCTTTGTCGCCGGCGCCAATGATTACGTCACCAAGCCGGTCAATCGCATCGAGTTGCTCGCCCGCGTGCGCACGGCACTCAAGCTCAAGGGCGAGCTCGAGCAGCGGCGCGAGCGCGAGCGCGAGCTGTTGAATTTCCTGTCGAGCTGGGGCGACCGTCGCGCCACGCTGTGGATCGACGAGGCCACCGGGCTGTTCGTCGGCGAAGTGGCGGAGGCTTATCTCACATCGGGCAGCGAACACGGCGATGACGACCTGGTCTCCGTGATCACCCTCGCCATCGATCGCCTTGATGTGGTGAATGGGGCGCAAGGCGAGAAAATTGCACGTGCCATCTACCTGCAAGCCGCCAAGGCCATTCGTGCGACACTCGCCACCGTCGGCGTGATGGCGGCGTCCTATCGCAACGGTTTGATCGTCATCATCGCACCGGATTTTGGACCCGCCAGCGGGAAAAAGCTGGCGCAGTCGATGTGCACGGCGATCGCGCAGCTCGACATCGACAATCGCGAATTCATCACCGCCGACCATGTCACCGCCAGCGCCGCCGTGGTGACCGGCCGCGTCAAGCGCGGGCCCGAGCGGGTCAAGCTGTTGATGCAGGCGATCGCCAGCGTTGAGCGCAGCACCGCGGACGGCGGTAACCGCGTCGTGAGCATGATCGCCTAGCGCCGGCACAGCCGCGCGCAAGGCGGCCACGTTGACGATCAGGATTGCCGGGGTGATAAGGCTTGCACGCCCGAGGCCGCTGACGCGGCCCGTGGGGCTCGGAGCAGGCAGGCGCGCAGCGACGCGGCCAGGGTCAACGGATCGAACGGCTTGGCGATCACGCCGGCCGCGCCGAGCGAAAGGAAATGCTCCACCTCGTTGGGTTGCGCGCGCGCGGTCATGAACACAACCGGGATGCGCGCAGTCCGCGAATTTTCACGCAAATGCGCAAGCAACTCCGGGCCATCCATCACCGGCATCACCGCGTCCGTCAGAATGACGTCGGGGCGCCAGTCGGCGGCGACCGCCAGCGCATCCGGCCCGCTGCTGCAGCTGACTACTGTCAACCCGGCGTCGAGCGCGAGCGACATCTTCACCACTTCGCGGATGTCCGGCTCGTCTTCCACGTGAAGAACCCGATAGGCGTTCATGCGATCCCCCGATT
>CAYLMY010000065.1:0-14332 GCA_964384635.1 uncultured Undibacter sp.
GGCACAAAGCGGACATGCCGCTCGCGCCGACCGATGGCTGGTTTCGGGGGCAAAGCGGACATTTTGTCGCTATGTCCGTTTATGTCCCAACGCCGGACCTGAGGCAGCCTCGCGATCAGGTCCGCGAAGCGCGAGATCGCGGGACATTTTGCGGGAAGACGGCGCTTCGCGCTTAGCCCGGCGATGACACCGGCAATGCTACGCAGCAAACGCCAAGCCCTACTCAATCCCCTTGCCCTTGCGCCAGCTCTCGTTCAGCAGGTGCAGATTGTTCGCCACGTATTTGTTATCGGGGTCCTTGCGTTGGGCGGCACGCAGTTTGGCGCGCGCGCGCTTGTAGTCGCCGCGCAACATATAGGAATAACCCTCGTTGTTGAGGATCTCGACCGTCGGCCCGAGAATGCGGGTGGCCTCCTTGTAGGCGCGGTCGGCGAGATCGAAGCGGCGCAGACGGTCGTAGGAGGCGGCAAGACCCAGCCAGGCTTCCGCGTCGTTGGGATGCAGCTCGACCGCGCGCCGGAAATGCTTCTCGGCGAGACCGTAATTGTTGGCGCGATACTGGATCTTGCCGCGATTGAGGTCGTCGTTGGGATCGCTGCCGAGCAGGCCCGACTCGGCGGCGGCCGGTACGCCGAGCGGCGGCGGCACCGTTCCGGTGGTCTCGGGCGCCGCGTCGGCGCTGGCCGTCTTGGCAAACGGCGCGTTCGGATCGGTCGAATTGGCGAGCTTATTGTTGGCGGTGCTGCAGGCGGCCAGCCAGGCGGCGGCAGCCGCAAAAGCTAAAGTTCGGGCCATTCCTGTACGCATCACAAAGCCTGTCGGAAGCGCCCGTTATCGGGACACCGGCAGGCTAGGGGAGCTTGGTTAAGAAATTCTTCACCTCCGCGCCCGTGCCTGTGACGCCCCGCTACCCGCTGGGGACGGGGAAGCGTAACGGCTACTGGGCGCGGCCTATTTAGATGTAATGCCCTATGTGCAGGCGCACGAACACCGGCAGCAGAATGACGATGAAAAGCACCGGAAAGATACACACCATCATCGGCACCGCCAGCTTGGCCGGCAGCGCATAGGCCTTCTCCTCGGCCAGCGACAGCCGCTGGTGGCGCATGTCGTCGGAATAGACGCGCAAGGCGTCGGTGATCGAGGAGCCGAGGTCGATCGACTGGTTGATCAGCGTGGCGAAGGCGCGCGCCTCGTCCAGCGCCAGCCGGTCGGCGAAGCGCTCGAGCGCGTCCTTGAGATTGCGGCCGGCGCGGATCTCGAGATTCGTCATGTGGATGTTGGCGGACAGCGACGGATAGCCGTCGCCGAGCTCGCGGCCGACCCGTTCCAGCGAAGCCTCCATCGACAACCCTGAATCCGCGCACACCACCAGCAAATCCATAAAATCCGGAAAGCCCATGCGGTGCTCGATCTTGCGCGCGGAAATGCGCTTGTCGATGAAGACGCTGGGGCCAACATAGCCGGCAATGCCGGCGATCATCACCAGGAGCCAAAAAATCGATCCGCTGTACGCGGCGACCGTCGGCAGGATCAGGAACACAGCTGCGGCCAGGACCACCGCCAGCGCGGTGCGCGCGATGAAGAAGAAGGCGACGCCGCGCGGATCGTAGATACCGGCCTGAATCAACCGCTGCCGCAGCACCTTCATTTTCTCGTCGTTGGTGCCGGCATAGTGCCTGGTGGTGTATTCGAGCAGCTGCGTCACCGCCTTCAGACTGGAATAACGCAGCGAGCGCCGCGGATTGCCCACCCGCCCGACGTCTACGGTGATGCGGGCTGCGCGCCGCTTGACCGATCCGCGCACGCGCGCGAACGCCATCAGCGCGAACGCCAGCGTGGCCGCGGCCAAGAACACCATGATCCCGGTCAGCAGGTTGCCGTTTTCGCGGAACATGTCGATGAATGTGGTGAGCATCGGGTCCATTGCTCAGATCTTGAAATTGACCAGGCGGTACATGATGAAGTTGCCGACCGCCATCCAGCAGCCGGCCAGCGCCAGCATGATTTTGGTCAGGCTCTCGTTCCAGACGCTGGCATAGAAGTTCGGCACCAGGATCCAGATCGCGATGAAAATGCCGATCGGCAGCGACGACAGGATCAGCGCGGAGGCGCGGCCTTCCGCCGCCAGCGCGCGAATCTTGCGGCGCATCTTGAAGCGCTGACGAATCACGCCCGACAGGTTCTCGAGGATTTCGCCGAGATTGCCGCCGGTCGAGCTCTGGATCGCCACCGCGGTGACGAACAGCGGCAGGTCGTCGGTGCCGACGCGGAAATAGAGATTGCGCATCGCGGTTTCGAGATCGGCGCCATAGGTGATCTCGTCGGTGACGATGCCGAATTCGCTACCGATCGGATCGGCCATCTCCCGCGCCACCATGGAGATGGCGATCGGCACCGGGTGGCCGGCGCGCAACGAGCGCACGATGATCTCGATGGCGTCGGGAAACTGCGCCCCGAACTTCTTCTGCCGGCGACGGCGCAACAGCCTCAGCACGAAGATTGGAAGCACCGTGCCGCAGAACAGCGCGGCAAGGGCGGCGTCCAGCATACTACCGTCGAACACATAGGTGCCGACAAAGGCCGCGATCACGCCGATGACGATGAACAGGATCAGCCGGCCGAAACCGATGGTCAGGCCGGACTGCAGCATGAGCTGATTGAGGTTGATCAGCGGCAGCCGGTATTCGCCGCCACTGGTCAGCCCGCGCTCGCGCCGCAGCTGCACCAGCACGCTTTCGCGATCGGTCTTGTCGTCGGCCACCTTGAGGCGGCGGTTGATGTTATTGCGGTAGGAGGCCTTACTGTAGAACAGCAGATAGAAGCCTTCCACGAACATCGCCGCCGAGAGCCCGATCAACAGATAGAACAGGTAGATGAATTTCAACTCGAACATGGAATTCGTTTTCGTTGGCGCATGATTTTCTCCGAGAACCGGTTCCCACTTTCGGGATCATGCGCTAGAGCGCTTGCGAGGGATCGAAATAGCTGCCGGGAATCTTGACGCCCAGGTTGGTCAGATGCGCCAGGAAACGCGGCCGCACGCCGGTCGCGGCGAAGTGACCCTGCACGGTGCCGTCCGCTGCCGTGCCGGTGCGCACGAACTTGTAGATCTCCTGCATCTGGATGATGTCGCTTTCCAGCCCGGTGATCTCGGCGATCGAAGTGACCTTGCGCTTGCCGTCGGATTGGCGCGAAAGCTGCACGATGAGCTGGATCGCGCCGGCGACCTGGCCACGGATCGAAGCCACCGTCATCGGCATGCCGGCCATGCCGATCATCTGTTCCAGGCGCGAGATTGCGTCGCGCGGCGTGTTGGCGTGGATGGTGGCCATCGAGCCTTCGTGGCCTGTGTTCATGGCCTGCAACATATCGAAGGCTTCCTCGCCGCGGCACTCGCCGAGGATGATGCGGTCGGGACGCATACGCAGCGCGTTCTTGACCAATTCGCGCTGGCGGATTTCGCCCTTTCCTTCGACACTGGGCGGGCGCGTCTCCATGCGGCCGACATGCGGCTGCTGCAGTTGAAGCTCGGCGGCGTCTTCGATGGTGATCAGCCGCTCCTTCTCCGAGATGAAGGCGGAGAGCGCGTTGAGCATGGTGGTCTTGCCGGAGCCGGTGCCGCCGGAAATGAGGGTGGTGATGCGCGCCTTCACCGCCGCCGCCAGCAGCTCGGCCATCGGCGGGCGCAACGCGCCGACCTCGACCAGCTTGGAGAGATTGAGCGGCTTCTTGGAGAATTTGCGGATCGAGACCAGCGGGCCGTCGACGCCGATCGGCCTGACCGCCACGTTGACGCGCGAGCCATCCAGCAGGCGCGCGTCGCAGAGCGGGTGGGATTCATCGACGCGGCGGCCGACCGCCGAGACGATCTTGTTGATGATGCGCAGCAGATGCTGCTCGTCCTTGAAGCGCACCGGCAGCGGCTCGAGCATGCCGTGCCGCTCCACATAGACGCATTCGTGGCCGTTGATCAGGATGTCGCTGATGCTGGCATCCTTGAGCAAAGGCTCAAGCGGCCCCAATCCGGTCATCTCGTCGAGAATTTCCGAGACGAACTCGTCGAGCTCGTGGGCGTTGAGCGCCAGCCGCTCGACCAGCACGTATTGCGCCACCAGCCCCTGGACGTGACGGCGGATTTCCTGCTCCGGGAGCTTCTCCAGCGCCGAAAGATTGATTTCCTCGATCAGCTTGCGATGCAGGCGCACCTTGGCATCGAGCAGCTTGTCGCTGCGCAGCGGATTGGACGCTTCCTGCGCGGACGGCTCCGGCGCGGGCTCAGGCGGCGCCGCCCAGCTCATGCCCGCGAGCGCCGATGCCGGCGGCGTCTCGATTGCCGGTGGCTCGGGCACGGCAGCGCGTCGGACTGAGAAACGGCTGGCCATCGCTTGATCCTTTTTAATCCTCGTGTTGGCGCATCATCTTTCCCGAAAGCCGGTTGCAACGTTTCGTGATCACGCGCTTACGCTTATCCCGCCAGCTTGAGCTTCTTGATCAGCGGCATGGACGTTGCCGCGGCCCGCTTGTCGGCCGCGGCGCCGAGCACCAGCCGCTTGATCTCCGCCGTGATCTTGTTGCCGGGCTTGACCTCGTTGAGCGGGACTCCGCGGTCGATCGCCTCGCGCACCAGGGCGTAGTCGTTGGGGATCACCGCGGTGAAGGCGTCGCCGAGCACCTGCTTGAGGTCGCTCAGCCGCAAGCCGGCCGAGAACATGCGCGTCTGGAATCGGTTGACGATGACCTCAGGCTTCGGCCCATTCTCCAGCCGTTCCTTGATCGCCGCCACCAATTGCTTGCCGTGACGCAGGCCGGGCACCGTGGTTTCGCTGACGATGAACAGCTTGTTCGAGCCGAGCAGCACGCTGTCGGTCCAGGAGAACCAGGTGCGCGGCATGTCGAACACCACATAGTCGAAATTGCTGGAAACGAGGTCGAGCAGGCGCGTCACCACGTCGGGATCGAACGAGCGCATTTCCGCCGGCTGGTTGGGCGCGGCGACCACCGCCAGGCCGGAAGCGTGGTAAGACAGCATGATTTCCAGCAATTGCCGATCGAGCCGGTCCGGCCGCGGCTCGATTTCCGCGAGATTGAGGCGCGGCTCGATATCGAGATAGTCGGCGACCGCGCCGTGCTGAAAATCCAGGTCGACCAGACAGGTGGACGGCTTGGCGCGCGGGCCGCCGCTGTTGAGCAGCACCATCGCGGTCTGGATCGCCAAAGTGGTTACGCCGGCACCGCCGACCGCCGGAAGAAACGTGTAGATTTGCGCCTCGGCCGATTTCTCTGCACCGGTCTGGGCGACGCGCGCGCAGGCGCGCACCAGATCGACCGCCGCCACCGGCTTCACCAGGAAATCGGCAATCCGCATTTGCAGCAGCGTGCGCGCGACGCTCTCGTCGAATACTTGCGTCACCGCGACCACCGGCGGCCAGGCGCCGACCCGCGCCATCAGCCGCGACAGTGCGTGCATCTCCTCCGCGCGCCCGGCGTCGAGATCGACCACCACCACGGTGGCCTCCTCGAGAGCAAGCGCGTCGCCGTGGGTAGTGACGGTGCCTTCGACCATGACGAGATCGATCGCGCGCGAGGCGCCGAAGGTGGCGCGTGCGTCGCGGGCGAACTCTGCGTCGGCGGTGAGCACCACCACGCGAGTCCGGTTCGAGTCAGAGGCGCGGCCGATGCGCATGGGGTTGTGTCCGATTCCGCTTATTTCACCGGCGCCGCCGACTGCGTCACCGTCTGGCCAACCGGCGCCGCATTGTTCGGCGCGGCGCTCGGCTGATAAGCGGCGGACGTGCCGCTGCCGCTCGGCGGATAGACCCTGTTGGTGCGGTAACGTTCGACCGCGCTTTGCATCTTCTCACCGTTGAAGCTGATGTTCTTGTTGGCGCTGGCGCGCGGCCACGGATCGACCATTTGTGTCACCTTGTCGGCGGCGACGGCGTCGCCCGCGCTAAGGGCAATGGTGTCGCGGCGGTCGAAATACTCCGAGCAGCCGCTGAGCGCGACGAGCACGGCGGCAAGCGCGAGCGCGCGCATGATTTTACTGACTGGCCGCATCGGAGACCTCCTGCGCCTTCGGTATATCGAGCATGTGTCCCGTGAACGGCCGGTCGCCGGCGATAGCAACGCGAGCGACCACCGGCGTGAGCGCGCGCGCCTCGGCCCGCGTGACCTCGGTCTTGCCGAGCAGGAAGAAGTCCACGTCGTTCGGCGGCAGGGTGGCGTCGGCCGGCGTCTTGATGACGTCGCCCGGCCGCGCCGGACGCACTAGGTGTGGCGTGACGATGATGGCGAGATCGGTTTCGTGGTTCTGATAGGACTTCGAGGAGAACAGCGTGCCCAAGACCGGGATGTTACCGATCCACGGCAACTGGTCGATCTGGTGGTCGTTGACGGTCTGCAGAAGACCGCCGATCACGAAGCTCTGGCCGTCGCGCAGTTCCACCGTGGTGGACGCGCGACGCACGATCAGCGCGGGCACCGAGACGCCTCCCGGTACCGCGACAGAATTTGTCGTATCGATCTGGCTGACCTCCGGCTCGATCTTCAAGTTGATCAGGCCGTGGCTGAGCACAGTCGGCGTGAAGGCAAGACCGACGCCGTATTTCTTGTAGTCGACAGTGACGTTGCCGTACGAGCCGGCCACCGGGATCGGATATTCGCCGCCGGCAAGAAAACTGGCGGTATCGCCGGACAGCGCAACCAGGTTGGGCTCGGCCAAGCTACGGGCGACGCCCTTTTGCTCGAGCGCGTTGATCAGCGCATCGATCGTGGTGTGGCCCGAAATCAGACGGGCGATCGCAAAGCCGAATGGCGACGCGCCGGACAGCACGCCAGCGGCCACTTCGCCGATCGGGATATTGGTGGTGCTTGTCGGCGTCGTAATCGGCAGGTTCGCGGCGGCCTGCTGCGAGCCGATATTGGTCGTGCTGTGCGTACCGAACCGGTTCCATTGCAGCCCCAGCTCACGGCCGGCGCTGCGGGCCACCTCGATAAAGCGCACTTCCAGCATCACCTGCTGCGGCGACATGACCGAGACCGAATTGATGACATCCGGGCCGAACTGGCGCGCGATGGTGACCGCCTTGTCGAGCGTGGCGGCATCGGCGACTTCACCCGACAGCATTATGCGGCCGTTGACCGAGGAAGCGCGCAGACGCGAGCGGGGGAAGCGGCGCTTCAACGCGTTGGACAGCCGGGTGATGTCGTAGGACACTTCCACGTCGAAAATGCCGATCAGGTTCTTGCCCTCGTCATAGACCGACACCCGGGTGGTGCCGATCTTCTTGCCGAGAATGGACAGC
The DNA here is from genome assembly GCA_964384635.1 of uncultured Undibacter sp. Taxonomy (GTDB): domain Bacteria; phylum Pseudomonadota; class Alphaproteobacteria; order Rhizobiales; family Xanthobacteraceae; genus Pseudolabrys. The sequence continues at coordinate 7,308 of CAYLMY010000065.1, forward strand.
GAGTGGTCGGTAAGCGGATTGACGTCGGCGACGTCCGGATCGCCGACCGTGACGTTGACAAAGCTGTTGTCGGTGCGCACGTCGCGCGACTTGCCGATGGTGACCGTCACCATGGCCGTACGGTTGTTGCCGCCGATCTGGATGATGCGCTGCTCCACCGCATGGGCGTCGCCGACGATGCACAGCAGCGACGCCGCCAGCGCGACCAGCAGCGAAATCGCGAGATCGCGCAGCCAGCCTTTCCGCTCCGCGGTCCTGTCCGTGCGCCGCCAGGAGAATCCGGCGGCGTATTCGGTTTCGTTATTGCTGTTCACGACACACTCCCCACCCCTGATTAAACTCTGCGCCCGGCATCACCGGGCGAGTTCCTCCCGCTCCACCTTGGCCATGGCATCACTGCCTTCGACCGGAACGGTGTAATCCTGCTTCGACTTCGGCCGCGTCACCACAATCGTCGTGGTCGCAGCCTTTTCGCTGGCGATTGGGCCGCTGCTTTCCAGATCTTTGAGCGTAACCTTGCGCGTATTGACACGCGCGGTTTCGCCGGCCTTGCGCAACAGCAGCGACAGGTTTCCGACCGACGCCGCCAGCCACAATTTTTGCGCTTGCACCGTGGTCACTTCGAGCGTCACCGACTTTGCCACCGCAGCCTTGGCGGCGCGGTCGTCGGCGATTTGGTCGACTGCAAGCACACGCGTGTCCTGCAACACGACTTCGGTGCTTGCCGAGCCCTTGGCGATCTGGCGCGTGAGCACGACGTCGACGCGGTCGCCGGGCAGCACGAAGCCGCCAACGCCTTCAACGTCGTTGACGCGGATAGTCACTGCCTTCATGCCCTTGCGTACCAACGCCGACAGCGTCGCACGCTCGCCCGCGCCGGTGATCTTGACCGCCAGCACCGGCTCGTTGGCTTCGATTGCGGTCAGAACGACGCGGCGGCCGCTCGACAAGATATCGCTGATCTTGTGGAAGGCGCCGGCCGGCAGCGCCTGTTCCGGCCATGGCGTTTCCTTCAGCATCGCCGCGCTGAGCACGGCACCGAAACGCAGCGGCTGCTTGGCCACGACGATGGTTTGCGTGGCCATCGGTTTGTTGTTCGTCCGCATGCTCTTCGCCCGCATGTCGGCTTGGTTGTTGAGCCAAACCTGGGCGATGAACACGGCGAGCAGGCCGAAGACGACCGCAAAGCCGATCATGACGATGGTACTGGCACGCACGGTGTTTCGCCCCGTTTGACGCGACCTGAATTTGCTCTGGTCTATTCGTCACGAGACTAGTCGGCGGGGAGTATTCAATTGCTAACGGCGCGGCCGCATCTGGGACTATGCTGAAGAGCCGCTGAATTACTATTGTTTATGATCGGTATCCGAAATCGATTGAACTGCACGTAACCTTGCACCGAATTAACAATACTGGTTGGTATACGCGGGCGGTCCGTAACGCTCAATTCAGCCTAACGCTTCCTTGCGCGGTGCGGCGCACCCCGCAAATCATGGATTTATGAGGATGGTGCCCTTGCCGCGCGTAGGCACGCCGGAACGCCTTCACGGTCTAGCAGGGTTACCAGGGCCGCGAGTGCCGTTGCCCGCCCGGCGCGGTTGCGGCAACATGCCGGCCGCCCAACGAAAAGCGCCGCCGGAACCGGCTGGCCGCAACGATAACGCCTGGGGGAAAGCGCGCGATGCCAAAACCTCGCATTAGCTATGTCGATCCAGCGACCGTCACGGACCCGGCCATGTGCGCCGAATTCGAGCGCTGCGCGCGCGAAGGAACGCCGCGGCCGGAGAGCCAGGCAGTGCGCGCCCACGTGCCGGCGACCTTCTGGTCGTTCGCCAATACCTGGCGTGACGTGTTCAAGAACGGCGTCGCAGACCACAAGATCAAGGAGCTTTGTCGCGTCTATGTTTCGCGCTCGGTGCTATGTGAGTTCTGCGGCAATCAGCGCTCCATCAAGGCGGCCAAGTCGGGCTTGAAGGAAGACGACTATTCCGACCTGATCAACTTCGAGAGCTCGCCGAATTATGACGAGCGGCAGAAAGCGGCGCTGGCCTATGCCGAGGCAATCACCTGGGATTTGCCCGCCGGCGATGAGCTCTGGGACCGTCTGCACAAGCACTTCAGCGAACCCGAACTGGTCGAGATCGGCTACTTTGTCGCCATCACCATGGGACAACAGCGCTGGCTGCGCACGCTCAACATCGAGCACCACCAGATTTTGTCCGGCACCGATGCTTCGATGGCGCCGGGCTTCGAGACGACGGAGGCGCTCGAACGTTCCAAGCAGGCCGCCGACTACTGGGCCAAGATCGCCCCCAAACCCACAACACAGGCAGCCGAGTGACCACACAACATCAGGCGGCATCCGCCGTGCGCCCAGCCTCCGCATCGCGGGTGGCCAAGGGCGAACCCCGTATTCGCGTCAAGGGCCTGGCCAAGCGATACGGTACGCTGGACGTTTTCAGCGGCATCGAATTCGAAGTGGGCGAACGCGAGATCGTCGCCATCGTCGGGCCGTCCGGTTGCGGCAAGACCACGCTGTTGCGCTGCATCGACGGGCTGTTGCCGCACGATGCCGGCGAGATTTGGGTCGGCCGCGAGCGTATCGATAAGCCCATCGCGGGCGTCGCCATGGTGTTTCAGCATTTCGGCCTGTTCCCGTGGAAAACGGTTTCCGAAAATGTCGCTTATGGCCTGCGCATGGCCGGCGCGTCGAAAGCCGAGATCGAACGCAAGGTGCCGGAGTTCATCAAGCTGGTCGGCCTCACCGGCTTCGAGACCGCGTTTCCCTACCAGATGTCCGGCGGCATGCAGCAACGCTGCGGGCTGGCGCGAGCGCTGGCGGTGGAGCCAAACGTGCTGCTGATGGACGAGCCGTTCGCGGCGGTGGACGCACAGACCCGCGAGATCCTGCAATTCGAGTTGCTGCGGATCTGGGAGGAGCGCCCGACCGCCATGATCTTCGTCACCCATTCAATCGAGGAAGCAGTGCTGCTCGGTCACCGGGTGATCGTGCTCAAAGGCCGGCCGTCGAGCATCCATGAGACCGTCACCATCGATCTGCCGCATCCGCGCACCCGCGCGACACTGCGCGAGCCGCGCTTCGCCGAGCTGCGCGAGCGGGTGTGGTCAACGCTGATGCGGGAAGCCCGCGAGGCCGAATTCCAACTCGAACGCTGAACCAGAAACGACCAAAGTGACTAGGGAGGATTAGATGATCCGTAAAACGTCAAGCCTGCTGGCTGCGGCCACGCTGCTGGCCGCACTGTTGACCGCCTTTGCCGCACCGGCGTCGGCGCAAGGCAAGAAACTGGTGATCGCGACGCCCGGCATTCCGCCGATCTATTCCGTGACCATCGCCTTCCTGGCGAAGAAGCAGGGCTTCTTCAAGAAACACGGCGCCGATGTGGATATCCGCCCGTTCGATAACGGCACCGCCGCGGCGCGCGCGGTGGTCGCCGGCAATGTCGACATGGCCTGGGCGCCGACACCGCCGGTGATCAATCAGATCTCCAATGCCGGTGTCCCCCTGGTGGCCGTGTACGGCATGCAGAACCCCGACTGGGTCCTCGCCACCACCGAAGACGGCAAGACCTGCAAGGACCTCGCCGGGCAGGATGTCGGCGTCGACTCGATCGGCGGCGCCCGCTCGATCGCGCTGCGCTCGATGCTGGCCGGCGGCTGCAAGGAAGTGAAGCTCAACCAGGTCAAGCAGATCGCGCTCGGCTCCAGCTCGGGACCGGCGATGATCGCGGGCCGGCTGAAATATGCCGTGCTGCATCTCGACGATCTCGCTGAAATCATTCATCAGGGCAAGAAAGTGCACACCCTGCTCGCGATGAAGAACACCAACCCGACCAGCCATTATCTCATGCTGGTCATTCGCAAGGACAATCTGGCCAAGAACCGCGACGCCGTCGTACGCACCGTCGCCGGGCTGATCGAGACCGCGCGCTTCATGCAAGATCCCAAGAACGCCGACGCCGTCGCCGACGCGGCCTCGCAAACCGGTCACAGCAAAGAGGTCAACAAGCTGGCGCTCAAGCAGTTCCTCGCCATCGACTTCTGGGCGGCCAAGGACGATGGCTTGCCGCGCAATAAGCTCGAAGCCGTCGCCAAGCTGATGAAGAAGGTCGGCGCCATCAAACCCGACAAGACGCCGGTGACCTACGAGGCGCTGGTCGATACCAGCGTCTGGAAAGACGCCAACGCGATGGTGAAGTAGTACTGTTCACTAACCGCGCGCTCGCTTCGCCTCTCCCATAGGGAGAGGTCGGACCGCGCAGCGGTCCGGGTGAGGGGTTATGGCCTATCGAGAGTCACTTGCCCCCTCACCCCAACCCTCTCCCCTAAGGGGAGAGGGAGTTTTGCCGAATTCTTGGCACTGCTGAATGTAACAAGCAATTCCATGCAGCAAACCATCCGCCGTCACGCGCCTTTCTGGCTCAGCATATTCGCCGGTCTCGCGCTGTGGGAAATTGCCGGGCGCAACAGCAGTCCGGCCTTTCTAGTGCCGTTCTCGGAGACGCTGGTGCGGCTCTGGCAATTGATCGTGGGCGGCGATTTCATAGCGCAGTTCCTCGACTCCGCCACGTTGTTCATCACCGGCTTCGTGATCGCGCTCGCCGGCGGCGTGCCGCTCGGCCTGCTGCTGGCGCGAGTGCGCGTGCTGCGCGTCGGCGTCGAGCCCTACCTCATGACGCTCTACGCCACCCCGATGGTGGCACTGATCCCCTTCATCCTGTCGCTGATGGGCTTCGGTTTCGCGCCCAAAGTGCTGGTGGTGTTTTTGTTCGCCGTGTTCCCGGTGCTCTACAACACGGTGGAAGGCGCACGCAGCATCAAGCCGGAGCTGATCGAGGTGGCGAAATCCTACCGCTCGAGCGAATGGTCGCTGTGGCGTGAAGTGATGCTGCCCTACACCCTGCCCTACATCATGACCGGCGTGCGCCAGGCCATCGGCCGCGCGCTGGTTGGCATGGTGGCGGCGGAATTCTTCCTGTCCTCGACCGGCCTCGGCCAGCTCATCATGGGCGCCTCGCAGAACTTCGACACCGGCGGGGTATTCGCCTCGATCCTGGTTATCGGCCTCATCGGCGTCGGCCTGATGCGGCTGGGCCTGAAGATCGAGAACCATTTCGCGCGCTGGAGACAGTAGCGCATGACCGAATCCACCATTGGAATCCCGGTACCCGCCGCGGCTGCACGCAAGATCTCACCTTCCGCCGACCGGCCATTCGGCACCTTCATGCCGCGGCTGTTGACCGGGCTCGGCATCCTGCTGCTGTGGGAATTGGTGGTGCGCGCCTTCGCGCCGGCCTATGTCGCCAAGCCTACCACCGTCATTTTGGCAATCCCGCGCGTGATCATCGATCCCGCCTTCCTCACCGCCACTGGCCAGACGCTCGGCGCTGTCGCCGAGGGGTTGGCCATCGCGCTGGTCGCCGGTACGGCAATCGGGCTGCTGATGGGCCGCAGTGTCATGTTCGAGCGCGCCATCCGGCACTACGTCAACGGCTTCTACGCCATGCCGATGATCATCGTGCTGCCGCTGTTCTCGCTGTGGTTCGGCTATTCCGGCGCGGCGCGCATCGCCACCATCATCTTCGCCGCCATCTTTTCCATCATCATCAACGCTGCCGACGGTGCGCGCTCGGTGCCCCGCGATTACCTGGAGGTCGCCCGCGCGTTCCGCTCCGACCGGCTCAGCATGCTGGTCGAGATTGTGCTGCCGTCGTCGGTGCCCTATCTGCTCGCCGGTATTCGCCTGGCGGCGGGCCGCGCGCTGATCGGCGCGGTGGTGGCGGAGTTTTTCCTCTCGGTCGGCGGACTCGGCTATTTCATTCTTTATAACTCGCGCACCTACCACCATGACGCCGCTTTTGTCGGCGTGCTGCTGCTGGCCGCTTTCGGCGTCGGCTTTGAATTGCTGGTGGTCGGGTGCACGCGCCGCTTCCTGCCCTGGTATCGTCGCGACGAGAAAGCAGACTAATCAAGAGGACACCCATGCCATCCGACCCCCGGCTCAAGGCCGCCATCGCCCACTGGGGACCGCGCTTCGTCGCCAACGGCGTCGTGCTCACCGATTTCGAGGAAATCACCGGCTCGCTCAAGAGCTACGATGATTGGTGCCGGGCGTGGAGCGAGCGCGCCGCCCATCACGAGCAGCTCGGCCGCGAGGCGCTGACACGCGGGTACACCCTCACGGCCGGCGAATGCTTGCAGCGCGCCGGCGTCTACTATCATTTCGCCGCGTTTCTTTTCGTGCACGACGTGCCGCAGATGAAGGCCGCGCACATGAAGGCGGTCGAATGCCGGCAGGCGGCGCTGCCGCATCTGCGCCCGCCCGGCGAGCGCGTGCAGATTCCCTACGAAGGCAAGATGCTGGCCGGCATCCTGCGCAAGCCTCCCGGCTACGACAAGCCGCCGGTGGTGGTGATGGCGGTCGGCCTCGATTCCACCAAGGAGGAGACCGACGCCTATGAGGCGCCGTTCCTGGCGCGCGGGCTCGCGACGCTTGTTTTCGAAGGCCCCGGCCAAGGCGAGGCGCAATACGATTTTGTCATCCGCGGCGACTATGAGGTGCCGGCAAAGGCAGCGATCGACTACGTCGCGACGCGGCGCGACCTCGACGCTTCGCGTGTCGGCATGTGGGGCGTGAGCTTGGGCGGCTATTACGCACCGCGCGCCGCCGCTTTCGACAAGCGCATCCAGGCCTGCATCGCGCTCGGCGGTCCATTCGACTTCGGCGCGGCCTGGGACGGCCTGCCGGGATTAACGCGCGAGGCCTTCCGCGTGCGCAGCCAATGCGAGACACAGGACGAGGCGCGCAAGAACGCCGCCACGCTGTCGTTGGCGGGGATCGCCGGCAACATCACCTGCCCGATCTTCATCGTGAACGGCCGGCGTGACCGCATCATACCGGCCGCCGACGCCGAACGGCTGGCGCGCGAGGTCAGCGGCCCGGTCGCACTGATGATAATCGAGGACGGCAACCACATCGCCACCAACCGTGCCTACCGCTGGCG
>CAYLMY010000066.1:0-1290 GCA_964384635.1 uncultured Undibacter sp.
CTCGGGAGGCCCTGGCCAGCCGTCCGCCGGCACGATGACCGGCTGCCCCTTGAGGGCTGGACGCGGCGGGAACGAAGGCGGGCGGAAGCCCTCCGGATAAGGGAAGCCAAGAGCGGCGTCCCCTCTTGTCCCGCCCGGAAGTACGGCGCCGGGGACTTAAAAAGCCGCACGTGGAGCGCCGAGTGGCGAGCGCGTCGATCGCAAGACGCGCCGACGCCACGCCCCGCCGAAGCCCTGAAAGGGCGAAGGCGGGCGCAAGGCGTTGGACTAAAGGTGGCGCCGCTCGGCGCTCCATCCCCTCGCTTTTTTTGCGGGGGGCGACTCCCCCGCGCCCCCTGTTGCGGGGGTGCGACGTGTGACGACGGCGCCCCCGCGCCGCAAAGAACAGGGGCGATGGCGCACGTCTTCACTCACCCGTTCGTCCCCGCGAAAGCGGGGACCCAGTTCTTCGCGTTCTGGATGCCCGCTTTCGCGGGCACGAACGGAGAGTTATGACAGCACAAAACTTGGACCGAGGAAACGCATGCCCTTCTTCATCTGCACCGCCTGCGGCACGCAATATCCCGACAGCGCGACGCCGCCCGCGCAATGCGTCATCTGCGAGGAGGAGCGGCAATACGTGCCGCCGCGCGGGCAGAGCTGGACCACGCTGGACGCGCTTCGCGTCGGCCATTTCAACAGCTACCGCGAATACGAGAAGGGCCTGATCGGCTTCGGCACGCAGCCACAATTCGCCATCGGCCAGCGCGCGCTGCTGTTGCGCACGCCGGGCGGTAACGTGTTGTGGGACTGCATTTCGCTCTTGGACGCGGCGACCGTGACCATGATCGAAGGCCTTGGCGGCATAAAGGCCATCGCCATCTCGCATCCGCATTTCTACACGTCGATGGTGGAATGGGCGCGCGCTTTCAAGGCGCCGATCCATCTGCACGCCGCCGACAAGCAATGGGTCATGCGGCCGGATGCGGCGATCAAGCATTGGGATGGCGAGACGCTTGAATTATGGGACGGCGTCACGCTCATCCGCTGCGGCGGCCATTTCGAGGGCGGCACGGTGCTGCACTGGGCGGGCGGCGCGGACGGCCGCGGCCTCGTGTGTTCCGGCGACATCCTCACGGTCTGCACCGACCGCAAGTGGCTCAGTTTCATGCGCAGCTATCCGAATTTCATCCCGCTGTCGGCGCGCGCGGTCGTGCGGATCGGGCAGGCGCTAGCGCCGTTTTCGTTCGACACCATCTACGGCCACTATTTCGACCGCGTTATCGCGCGCGACGGCAAGCAGGTGCTGGA
>CAYLMY010000066.1:1390-10427 GCA_964384635.1 uncultured Undibacter sp.
ACTATTTCGACCGCGTTATCGCGCGCGACGGCAAGCAGGTGCTGGAAAGCTCGATTGCGCGCTACATCGCCGCGATCGAGGGCAAGCGGGGGTATGGGTGAGGAAAGAGTGCGGAGGGCATTGCAACTTCCCCGCTCGTCCCCGCGCAAGCGGGGACCCAGTTCTTATGAAAATGGAAACAGGGCTGGATGCCCGCTTTCGCGGGCATGAGCGGAGAATGAGAAGCCCGCCTTACTCGCCCTCTTTCTCGCCGTCTTCCTGCTCGGCCTTGCCGCTGAGCCCCTTGAGCTTGGCGAACACGGCGGACACGTCGAGATCGCCGCCCGGCTTCTGCTGGGCGGCTTCCGCGGCGGCGGCGGCTTCGGCCTCCTTGCGCGCGGTGGTCTCGGCGGCGGGCAAGAGCGTTGCCCCGGTGTCGGCCGCGACCGGCTTTTCCTTGTTGGCACGCTGCACTTCGAGGTCGAGATCGATCTGCGAGGCAAGCCCGAGCGTCACCGGGTCCATCGGCGTCAGCGCGGCCGAATTCCAGTGGGTGCGGTCGCGGATCGCCGCGATGGTCGACTTGGTGGTGCCGACCAGCCGCATGATCGCGCTGTCTTTCAGTTCGGGGTGATTACGCACCAGCCACAGGATGGCGTTCGGCCGGTCCTGGCGGCGCGACACCGGCGTGTAGCGCGGACCCTTCTTGCCGGTGCGCTCGGCCGGCGGCAGGGCGACCTTCTGGTCGGCGAGTTTGAGGATGATGGCGTGATTGTTCTCGGCCTCGGTGATCTGCTCGCGGGTCAGTTGCCCGGTCTGGATCGGGTCGAGGCCCTTGATGCCCTGCGCGGCGTCGCCGTCGGCGATCGCCTTCACCTCGAGCGGGTGCAGCTTGCAGAACTCGGCGATCTGGTCGAATGACAGCGCGGTATTGTCCAACAGCCAGACGGCGGTCGCCTTCGGCATCAGCGGTGTTGCGGTCGCCATGGCAAATCTCCTCCCAGGCTTCGCCCGCCCGTCCGGGCGAAGCATCAGATCATCGGCGATGATCGAAAGTAGCGGGAATATAGGGTTTGACCCCGATTCCCGCAATGGTTCCGGCTTGACAGGGCGGGGCCGTGCAGCCATGTCGGGTGACATAAATAACGCAAAAAAATCGTGCATAATTAAGGATTAAGAATGGCCGCCAACTCGGAAAAGCCCGTTCTCAAGGTGCTGCTGTGCTCGCCGCGCGGCTTCTGCGCCGGGGTGGTGCGCGCCATCGAATCGGTGGAGCGGGCGCTTCGCATCTACGGGGCCCCGGTCTATGTGCGCCACGAGATCGTCCACAACCGCTACGTGGTCGAGAGCCTGAAGGCCAAGGGCGCCATTTTCGTCGAGGATCTCGCCGAGATTCCCGATACCGGCGCCCCCGTCATCTTCTCGGCGCACGGCGTGCCGCGCGCGATTCCTGAGGAGGCGGCGCGCCGCCATCTGCTGGCATTCGACGCCACCTGCCCGCTGGTGACCAAGGTGCATCGCGAGGCCGAGATCCATTTCCGCCGCGAGCGCGAGATCGTGCTGATCGGCCACGCCGGCCACCCCGAGGTGATCGGAACCATGGGCCAGCTTCCCGCCGGCGCGATCACGCTGGTGCAGACCTTGGAAGACGCGGAGAAATTCACCCCGCGCGACGAAAGCAAGCTCGCCTATGTGACGCAGACCACGCTCTCGGTCGAGGACACCGCCGCCATGGTCGAGGTGCTCAAGCGCCGCTTTCCGCAAATCGTAGGACCGCACAAGGAAGACATCTGCTACGCCACCACCAACCGCCAGGAAGCGGTCAAGCGCGTGGCGCCGGTCGTCGACGCCATGATCGTGGTCGGCGCCCCCAATTCGTCGAATTCGCAACGGCTGAAGGAAGTGGCCGAGCGCGCCGGCTGCCCGCGCGCATTCTTGGTGCAGCGCGCCGCCGATATCGACTGGCGCGCTTTGGACGGGGTCGCCAGGCTCGGCGTCACCGCCGGGGCCTCCGCCCCCGAAGTGCTGGTCGAGGAGGTGCTCGGCGCCTTCGCGGAGCGCTACGCCTTGGACATCGAGGCCGTCTCCGCTGCCGAGGAGGGGATGTTCTTCCCGCTGCCGCGCCCGCTGCGCGAGGAGCAGGCGGCGGAGTGACGCTTTCATGGCCGTCTATACCGACGTTACAGCGGACGATCTCAACGAGTTTCTCGCCGGCTACGACATCGGCGAATTGCTCGCCTACAAGGGCATCGCCGAGGGCGTGGAGAATTCAAACTTCCTGCTGCACACGGGCGCCGGCAATTTCATCCTGACGCTCTACGAGAAGCGCGTCGCCGAGCAAGACTTGCCGTTCTTCCTCGCGCTGATGGAGCATCTCGCCGGCCGCGGCATCACCTGCCCGCAGCCGGTGAAGAACCGCCAAGGCGGCATGCTCGGCCGGCTGGCCGGGCGGCCGGCGGCGATCGTTACTTTTCTCGACGGCTTGTGGATCCGGCGGCCGAGCGCTTCCCATTGCGCCGCGGTGGGTGAGGCGCTGGCGCGACTGCATCTGGCCGGCGCCGATTTCGGAAAGCGGCGCGAGAACGCGCTTGGCATCGAAAGCTGGCGCGCACTCTACGCCCACGCCAAAGACCGCGGCGACAGCGTGCGGCCGGGCTTGTGCGCGGAGATCGCGCGCGAGCTCGACGCGCTCGATAAGTCCTGGCCGCGCAACCTGCCGCAGGGCGTGATCCACGCCGATCTGTTCCCCGACAACGTGTTCTTCCTCGGCGACAAGCTCTCCGGCCTGATCGATTTCTATTTCGCCTGCACCGACACGCTCGCTTACGACGTCGTCATCTGCCTCAATGCTTGGTGCTTCGAAGCCGACCATTCCTTCAACGTCACTAAGGGCCGCGCGCTGCTCAAGTCTTACGCCAATGTGCGCGCGCTGTCGGGGGAAGAGCGCGCCGCCTTGCCGGTGCTGGCGCGCGGCGCGGCCGTGCGCTTCCTGCTCACAAGGCTGATCGACTGGCTGGCGGTGCCCGACGGCGCGTTGGTCAAGCCGAAGGACCCGCTGGAATATTACCGCAAGCTGCGTTTCCACCAGTCGGTGAAAAGCATGCGGGATTACGGTTTTGATTCATGAGCGGCCAGCGCGTCACCATCCACACCGACGGCGCCTGCTCGGGCAATCCGGGCCCGGGCGGCTGGGGCGCGATCCTGACCTTCGGCGACCACCAGAAAGAACTCATGGGTGGCGAGCCGCACACCACCAATAACCGCATGGAATTGACCGCGGCAATCTCGGCGCTGGAGGCTCTGAAACGGCCTTGCTCGGCCGATCTTCACACCGACAGCGAATATGTGAAGAACGGCATCACCACGTGGATCAACGGCTGGAAGCGCAACGGCTGGCGCACCGCCGACAAGAAGCCAGTGAAAAACGTCGACCTGTGGAAGCGGCTCGATGAGGCGCTCAAGCACCACCAGGTGCGCTGGCATTGGGTGAAGGGCCACGCCGGCCACGCCATGAACGAGCGCGCCGACGAACTGGCACGCGAGGGTCTGATCGCCACGCGCGCCGGCGCCAAAGGCGCGATGAAGCTGAAATGACGTTAGGCTAAAGCTGCTTCAGCAGCGCCTCGCCGCTGGTCAATTCGCACTTGCCGGGCGCGTCCTCGATGGCGAGCGTCTTGACCACGCCGTCGTCGACCAGCATCGAATAGCGCTTGGAGCGCACGCCCAGGCCGTTGCCGGAGCCATCGAAATCCATGCCGACGCCCTTGGCGAATTCGCCATTGCCGTCGGCGAGGAACTCGATCTTGCCGTCGGCGCCGGTCGCCTTCTTCCAGGCCTCCATGACGAACACGTCGTTGACGCCGGTCACCGCGATGGCGTGCACGCCCTTGGCCTTGATGGCGTCGGCGTTTTTGAGAAAGCTCGGCAGGTGCAGGTTGGAACAGGTCGGCGTGAAGGCGCCGGGAATCGCAAACAGCGCCACCTTGCGGCCCTTGAAGGCCTCATCGGTGGTCTTGGGCCGGGGGCCTTCCGTTGTCATCACGCGGAACGTTGCGTTGGGCAGTCGATCGCCGACCTTGATGGACATGGGGGTATCCTCTCGCGTTGCCGATTGTTCTAGTTCCCGGCGCAAAATAGCGCAGCCGGCGAATTAGTCGAGATGGCTCTTGACCTCGAGCGCGCGCTCGCCCTCGACCACCGTGAAGGTCAGGTCGAAGTGGCCTTTCGGATCGACCCCGGGCGGCAAACCGTCGAGTTCGAAGCCGAAATATTGGTGGCCGGCGGGCGCACCGGCGGCGCGCTTGGGAATGGGCAATGCCCAATCCGGTGTCGGGCCCTCGACGAAAACGTCGAACGGCGCGCCGGTCGGCGCCTTGATATCGACCATGATCAGGGGCTTGGCCGCGTCGTTCACACGCCGCACCGTCAGGCCCGCTTGCTCGGCGGACATTGGCTTGGGCACGCGCGTTTCGGCGGCGGCAAGCTGCGCGTCTTGCGCGCTATCGCCGGCGCCGAGCGTCAATTCGGCGCTGCCTTGCGCCGGCACGCACAGTTTCTCGCAGACCGCGTAGTCGAGTTTGACGTGAAGCTTGACCGGCTTGCCGGGCTGCCTGAACGTTATCCGCACCGGAAAGATGACGCGATCCTTGTAGCCGAGCGAATTGCCGGTTTCGTCGCTGTAGAGATGCGGCGCCGGATAAAGGACTTTGGCGGCGGCCAGATTCTTGGAATGTGAGAAATCAAAACGCGGCGGCACGCCCGAATCGCCCGGATAGCGCCAATAGGTATGCCAGCCCGGCTCCATCTTGATTTCGATGCCGGCGCGCAAATGTGCCGCGCTTGGTTTGTTGGTACCGGCGATCAGGCGAAAGGCCGCATGGTTGTTGTCGTTCGTCCAGGGCGAGGCGTCGGCGGCGCACGCGGGACCCGCGAGCATTGTGACGACGCCGCATGCGGCAATAGTGGCCCCTAGTGTTCTATGAATGCCTTTCATAACGGCCGGTCTAAACGGTAAAGCCGTGCCGTGCCACTGAATTCATTGTGAGCAGCCGGTGAATAAGATCAGAGCAATGCGGCGATTTCGCCACAATTGGCCGGTTGATTTATGACAAGACGTTGATTGAACTTTCCGCAGCAAGCCTCGTTGCAAAAGCGGACTGAAAGGGTAACCTTTTGGCATGAAGCTTCCCCGGAATGCGACCGAGCAAACGTCGGCGCGCGGCTATCTCGACGGTCAGATGCTGATCGCGATGCCGGCGATGAACGACGAGCGATTCGCGCGCACGCTGATCTACGTTTGCGCGCATTCGAGCGAAGGCGCCATGGGCATCGTCGTCAACCAGCCGGCCGGCAACATTAAATTCCCGGACCTGCTGGTGCAGCTCGAAGTCATCCCCGCGACCGAGCGTATCGAACTGCCGACCAAGGCCGAAGACGTCAAAGTACTCAAGGGCGGCCCGGTCGAGACCGGGCGCGGCTTCGTGCTGCATTCGGCCGATTACTTCATCGAGAACTCGACGCTGCCGATCGACGAGGGCATCTGCCTCACCGCCACGCTCGACATCCTCAAGGCGATCGCGCGCGGCAACGGCCCGGCGAGTGCCATCCTGGCGCTCGGCTATGCCGGCTGGGCGCCCGGCCAGCTCGAACACGAGATCCAGGAAAACGGCTGGCTGCATTGCGCCGCCGATTCGGAATTGATTTTCGGCAGCGACATCGACGGCAAATACCAGAAGGCGCTGCGCAAGATCGGCATCGACCTCGGCATGCTGTCGAGCGAAGCCGGCCACGCCTGACGCCTCTCATTCCGTTCGTTCCCGCGAAAGCGGGGACCCAGGGCGATCATCTTCAGACTCGCGCTTGTAAATCTAGATTCCCGCTTGCGCGGGAATGAACGGAGTTTGGTGCAGCCGCCGAATGAATTATGGCCTACCGCGCCGCTTCCATATGGGCATGCGTCAGCAGGCCGCTGGCGGCCTGCGCGCTCATCGGCTCGCCGAAGGCAAAGCCTTGGGCGTATTCGCAGCCGAGCTGGTAGAGTTCGACCGCGTCGGAATCGGTTTCGGCGCCTTCCGCAACCACGTCCATGCCGAGATCGTGGGCAAGCGCGATGATCGAGCGCAGAATCACCGGGCGGGTGCCGCGCGCGGTGGTGCGCACGAACGACTGGTCGATCTTGATGGTATCGAAGGGAAACCGCTGCAGATAGGCGAGCGAGGAATGGCCGGTGCCGAAGTCGTCGAGCGAGAGCCCGGCACCCAGCTCCTTGATGCGGGTAAGCATCTGGGCGGCATGCTCGGGATTTTCCATCACCAGCGATTCGGTAATCTCCAGCTTGAAGGTACCGCGCGCCAGCGACGAGCGCGCCAGCACGCTGCGCAGGTCCTGGATCAGGTCATGGCGCAGCAATTGCCGGGATGAAACATTGACGCTTGCCGTGATCGGCTCGCGGCCGCGGCTGGCGGCCTGCCAGGTGGCGAGCTGGCGCGCCGTGCGCTCAAGCATGAACAGGCCGAGATCGACGATCAGGCCGATCTCCTCGGCGATCGAGATGAATTCCGCCGGCGACAGGCGACCGAGCTTGGGATGATCCCAGCGTGCCAGCGCCTCAAAGCCGGCAATCGCGCGGTCTTCCAGCCGCACGATCGGCTGGTAGAGCACCTTGATCTCCTCGCGCTCGATGGCGCGGCGCAATTCCGATTCAATGGTCAGCCGGTCGGTCTTGCGCGAACGCATGGCCGGCTTGAAAATTTCGATGCGGTCACCGCCGATGCGCTTGGCGTGATACATCGCGAGTTCGGCATCCTTCAGCACCTCTTCGGTGCGGCGCTGCTGGTTCTCGGTGAGCGCCAGCCCGATCGATGCGGTGATGAAGATTTCGCGGTCATTGAAGGCGATCGGCGCGCGCAGCGTACGCCGCAGTGTTTCGGCGACGGCCACGATACGCGCCGGCTCGCGTTCCGACATGAGAATCACGGAAAACTGGTCGCCGGTGAGGCGCGCCAGCGTGTCCTGCGGCTTGAGCAGGCGGCCAAGCCTTCGCGCGATGGTGAGCAGGATGGAATCGCCGGCCGCGATGCCAACCGAATCGTTGACCTGCTTGAAGCGATCGAGATCAATCACCAGCACCGACGGGCGGACTTGCGGATCCGAGCGGGCATAGGCGAAGGCCGCTTCCATGCGGTCGATAAACAATTCGCGGTTCGGCAAGCCGGTGAGGTTGTCGTGCACCGCGTCGAATAGCAGCCGCTCCTCGGCCTTCTTGAATTCGGTTACGTCGGTGAGCGTGCCGACAAGGCGCACCACCTCGCCGTCGGAGCCGACCACCGGGCGCGCTTTAAGCGTGAACCAGGTGTAATGGCCGTCGGCGGTGCGCAGGCGGAAATCTTGTGTGAGACGGCCACGCCGTTGCTCGATCACGCCGTCGAGGGAGGCGCGAAAACGATCGCGGTCGAGTGGATGCAGCACGTCGAGCCAGGCTGCAGCCGGTCCCTCCAGCGCGCCGCGCTTGAGACCAAGGATGTGCTCGGTTTCCGGGCTGGTGAAGATTTTGTCGGCGGAGACGTCCCAATCCCAGATCATGTCGCCTGCGCCGGTGAGCGCGAGCGCGCGGCGCTCCACATCCGAAACGATGCCGTGGGTGATGCCGCCGGCGAAGGCGTGCTGCATGACGGTAAAGCCGATCAGCATCACGATCAGCACCAAGCCGCCGAGCAAAGCGGGCCCGATGATATCGTTGGTGACGGCGCCGGTGACCGCGAGGCCTACGCCCATCGTCCACACCACCAGCAACAACCAGGTCGGGATCAGCAGCACCGCGCGGTCGAAGCCGTGGGTGGAGAGATAAATCACCAGCCCCAGCCCGAACACCGCGATGCCGGCGAGCGACATGCGCGCGATGCCGGAAGCGACCGCCGCATCGAACACCGCGACCGCGATCAGGGCTGCGAGCGCGGCGAGCCAGGCGATGGTGATGTGAGCATAGCGCACGTGCCAGCGCGACAGATTGAGATAGGCGAACAGGAACACCAGCAGCGTCGCCGACAGGATCGCCTCGCCGCAGGCGCGCCAGACGCGCTCGGCGCCGGCCGACATGTCGAACACCTTGCCCCAGAATCCGAAGTCGATGCCGATATAGATGAGCACCGCCCAGCCGAGCGCGGCGGCGGCCGGGAACATGATCGAGCCCTTGACCACGAACAGGATGGTGAGGAACAGCGCCAGCAGGCCGGCGATGCCGATGACGATGCCGTAGTACAGCGTGAAGGAATTGACCTTGTCCTTATAGGCGTCCGGCTCCCACAGATAGATCTGCGGCAGCTTGTCAGTGCGCAATTCGGCGACGAAGGTGATGACGGTGCCGGGATCAAGCGTGACGCGGAAGACGTCCGCGGTCGTGCTTTCCTGCCGCACCGGACGGTCGCCGGATGACGGCGTGATGGCGGCCAGTCGCGACAGGCCGAGGTCGGGCCAGAAAAGGCCGGAGCCGACCATGCGGTAATGCGGCACGACGATCAGCCGATCGAACTGCTGGTCGCTGTTGTTGGTGAGCGCGAACACCGCCCAGTTGGTGCCGCCGTCGCGCGCGCGCACCTCGATGCGGCGCACGATGCCGTCGGGCCCCGGGGCGGTCGAGACCTGGATGCGGTCGGTGTCGGTTTTCTTCAGTTCGGTGGCGGCGGTGAGATCGATGGCCGAGACGTCCAGCCGCACATTGACTGCTTCGACTGCGCGCGCGGGCGAAGTCAGCAGCGAGGCCGCGAGCGTCAGCGCAACCGCGAGGGCCGTCACGCAACGGGACGCGATCAAACCGGAACCTCCGGCCGCGGCAGCGCTTGCCGGGTCTTCGGTCCACCAGCGACAGCGAAAATCTGCAGACAAACCCACCCTGCTCACGTTAAGCCGGCCATTGCTTAAGCCGGACATTGCGCCGCTTTCGCGGCTGGTGTCGGTTAGAATAACAGTTGTGCGATCAAACGGTTAGTACGATTTTCCCAATATGAGTGCTGGTTTCCATGAGCGCATGGGCTTTCGCGGCGTCATGCAGCCGAAACGTCTT
>CAYLMY010000066.1:10527-14136 GCA_964384635.1 uncultured Undibacter sp.
TAATCGCCGCCGACCATGTCGAGGATAACATCGGCGCCCTTGCCGTCGGTGGCCGCCTTGGTGGCGGCGACGAAGTCCTCGGTCTTATAGTTAATGGCGACGTCGGCGCCGAGTTTGCGGCAGGCGTCGCATTTTTCGTCCGTGCCGGCGGTGGTTATAACGCGCGCGCCGAACGCTTTGGCGAGCTGGATGGCGGTGGTGCCGATGCCGGACGTGCCGCCGTGCACCAGCAGCGTCTCGCCGGCTTTCAATCCGCCGCGTTCGAATGCGTTGTGCCAGACCGTGAAGAAGGTCTCCGGCACGGCTGCTGCTTCCACCATCGTGAGGCCGTCGACCGGCAGGGCGTGGCTCTCGTGCGCCAAACAGTATTCGGCATAGCCGCCGCCGACCACCAGCGCCATGACCTTGTCGCCGAGCTTCCAGCGTTTCACCCCGTCGCCGAGCGCCACCACATCGCCGGCGATCTCGAGCCCCGGAATATCCGGCGCGCCGGGCGGCGGCGGATAATTGCCCTGGCGCTGCATCACGTCGGGACGGTTGACGCCGGCGGCCGCGACCTTGACCAGGATTTCGCCCGCGCCCGGCTGTGGCATGGGTCGTTCCTCCGGCACCAGCATGTCCGGCCCGCCGGGCGCCTTGATGCCGATTGCGGTCATGCGGGTGGGGAGCTCGCCCATCGATTCCTCGCGGTTTAGATACGGACCAAATTGTTTAGGCGGGCGCTTCCCGTGTGACAACCCGGAAGCGTGACGCTAAATTCGGTCCGCTGGAGGCGCGCAATGCCGGCGATCGACGACGACGACAGGCCAAAGAAGAAGGTTTCGCACGAGATCGGGCAGGACTTGACCTTGCTGTCGGTCGAGGAATTGGCCGCGCGGGTGCAGCTCATGCACGACGAGATCGCACGGCTGGAAGCCGATATGGCGCAAAAGCGCGCCTCGCGCTCGGCCGCCGACCAGTTCTTCAAACGGTAACCCGCTCCATCAGGCCGCCCGCGGGCTTTGCAAAAAAATCCTGCATTCGCCGCATTTGGGTAACCTGTAGTTAAGCTTTCTCGACCATTACTGGTCGCGTCCATCTTCATGGACATCGAGTGGCTCCTGTCCACTCTGTTTGACGCCTCCCTGTTATCAACTTGAGCCGCCGGCGACGGCGGCTCTTTTTTGTCCCATTTCGGGGCAACTACGACCAAGCCCGCGAAATTCGCGGCCGCCTTACGCCTGCCCGGCAACTATGTCGCAAGGTTTCGCCGCGCGCCGTCTGGACAGGACGGGGCAAGGCGCGCCATGCTTACCCATTCGTTTACGGGGCTGCGCGCATGAGGGCCCCTCGCGGTGTAGTGTTATGTGGTGTGAGGCGTAGCGTCATGTCGGAAAAGTCCAGTTTGAGTGAGAAGCAACCGGTGTCGTTCGGGGAGCGGCTTGCCAATTCGCAAGCTTTCGCCGATTTGTTCCGCGACGGCATGGCGCTGGTGGAGGGGACCGCGAGCTATCTCGACGGTCCGGGCCGGACGGAATCCAAGAAACTCGCGCGCGCGGCCGCGCTCGCCTACGCCACCGAAAGCATGCGGCTCACCACGCGGCTGATGCAGCTTGCCTCCTGGCTGCTGCTGCATCGCGCGGTCAAGGAAGGCGAAATGTCGCTCACGCAAGCCAACAAGGAAAAAGCCAAGGTGAAGCTGGCGGCCACCGACCGGCACGATCCCAACAACATCGAGCTGCTGCCGGAGACGCTGCGCGAACTGATCACGCGCTCGCAGGCGCTGCAGAGCAAGGTGCGCCGGCTCGACGCCACCATCCACAATCCGGTGCCCGCCGACAGTATCGTCGCGTTCAATCCGGTCGAGCGCCAGCTCGGGCTGTTGAAGGCGGCATTCGGGGCGGAAAGCGTCTGACGCTGAATAGCCCGCAGCCAGAAATCAAAAACCCCGGCTCGCCGGGGTTTTTTCATGCGCGCGACTGACGCCCGCCTTACTTCTTCTCTTCCGTCTTCAAAAAGCCGGAGAACTTCTTCTGGAAGCGCGAGACGCGGCCGCCGCGGTCGACCAGGTGCTGCTGACCGCCGGTCCAGGCCGGATGCGACTTGGGGTCGATGTCGAGATGCATGACATCGCCCTCCTTGCCCCAGGTGGAGCGGGTGGTGAATTCGGACCCGTCGGTCATCACCACCTTGATGGTGTGGTAGTTGGGATGGATCTCGGATTTCATGGCCTGGTTCCGTCAACGGCGCGCGGCTTTGGCGCAAGCGCCAGATTTGCATTGGATTTGGCGGGTCTATACAGGAGGCGGGCGCGGGCGGCAAGACGGCGTTAAAGTCGGGAATAGCAACGATGACTAAACAGGAATTCCGGGCGGCCGGCTCTCTGGCGGCCGTCTTTTCAGTCAGGCTTCTCGGCCTGTTCATGATCTACCCGGTGTTTGCCGCCTATGCCCGCGACCTGTCGGGCGCGACCCCCTACCTGATCGGCGAGGCGCTGGGCATCTATGGCCTCACGCAGGGGCTTTTGCAGATTCCCTTTGGCCTGTTGTCCGACCGGATCGGGCGCAAGACCATGATCGTGTTGGGGCTGATCATGTTCGGGATCGGCAGCGCGGTGGCTGCGAGCTCCACTTCGATCGGCGGCGTCATCATCGGCCGCGCGCTGCAGGGCGCCGGCGCCGTCGGCTCGGTGATCCTGGCGCTGGTGGCCGATCTGACGGTGGAAGAAAACCGCACCAAGGCGATGGCCTTGGTCGGCATCTCGATCGGCGCCTCCTTCATGGTCGCGCTGGTGGCGGGCCCGATCGTTGCGAAATTCATCGGCGTTTCCGGTATCTTCTGGCTGATGGTGGGGCTGGCGCTGGTCGGCATCGCGATCACCCAGTTCGTCGTGCCGAACCCGCGCCGTATCAGCGTCCATCGCGACGCCGAAACAGTCCCTTCGCTGATCGGTTCGGTGTTGCGCAACACGGAGCTGTTGCGGCTCGATTTCGGGATATTCTCGCTGCACGCCATGCTGACGGCGAGCTTTCTGGTGGTGCCCGGCCTGTTGCGCGGCACGCTCGGCGTGACCAGCCACGACCAATGGATCGTTTATCTGCCGGTGCTGCTGGTTTCGGTGGCCGTGATGGTGCCGGCGATCATCGTGGCCGAGAAGCATCGCCGCATGAAGGGCGTGTTCGTGGCTGCGGTGGCCGCACTGGTCGTCAGCCAAACGATGCTCTATCTCGGCGCCGGCAATCTCTATGTGCTGCTGGCAGCGCTCATCGTCTTCTTCTCGGCCTTCAATGTGATGGAGGCAAGCCTGCCCTCGCTCATCACCAAGGCGGCGCCGCCCGACGCCAAGGGCACGGCCATGGGGCTTTATTCGAGCGCGCAGTTCCTCGGCATCTTCGTCGGCGGCATTGTCGGCGGCCTGGCGCATCAGCACGGCGGCGCGGCCGGGGTGTTTGCGTTGACGGCGGGGATCGCGCTGCTCTGGCTGCTGGCGGCGGGGACCATGGCGCAACCAAGTTATCTGACCACCCGGCTGGTGCCGATCGCGGACGGAAAAGCCGGCGATGCCGAGAGCCTCGCCGCGCGCTTGCGCCAGGTGCCGGGCGTGGCGGAGGCGGTGGTGATCGCCGAGGA
>CAYLMY010000067.1:0-14079 GCA_964384635.1 uncultured Undibacter sp.
AGGCCCATGCGCTCGGCCACGTCCCAGCCGGTGCCGAAGAAATCCATCATGTAGCCTTCGGTACGCAGGCCGGGCTCGCGCTCGATCACGTGCGGATCGAAACCGTGACGCTTGAGCTCGATCGCCAGCGTCAGCCCCGCGATACCGCCGCCGGAGATGAGGATGCGTTTGTCGTTCACGCCCGGCGCGCCGCGGTTCAAAACACAGAGTCGAGCAACATGGCGCCGAACAGGATCAAGCCGGCGTCGCGGTTCGATTTGAACAGCTTCAGGCAATGGGCCGGATCGTCGATGTCGAGGCGCATGACCTGCCACGCCAGATGCGCGGCGAAAGCGATAAGCCCGATCGCGAAAACCAGATGGCCGCCAGCCATAAAACCGGCAACAGCAATCAGCAAAGTCGCACCGGCGTAAAAGCTCGCTAGCATCGGCCGCGTGTTCTCGCCGAACAACAGCGCGGTCGACTTGATGCCGATCAGCAGGTCGTCCTCGCGGTCCTGGTGCGCGTAAATGGTGTCGTAGCCGATCACCCAGGCGATCGATCCGGCGTAGAGCACGAGCGCCGGCCAATCGAGCCGCCCGAAGGCGGCCGGCCAGCCCATCAGCGCGCCATAGGAGAAGGCCAGGCCGAGCACGATCTGCGGCCAATAGGTGATGCGCTTCATGAATGGATAAATCGCGACCACCAGCAGCGAGGCGAGGCCAGTCATCACCGTGAATTTGTTGAACTGGATCAGCACCAGAAAACCGATCAGGGCCTGCGCCAGCATGAAGGCAGTGGCCTGCGCGACCGAAACTTGTTTGGATGGTATCGGGCGCGAGCGCGTGCGCTCAACGCACCCGTCGAGATTGCGGTCGACCAGGTCGTTCCAGGTGCAGCCTGCTCCTCTCATGGCAAATGCGCCGATGAAGAACAGCACGATGTGCCAGACGCTGGGAAAATAGCCGGCGCGCATGCCGGCGAGGCCGACCGACCACCAGCACGGCACCAGCAGCAGCCAGGATCCGATCGGCCGGTCGAGGCGAGCGAGGCGCAGATAGGGGCGAGCGAACGAGGGTGCGAGACCGTCAACCCAGTTTCCGGTCGCATCGGCGACGCGTCCGGTGCTCTCGCTCATTTGGTGCCGAGTGGAGTGCCAGTCAGGGTGTCGAAGGTGCCATGGCCGGTCTTGATGTTGCTGGAGTCCGGGATGTTGCCGCTAAGCGCGTCGCTCAGGCTCGGTCCCGCCGGCCGCGGCGGGCCGGCCGCAGCGATCCGGCAAATTCTGGTGCGCATCTCCGTGGTCTTGGTGTGCGACTGCTTAATGCCACTGAGGATCTGGGCGGGGATGCCACACCAGACGCTGTTGTCGGTCGCGTATTTCAGCATCTTGGCTTCGGCCGCCGAGAACGAATTGAACAGCTTGCAGGCTTCTTGCGGCGGCGCCTTGCGCTCACTGGCAGCCCGGATGGCCGCTGCCTTCTTTTCGGCGACACCGCGCAGCCTAAGGAACTCCTTGATGCAGGGCGGCGGCTGCTGGCCCTGCGGTGCGGACTGGACCTGGGCCGCCACGGGTGCCGCGACGGCCGGCAACACCGACGCAAACGCCGCAACGAGCACTGCCCGGCGCAAGTTCATGGCAAATCCCTCCAGGTCCCGGGCGCATTATATACAATCTGCTGGCCAACCGGGCGCTTATACCAAGCCGCCGAATGCGTCGGGAACGCGGCAATTGGCGCAAAATCGGCGACTCTCGCCAGGCCCCGGCGGCTCAAGTAAACCAGCAGCGGCTGACCGCCAGAAGCGACGATTTTACCCATGCCGGCTCACGATTTCCGTACCCCGCGCCTCTACGTCGATGTCCCGCTGGCCAGCGCCCGCGAGGTCGCACTCGGTCGCGACCAAGCGAACTACCTGCTCAACGTACTGCGGCTCAAGCGCGGGGACGTCTTGTTGTTGTTCAACGGCCGCGACGGGGAATGGCAGGCCCGCCTCGCCGGCGCGGGAAAAAAGGCGCTGTTCGCCGAGCTCGGCGCGCGCATGCGCGAGCAGCCGCACGCGCCCGACCTGCATTTCCTGTTCGCGCCGCTCAAGCATGCCCGGCTCGACTATCTGGTGCAGAAGGCGGTGGAGATGGGGGCCTCGCGCCTACAGCCGGTCATCACCAGGCATACCCAGGTGGCGCGCGTCAATCTCGAGCGCATGCGCGCCAATGTGATCGAGGCCGCCCAGCAGTGCGGCATCCTGACCTTGCCGGAGGTAGCCACGCCGGTAGCGTTCGACGCGATGGTGGAAAATATCGAGGCCGGCCGTCTGCTGGTGTTCTGCGACGAGCGTGCCGAGGTGCAGGATCCGGTAGCGGCGCTTGCGGCCGTGCGCGGCGGGCGGCCGCTGGCCGTGCTGATTGGTCCGGAAGGCGGCTTCGCCGAAGAGGAGCGTGCGGCGCTGTTCAAGCGCCCGAATGTGGCGCGCATCGCGCTCGGCCCGCGCATCTTGCGCGCCGATACCGCAGCCGTAGCGGCGCTGGCCTTGGTGCAGGCAGTGCTGGGCGATTGGCGCGACTAGCATGGGCTAAAAATTTCGGCGCGGTTGCCGGCGACCCACCGGCAACCGGCGCCGTTGACGCCGACAAACGAGCAGACAAGACGCAAAACGCCACTCACGACACGGCACGCACCGCCGGCGCCTTTCCGACGCGCGCAACACGGAACGCAACGCCGGACCCCAGCCCGATTCGCGCGAAAAATGATGCAGTGCCGCGGGCGGAGTCACGAGCCCCGGGGTGCGCAAAACTGTGTACGAATCGGCTCCCGCCGGGAAAAACCTGTGATAAAGTTGGCCGCCGTGGCAGGAGTTCAGCGATGACGCGCACATCTTTTTGCATTCGGACCCTCGTAGCAGCCGCAATGCTCGGCCTTGGCGCCTCGGCACCGGCCAAGGCTGCGGGCTGGCTGGAGAAATCGTTCTATATGACCGGGGCGAACTACACCGGCCTGCTGCCGGACTGCGAAGCCGGGCTCGGCGCCATCGCCTCGGAGTTTGCCTACAAGGAAGCCCGTTTCTGGAACTCGGACCTGCAAATCCTCAGCTTCGAGCGGGTGCGGGAAATCGCCTATAGCCCGTGGGCGCCCGGCACCGTTCCGCGCCGCTTCTGCCGGGCGGTGGCGCTGGTCAGCGACGGACGCAAGCACGCGGTCAATTTCTGGATCGGCGAGGATACCGGCTTTGCCAGCATGGGCTGGGGCGTGCGCTGGTGCGTGGTCGGGCTCGACCGCAACTGGGCCTACAATCCGCGCTGCAAGATGGCGCTGCCCTGAGGCCGGCCTTGACGCCGCTAGGCGGCCGCCGGCGGTGATCCTGATTTATTCTCAGTTTGTTCTTGATATGTTCAGAACATCATGGTATCGTTTTATGGAACCGTTGCAGTGGATCAATTTCCTGTTTGTTCTGGCTGCGGTTCCAGGTGGGTCACACAGGGTAGCTCAGGCGTCAGTGTTAGGGGGCGTCCATGTTGCATCATCGCGTTCGCCGGGCGGTACAGGCCGCCGCCGTTGCCTTCAGCTTCGTTTTCGTTTTTGCGGTCGTCGCGCTCGCCGAGGAGGCCGCGCCAAAACAGCCCGGCCAGTTCGATTTCTACGTGCTGGCGTTGTCCTGGTCGCCGTCCTATTGCGAGAACGCCAGACAGCGCGCGCCCAACCGCACCCCCGCTCTGCAATGCAGCGGGCGGCCGTTCGCCTTCGTGGTGCACGGCCTGTGGCCGCAATACACGCAAGGGTTCCCATCCTACTGCCAGGTGCCGGCGCCGCGGGTCGAGGCTAAGCTGGTGAGCGCCTTGCTCGATTTGATGCCGAGCCGGCGGCTGGTCTACTACGAATGGAACCGCCACGGCACCTGCAGTGGGCTCAGCGCGCAAGGCTATTTCGATACGCTGCGCAAGGCGCGCGCGGCGGTGACGATCCCAGCCGGTTATCGCGATCCGGCCGAGCCGCTGTCGGTGTCGCCTGCCGACGTCGCCGCCGCATTTATCGAGGCCAATCCCGGACTGTCGGCTGCCGCCATGGCGGTCGCATGCAACAAGACGCGACTGACGGAAGTGCGCGTATGCCTGGGCAAGGATCTGTCGTTCCACGACTGCCCTGCGATCGCCCGCGCGACCTGCAAGCGCGACAAGATCGTGATGCCGGCGGTGCGTGGCGAATGAAATAAACAAGGATCGCGCGCGGACATTATTTCCGCGATCGAGTTAATCCGCCACTAACGATGGACGCGGACGTGCCGGGATAACCCCAGCGCGTCGAGAATTCGCGCAAGACTCCCGTAAGGAAAATCCGCAAACTTCCGCGCGCGACGCGCGGTCGGGGAAGGCGGCGATGAATCGTGTTCGGGACTATGCCGGATTTGCAATCTGGCTGTTAGGGATCGGCTATATCGTGCTGTGGCCGCTCACCTCGCTCGATCACGGCGCCCCGTTTGCCGCTTCGCTGATCTGTTCGTTGTGGCCGCTGGGTTTCCTGTGCCATTTGCCGCACCCGCTGGCGTTGCCGCCGGGTCTGCACGTGATTGGAATCGTGTCGGCCGCTTGGATCTGCCTGTGGCTGGCGTTGCACATGATCGCGCGCTTGCGGCGCGCGCGGGCTCACCGCGCCGGCGCTGCCTCTGCACTCAGCACGCGCATACCGGCCGCGTTGCTGCGACCGTCGCAGCGCAAGCCGATTTTCCCGCTGCGCCAAGTCAAGCCGCGCAGCCATTTCGGCCTGCGCGGCAAGCCGCGCTGAACCTGCAACTGCGGCACAGACCGGCCGCGGCGACGGTTGATAGCACCGAAAGCGGCGCCTTCAGGCGAGCCCGCAAGCCCTGCGCAACCCGCCCTGGGCCCTGGCAGGCGAGCTCGCCATCCTGTTGCCGGCGCTGGCGAAAATCCTCGGCCGTGGGCCCAAGCCGGGCTCCGGCTGGATTGGCTGGTCGGCGAAACCTCCGCCGCCCGGTGACACCGGGCCCCTTTCCAGGTGAACCCAGTTGGTGTCTAGTTCCATCAGTGGCAGTGACGTTCCGCCTTCCTTAGGTGGGGGGCCGGCGGAGTGACTGAGGCCGCATCAGAGTTTGCGGCCGATGCTTTCCCCGAATGTGGATGTCCGGCCGAGCCGCCGCCGTGGGGGCTGGCGGCGGAGCAGTGCGGGGAAGGGGGAGTGTTCCCGATGGCACAAACCGGTGTCGTGAAATTCTTTAATGGCGAGCGGGGCTATGGCTTCATCAAGCCGGACGATGGCGGACGCGACGTGTTCGTCCACATAACGGCGGTGGAACAGGCCGGCCTCAAAGGCCTGAACGAGGGGCAACACGTCAGCTTCGACGTCGAGCCCGACAAGAAGGGCAAGGGCCCGAAAGCCGTCAATCTGGTGGTCACCGGCTGATCGAATAGAGCGGCGGCGGCCGCGGCCGCCCGCAAGCTTCCATCGGACATTGGCCGGCGCGGGCCGCCCGCCCGCTGCTGTCGCCGCGAGACGGTTACCCCCATGATTCTGCGCTCCACCGCCGCCTCGCCCTTCGCCCGTAAAGTGCGCATCGCCGCGGAGCTCCTCGGTCTCGCCGGCAAGATCGAGGTCCGCGAGACCGATCTCAACGATCCAGCCGACTCGATCCGCGTGCAGAATCCGCTGGGCAAGATTCCCTCGCTGGTGCTCGAGAACGGCACCACCTATTACGACTCACGGGTGATCCTGGATTACCTCGACCATCTTGCCGGCGGCGGCCGCATCATTCCGCGCGAGGCGCCGGCGCGCTTCGAGGCGCTGCGGCTGCAGGCGCTGTGTGACGGCGTGACCGAGGCCTCGCTGCTGATCGTCTACGAAAGCCGCTACAGGCCGCCGGAAAAGCGCGAGCAAATCTGGCTCGACCGCCAGGCCGACAAAGTCACGCGCGGGCTGGCGGCGCTCGAAGCGGCACCGCCGACGCTCACGGCGCTGCCGGACGTAGGACAGATCGCCCTTGCCTGCTTGCTCGGTTATCGCGATCTGCGTTTCGAAGGCGCGTGGCGCAAAGATCATCCCAAGCTGGTCGGCTGGCTCGACCGCTTTGCCGCGCAGGTGCCGGCATTCGCCGAAACCAAGGTCGAAGCCTGACATTTCAAAATGAAAAGCCCCGGAACCTTCGCTCCGGGGCTTTTTGCTTTCGTTGGCGTCGGATCAGAAGCGGTAGTTGAATCCGGCGCGCACCAGGCTGGTGTTGAAATCCACATTGGTCGCAACGCCGCAAGTGGCCGCGCTGCACGTGGCCTTGCCGAGGTCGGCATAGAGGTATTCGACCTTGGCCGTCCATGGACCGGTGAGTGCGAACTCGACGCCGGCGCCGGCGGTCCAGCCGGCGCGGGTGTCGGTCTCGCTGCCGATCCCGGGCAGGTTCATCTTGACGTCGCCAAAGGCGGCACCCGCGGTCAGGTACGGCATGATGCGGTTGAAGGCATAGCCGATGCGGCCGCGTGCGGTGGCGAGCCAGTTATTGCTGGTCTCGCAGGTACCCCCGACGCAGATGCCGGTGCTGGTCTGGCCCTTGATACCGCTCCAGTCGACGTCGCCTTCGAGCCCGAACACGATCTGGTTGACCTGATAATTGTAGCCGAGCGTGCCGCCGACCACGCCGCCATCGATATCAAAGCCGCTGGTGCCAACCGGGTTGCTCCACTCCGAATGGCCGAAGCCGTAGCCGCCGTTGATGCCGGCGTAGAAGCCGGTCCAGTTGTAGCCGGGTACGACATAGGCCGGCGCCTTGGCCGGCATGGCATGCCGGCGCGGCAGGTCGGCTGCGTTTGCCGCGCCCATCATCGTCACCATCGCGAGCGCACCCATGCCCGCCAGAACCAAGCGCTTCATCATCATCGAAACTCCGTGAACCAAGGCCCCCGCCCCGATTGCTGGCGGCAAAGTATTCGGAAATAACGCCATGTCTAGTGCGTAGAAGCCACACCGCAAATCAAGTTATTGAAATGTATATCTTAATCGTGACGATGAATTGCCACGTTTTTGCCCTGATAAAGACTAGGAACGTTCAAAATGAATACTTGAACTTAAGTTTAAGATGGAACTTCTACAACTCGGGTACCGCAAAGAAAAACCCCGAGCCGCGAAGCCCGGGGTTTTCCGCCACGCGCGAGTGCGCCGCTCAGAAGTGGTAATTGATGCCGAAGCGCAGCATGTTGGCCTCGAGCCCATTGTTTGCGCCGGTGATCGAATAGGCGCGGTCGCTCAGGTCCATGTAGAGGTATTCGACCTTGGCCGACCAGTTCGGGGTGAAGCCGACCTCCGCGCCGAGGCCGCCGGCCCAACCGATATGACTCCTGTTCTCGTCGAGCCCGCCGATCTCGCCGGTAATGCCGCCATAGGCGAGGCCGGCGGTGGCATAGAACAAGATGTTGTTGAGCGCGAAACCGGCGCGCCCGCGCAGGGTGCCGAACCAGGGGTTGGAGAACTTCCAGGGCGCGAAGGTGTCGTCCGCGCCGGAAGCCTGGATGTCGGTTTCAGCGCCGAAGACGAATTGACCGGCCTGCCAGTTATAGCCTCCCTGCAGGCCGCCCATGATACCGGAAGGTGCCGCGCCGTTGTTGGTGATGTCGCCCCACTCGTAGCCGGCGTTGAGACCGGCATAGAAACCGCGCCAATTGTAGCCGGACGCCGGCGCCGGAGAATAATAGGGGCTCGGGCCGCGTTGGATGTCGGCTGCTACAGCCGCGCCGGAGACGACCACCATGGCCGCCAGGGTCATCGCCCGCATCGTATTTTTCATCACACCCTCCACTCGCTCCCGCCCGGCGCGCCGCTGACGCGGCTGACGGAACCCGCTGTCGCGCTTCGCCGTGGCAGGCTGCCGCTGTTGTTTGCGCGACTTGAATGCGCAAAAAAGGTGCGGCGGGGCCGGCGAACCGGCGGAAGTTCGACGTTTTCGTGGAAGATTTATCGGGCATTTTAAGTTAAGCGGTTGTGAATCGGTAACTATCAGCAGGCGTTATCCCTAAGGGAGTCTTATCAAGCCGCCGCTCCGTGGTCGCGGTTACGACACTGCTTCAGTCTTTATTGACCATAACTGGTTGCGGGCCGCTCTCCGCCCGCCGCAATACTGCCCGATGCTGCGCAACGACGGGTGGCGGTGGCCGGTGGCGCGGCGTATGACAAGCCGCCGGGGAACTTGGGATGCCCGACGAAAGCAAGCAATCAATGCCAGGCGCGGCCCTGATCACCGGGGCGGGGCGCCGCATCGGCGCGGCAATCGCGCTCGCGCTGTCGCGCGCGGGCTACGCCGTGGTGCTGCACGCCCATCGCTCGCGAACCGGCGCCGAGCGGCTGGCCGGCGAAATCCAGGCTTCGGGCGGGCGCGCCTCGGTGGTGCTGGCCGATCTTGCAGAGCACGCGGCGTTGCGCGGGCTGGTCCCCGCCGCCGCGGCCTTCGGTCCGCTTACTTTGCTGGTCAACAATGCCGGCGTGTTCGAGCCCGACGAAATCGACAGTCTCGAGAAGGCATTCTTCCAACGCACTTTCGCCATCAACCTGGCGGCGCCCCTGTTCCTGGCGCAGGCCTTCGCAGCGCAGGCGCCGGACGGCGCCGATGCCTCGATCGTCAACTTGGTCGACCAGCGCGTGTTCAAGCCCACGCCGCATTTCTTCTCCTACACCTTGAGCAAGAGCGCGCTGGTGACCGCGACCGTCACCCTGGCCCAGGCGCTGGCGCCGAAATTGCGCGTAAACGCGGTGGCGCCAGGCCCGACGCTGCCGAGCCCGCGGCAGACGGAGGCGCAGTTCGCGGAGCAGGTGGCGAGCTTGCCAATGCAAGAGGGGCCGAGCCCGGAGGACGTCGCGGCCGCGGTGCTCTATCTCGCGCAGGCGAAAAGCGTCACCGGCGTTACCATCGCGGTCGACGGCGGCCAGCATCTGGCCTGGCACACGCCCGACAGCGACATTCCGGAATAGCGCTTCTCTTACTATTTAAGCTGGCATGAACGGCGCAAAGAAAGACATCGACCCGCAAAGCGAGCTGCGCGAAGAGGACGAGGAATCCTCGCTGCCCGAACTCGAGCCGGAGGAAGCGGCCCCCGGCACGCTGGCAGCTGGCCGCGCGGCCATCACGCGTGCCGTCAAGCATGCGCCGTCTTCGCCCGGCGTTTATCGCATGATCGATCGCAACGGCGCGGTGCTCTATGTCGGCAAGGCCAAGAACATCAAGAAGCGCGTCACCAATTACGCGCGGCCAACCGCCTACGACGCCCGCATCGCGCGCATGATCGCGGCCACGGTGACGATGGAATTCGTCACCACCAAGACCGAGACCGAGGCGCTGCTGCTGGAAGCCAACCTGATCAAGCGCCTGCGCCCGCGCTTCAACGTGCTGTTACGCGACGACAAGTCGTTTCCCTATATCTTGATCACCTCGGACCACTGGGCGCCGCAGATCCTCAAGCATCGCGGCGCGCGCATGCGGGCAGGGCGCTATTACGGGCCGTTCGCTTCCGCCGGCGCGGTCAATCGCACCATCAATGCATTGCAGCGCGCGTTTCTGCTGCGCTCCTGCTCGGACAGTTTCTTCGAGGCGCGCACGCGGCCGTGCCTGCTCTACCAGATCAAGCGCTGCTCGGCGCCCTGCACGGGTGAGATCGATTTTTCCGGCTATTCGGAACTGGTGCGCGAGGCCAACGAATTCCTCTCCGGCCGCAGCCGTGTCGTGCAGAAGGATCTGGGCCGCGAAATGGACAAGGCCTCGGCGACGATGGATTTCGAGCATGCCGCGGTCTATCGCGACCGGCTGTCGGCGCTGTCGGCGATCCAGTCGCACCAGGGCATCAATCCGCGCTCGCTCGAAGAAGCCGACGTGTTCGCCGTGCACCAGGCCGGCGGCTATTCCTGCGTTGAAGTGTTCTTCTTCCGCACCGGGCAGAACTGGGGCAATCGTGCCTATTTTCCCAAGGCCGACCGCGCATTCAGCCCCGGCGAGGTGCTGAGCGCATTCCTGGCGCAGTTCTATGACGACAAGCCGCCGCCGCGGCTGATCCTGGCTTCGCATGATTTCGCGGAACGCGCGCTGCTCACCCGCGCGCTCAGCGTCAAGAGCGAACGCAAGGTCGAGGTCAGTGTGCCGCAGCGCGGCGAGCGCAAGGAGTTGGTGCAGCACGCACTCGCCAATGCCCGCGAGGCTTTGGCGCGCAAGCTCGCCGACACCTCATCACAACATAAATTGCTGAGCGGGCTGACCGAGACTTTTGGACTGCCACGCGCGCCGCGCCGTATCGAGGTCTACGACAACAGCCACATCGCCGGCAGCAATCCCGTCGGCGCCATGATTGTTGCCGGGCCGGAGGGCTTCCGCAAGAACCAGTACCGCAAGTTCAACATCCGCTCCGAGGATCTTACCCCCGGCGACGACTTCGGCATGATGCGTGAGGTGCTGCAGCGCAGGTTCAAGCGGCTGCTGGCGGAAGCGCCGCGAGGGGCCGGCACGGCGCAACCCTCTCCCCTTGTGGGAGAGGGTGGCGAGCGAGCAGTCGCGAGCGAGCCGGGTGAGGGGTCTTTGGCTCACGAGACTCTTGAACCCCTCACCCGCCCTCGCTCGGCTTCGCCTCCGCATAGCCCGGCGCCAAGCGCCGGGCGTCAAACGCAAGAGAACGCGAATGCTACCGCATTCGCTATGCACCCTCTCCCACAAGGGGAGAGGGAAAACGAGCAAGTGGAAAGCGAGGACGATCAAACGGAGTCCCCTTGGCCCGACCTAGTCATAATCGACGGCGGGCAGGGGCAGCTCGGCGCGGCGCAGGAGACGCTGGCCGGCCTGGGTGTCATCGACGTGCCGCTCATCGCCATCGCCAAGGGACCGGATCGCGACGCCGGGCGCGAGACCTTCTTTATGGCTGGCCGCGCGCCCTTCAAGCTGCCGCCGCGCGATCCCTTGCTCTATTTCATCGAGCGCTTGCGGGACGAGGCCCACCGCTTTGCCATCGGTTCGCACCGCACCCGGCGCAAAAAGGATATCCGCGAGGCCGGCCTGCAGGAAATTCCGGGGATAGGTCCCACCCGTAAGCGCGCGCTGCTGCGCCATTTCGGCACCCTGAAAGCGATCGAGCGGGCGAGCCTGCCCGACCTCGCCCAGGTGCCTGGAATTAATGCGGAGACCGCGCGGAAGATATATGAGTTCTTCCACGAACAGGCGGCGCAATAGCGTCACGGCTGAGAGGTCGGAGAGGGAACGAATGATCATCCAGCGGCAGGAAGACGTTACCGACGCGGTGCTGGACGCCTTCAAGAACACAGCGGACCCGCGCCTGCGCGAAATCCTCACCGCGCTGGTCAAGCATCTGCATGCGTTTGCCCGCGAGGTACATCTCACCGAGGATGAGTTCGAGCAGGCCGTGCAATATGTCGTCCGCCTCGGGCAAAAGACCACCGATACCCACAACGAGGCGGTGCTGATGTCCGGCTCGCTCGGTTTTTCGACGCTGATTTGCCTGCTCAACAACGGCAACAGGGGTCAGACCGAGACCACCGCCAATCTGCTCGGTCCGTTCTGGCGTATGAACTCGCCGCGCACCGAAACCGGTGCCTCGATCGTGCGCTCGCCCACGCCCGGCCCGGCGCTGTTCGTCGATTGCTGGATCAAGGACACCAACGGCAAGCCGATCGAAGGCGCCGAGGTCGACGTTTGGCATTCCTCGCCGGAAGGCTTCTACGAGCAGCAGGACCCCAACCAGGCGGAGATGAACCTGCGCGGCAAGTTTATGACGGACGCGCGCGGGCATTTCAGCTTTCGCAGCGTGAAGCCGGCCGGCTATCCGATCCCGATCGACGGCCCGGTCGGCGACCTGGTGCGTGCCACCGGGCGCCACCACTACCGTCCCGCCCACCTGCACTTCCTAATCTTGAAAGACGGCTTCAAGACGCTGATCTCGCAGGTCTACGTCAATGACGACGCGCGGCTCGACAGCGACGTGCAATTCGGCGTCACCCGCGCGCTGGTCGGGAACTATGTCCGCCACGACGGGGCGGCGCCGGCGCCCGACGTTCAAGGGGAATGGTATTCGCTCGATCAGACTTTCGTCATGGAACCGGGCAAAAGCCGCCTGCCCAAGCCACCGATCCAATAATCAGCGGGGAGTTGGGAACGGCCGGCGGTTGACCTTGCCGCGGCCGGGGTGTTCCTTGTCTCCTCATGAACACCCTTAGTTCCACGCGGCTGCCGGCGCGCCCGCTGGCGCTGCCGAACATTTTGACCTATGGCCGCATCGCTGCCGTGCCGGTGGTGGTGGCGCTGTTGTATTGGCAGAGCATCATCGGCGGCGCCCTATGGCTGCGCTGGGTGGCGCTCGCGATCTTCATCGCCGCCGGCGTTACCGACGTCCTCGACGGCTATTTCGCCCGCATGTGGGAGCAGCATTCCTCGCTCGGCCGTATGCTCGATCCGATCGCCGACAAACTGTTGGTGGCCTCATGCCTGTTGATGCTGGCGGCCGAAGAGACCATCCGCGGCTGGACGCTGCTCGCCGCCGTCGTCATCCTCTGCCGTGAAATCCTGGTGTCGGGCCTGCGCGAATATCTCGCCGAGTTGCACGTCAGCGTGCCGGTGACGCGGCTCGCCAAGTGGAAGACCACCGGGCAGATGGTGGCCATCGGCTTCCTGATCGCCGGCGAGGCCGGCGACCGCCTGGTGCCGGGCATCACCCAGGTCGGCATCTTGCTGCTGTGGCTGTCGGCACTGCTCACGCTCTACACCGGCTATGACTATATGCGCGCCGGCCTGCGCTATATGATCGAAGAATGACCACTAAGCTTCGCTATTTCGCCTGGGTGCGCGAGCGGGTCGGCAAGCCGGAGGAAGACGTCGAGGTTCCGGCCGGCGTTGCCACCGTGGGCGAGCTGATGACCTGGCTGGCCGGCCGCGGCGAGGAATATGCCCACGCCTTCGAAAACCCCAAGGTGATCCGCGTCGCCATCGACCGCACCCACGTGCAGCCCGGCGCGCCAGTCCGAGCGGCCTCCGAAATCGCCTTTTTCCCGCCGATGACGGGCGGGTAGGGTTAAAGACGGCCGCAATTCCAACCGAGCGAAAACTGCACTAGATTAATGGCCATGAACGCCAAATCGACCGTGCTTCTGCAGCGCGAGCCGTTCGACGTCGCCGCGGAAGCGGCGAAGCTGTCGCGCGGCCGCGCCGACATCGGCGCCGTGGTCACCTTTACCGGCATCTGCCGCGGCGACGAAGCGGGCGAGCCGATTGCCGCGCTGACGCTGGAGCACTATCCCGGCATGGCGGAAGCCGAGATCGAGCGTCACGTTGCCGAGGCAACACAGCGCTGGCCGCTGGCCGGCGTCACCGTCATTCACCGCTACGGCCGCATTAAGCCGGGCGAGGACATCGTGATGGTGGTCACCGCCTCCGCCCACCGCCAGGCGGCCTTTGCCGCGGCCGAATTCCTGATGGACTATCTGAAGACCCGTGCGCCGTTCTGGAAGCAGGTCGAAAAGGCGAGCGGAAAAACAATCACCAAGACTTGGGTTGACGCGAAGGCGTCCGACGACGCGGCGGCCGAGCGCTGGCGCGCACCGCGCCGTAAGCAAACTGTGGAGTAAGCGTGCGCAGTACCGCCACCATAGTTCCGATCGTTGTCGCGGCGGTTGCCGTGCTGGCGCGCGCGTTCGAACCGGCGTGGGCCGCGCAGGCGTCCTACTACGCCGTCCCGCGCGGTGCGCATCCGCACGACGTTGCCCCGGCACCGGACGGCAGTGTCTGGTACACCGCGCAGCATCAGGGCGCTATCGGCGTACTCAATCCCAAGACCGGCAAGGCAACCCAGTTCGCGCTCGGGCCCAACTCCGCGCCGCACGGCGTGATCATCGGACCCGACCGCGCCGCCTGGGTAACCGACGGCGGACAGAACGCGATCGCGCGCGTCGATCCGGCGACCAAGGCCGTGAAGCTTTATCCGCTGCCGAAAAATTTCCCCGACGCCAATCTCAACACCGCGACCTTCGACCGCAAAGGCGTGCTCTGGTTCACCGGCCAGAACGGCGTCTATGGCCGCGTCGATCCGGCGACCGGCAAGGTCGAGGCCTGGAAGGCGCCCAAGGGCGTCGG
>CAYLMY010000068.1:0-8123 GCA_964384635.1 uncultured Undibacter sp.
CGAGGTGGTCGAATAACGATCTTTTTTGCTGCGCTGCATGAGTCCGCTATTGGGCAAAAGCTGACATGGCGGGACAGTCGAAGCTGGTCCGCTTTCGGTCCCGAAGCGGACATTGACCGGCCGGTCCCGAACAAGCTTGCTTGATGGCTGCACGGCTAGCACTGTCCGTAGAGGGGGGGGACCCGCCATGCCCATCGCCTTCGATCACATTCTGCTCGCCCGCGTCCTGTTCACGCTGGCGACCATCGGCTGGGCCGCGCTGACGGTCGTTGCCGATTTCAACAAGACCCACGCCACCAACCCGAAATGGACGCCGCATGCCCGCTTCCACGTGGTCTGGCAGATTTCGAGCTATGTCGGCTTCGGTCTCATGGCGCTGGCGCTGATCTGGGCGCCCGGCCCCTACCCGGTCGAGCGGCTTTACCTGGTCGCCGTCATGGGCGCGATCGTCTACGCCGCCTTTTTTGTCGCGCTCGCCGCCATGCCGCTTTACGGCGGCGCGGCCTATGACAAGAACGGCTACCAGCCGTTCAAGGCCCCGGTTCCGCTGTTTGCCGATAAATGGGACGCCAACATCACCGCCTTCTCGATCCAGCTGGTGATCCTGGCCGCCGGCACGCTGGCGGTGGTGAGCTAGCTTAAATTTATCGAATTTTTACGCCGGCGGGCCGAAACGTTACGCCCGCCCGTTGCGCCGCTCGCCTATGAAGACCCTCGTTCAAAAATAGCGAGGGTTTTCCATGGTGGCGGCCGTGTCGGCGATGGCGGTGAGCGTTGGCGAAAGTTCGTTCGGCCAATGGTGCGGCAAGGTCAGCGCCGTTATCGATTGCGCGATCCCGATCGCGGTCGCTATCGCGCTCGTCGTCGGCTCGGGATCGATCATTTTCGGCTTCGTCGACTGATCGGACTGTCGTTCCGGCAGGACCCGCCGCAGCGACGCGCGGCACGGTGCAACGCCGATTATTCAGAATTTATGAGGCGAATGCGAAGCTTTACATCGCTTTTCCGCCGCCGCGCCTAAATAAGACCTCGCTCCGCGAAAAATGCGCGGAATGAGGATCGATCGTCATGCTCCACTTTATGTCGGGTTTAGCGGTCGCCGGCAGCGGCGCCGCAGGTCTTTGGTACTGCTGGCCGCGCAACGGCCAGGTTCACCCACTCATTGTTACGCCGGTGCTCGATTGGCTGATCCCGACCGGCATCGTCACCGCGCTGGCCCTCGGGGCTGCCTTGATCGTCTCCGGCGTGCTGGCCTGACCGGCCGCGCGTCGACGAACGCCGCGCAACTGTCCTGACCCGCTTTCTGCGGTCGCGGCCTGCGACGGCTAACTGTTTTCCGGACGATCGCTTTCGACGCCGCGGTTTGCGACATAGAGTGCGCCGGCCTGGTGTTCTGGCTGGCCGCCGACGATGACGCTGCCGCACTGCGGACAGTGCCAGCCGGTGTCGGTGCGAACCATCCCCACCCGGCAGATCGGGCAGGACCGCACGGGCATGGATAATGATTGATCGTGGCGCATGCTGCCCCAATGCGCGCAAGCTCCCGTCCCCGCAATTCAGGAAAGGCCCTACCCGTAAAGTCCCGGAGGCGCCGGCGACCGCTGGAAACTAGGGTTAGTGGGCTTTTCTTGTGGTAAATGAACCCGCCGCCCGAGCGGCTAGACCAATCCGGTAAAGCCGAGCACGCCGGCCAGCGCAAATACCCAAAGCGGATTGACGCGCGTCAAGAAGGCGACCGCCGCGGTGATGGCGGTGACCAGGAAGGCATAGACATTGTGGTCGGCCGCGCGCGCCAGCACGAAGGCTGAGGCCGAGATCAGCCCGAGCGACACCGGCACCAGCCCGGCCTGCAGCGCGATGCGCCAACGCGCCTGTTTGAAGCGGTCCCAGGTGCGCGCCGCCAGAAACGCCAGCACGCAGGTCGGCCCGCACATCGCCGCGATCGCGACGCCCGCGCCGGCCAGCCCCGCCACGTGGAAGCCGATCAGCGCGACGATGATGACGTTCGGCCCGGGCGACATCTGCGAGATCGCGAACATGTCGGCGAACTGGCTGTTGCTCATCCAGCCCATCACGTCGACCGCGACGCGGTGCATTTCCGGGATCGCGGAGTTGGCGCCGCCGACCGAGAACAGCGAGAGCGTCACGAACAGGGTGAACAGCGACCACAACGGGTTTTCGTTCATCGCGTCACCACCGCAGCCAGGCCAGCGCCACGCTGAACGGCGCCAGGCCGAGAAACACGTAAGGCAGCGGCCAATGCATGATGGCGACGCCGATGAAAGCGAGGACCGCGACCACCGGCGCCGAATTCCATCGCTTGGTGAACAGCGGCGCCGCCATTTTGACGACCACGGCGACCAGCAGGCCGGAAGCGGCGGCGGCGATGCCTGCGAGGATGTGGCCGAGCACGGCGATGTCACCGAAGCGCTCGTAAAGAAACGCCAGCACGGTGACGATCGCCAGCGGCGGCCCCATCAGCCCGATCATCGCGAGCGCGGCGCCGGCGGCGCCGCCGAAACGGGCGCCGAACACCACCGCGAAGTTCACCGTATTGGGTCCGGGCAGGAACTGCGACAGCGCGAAGGTCTCGTTGAATTCCTCGTTCGTCATCCAGCACCGCCGCTCGACGATCATGCGCCGCGCCCACGGCAGTGCGCCGCCGAAGCCGGACAGCGAGACGGCGACGAAGGCGCGAAACAGCTCGGAGAGCGACGGACGCAATGCTGCGGAAGCTTGCGCGGCGGGCTCGGGCGCAGGCGCGTGCGAATCGGGCATGGCCGCGAGGTTTATCGCGCGCCGCGCCGCGCGGCTAGCCGGTTAAACGTGCGATGCCGATGCGGCCGCGACATGCCCGCGCCGCCCCGTGCGGGCAAATTTCATTATGCGGAAGCAGCGGACCGGCGGCGCCTACGACGCAAGCGGGCGTCCGCCGGCTGGCAGTAACGATCACAGGCTTTTCAGCCACTGGACGATCTTGCTGGCCGCGATGGTCGGCGTCTTGAGGTGGCTGCCGCCGACCTCCACGTAGGCGCTCTTGGGGTTCGTCGGCGCATTATCGAAGGCGTAAGCGCGCCCGCGCCTGACCATCGGGTCTTGTTTGCCGACCACCCATAGCAGCGCCGTGCCCGGCTTCAACGCGGCGGCATTCTTGGGCATCACCGCCGGCCCCCCGGGGTCGAACCAGCTCAGATAGACGCGCGCCTTCACGTGCACTTTGCTCTTCTTGCCCTGATTGGTGTCGGCGAAGCTGGCAACCTTGTTGCCCTGGCCCTTGTCGACCATCGCCTTGGCCCGGCGATAGTCATTATTGACGGCGCTCTGGAATCCACCGAGTTCCGGGCTGTGACCGGGCGCAATGGCCATGATCCCGGCCACGCCTTCGTGCCGCGCGCCATAGCCGAGCGCCGCGTTGGCGCCCATGCTGTGGCCGCCGACGACGATGACGGTCGCGCCCTCGCGTTTGAGTTGGACGACCGCGGCGGCGATCTCCGCCATCGACTCTTCGTAGTCCTTGGCGAGGTAGCGGCTGCGCGACCACGGCATGTCGGGGGCCACGACCAGGATGCCGGCCCCCTTGAGCTTGGCGATGAGCGGCCCGATCGGCGCTCGCGATTTCGCCGTTCCCGTTTTGCCGTGCATCAGCACGACGCCAATCTTGCCGGCGGAGAACGCGGGCGTGATGCCGCCCCACGTCAACAGGACGGCGGCAAATAGTAGCGGGACGAGCTTCAAGTAACGGTGCATGATGAACCCCCAGACGATAACCGGCAGGCTGACCGGTCCCGTTCAATTTAGCGGCAATCGGCGTTTGCCGCACGTCGCCGCCCGGCGGCCCCGCATTGGCGGTTGCTAAAATCATCCCCTTTGGGCAGTTTGCCGGGCCTTACCGGGCAAGCGCCGGTGCAGCGAATTGAGTGAAATCAACGACGCGGCGGCGGTCTGCGTGCGAGATTTATTCTGATTTTGGAGCTTGCAATGGCGTCGAAACCCCGGGCCAAGAAATCCACCAAAGCCACAAAGGCCAAAAAGCCGCCGGCCCCCGCCAAAACCAAGCCGGCCGCTGCCGCAGCGCTCCCCGACCATGGAATCGTCGTCGGCAAGAGTGACAAATACGAAGTGCTCGATCTTAAGTTCGGCAATCGCCACGGGCTGGTGACCGGCGCCACCGGCACCGGCAAGACCGTCACCTTGCAGGTGCTGGCGGAAGGATTTTCCAAGGCCGGCGTGCCGGTCTTTGCCGCCGACGTGAAGGGCGACTTGTCCGGCATCGCCGCGGTCGGCGAAGCCAAAGACGCCTTCGTCAAGCGCGCAAAGTCGATGGGCGTGACCTATCAGCCCGACGAATTTCCCGCGATCTTCTGGGACGTGTTCGGGGCGGAAGGCCATCCAGTGCGTGCCACCGTGTCCGAGATGGGACCGATCCTGTTGTCGCGCATCATGGACCTCAACGACGCCCAGGAGGGCGTGCTCAACATTGCCTTCCGCGTCGCCGACGAACAGGGCCTGGCGCTGCTCGATCTCAAGGACCTGCGGGCGATCCTGCAGTTCGTCATGGAAAATGCGGCCGAGCTGCAAAAAATGTACGGCAATGTTTCCGGGGCGACGGTCGGCACGATTCAGCGCCAGTTGCTGGTGCTGGAAAACCAGGGCGCGACCAATTTCTTCGGTGAGCCGGCATTGAAAATCGCGGATTTCATGCGCACGAACAGCGACGGCCGCGGCTACGTCAACGTCCTGGCCGCCGACAAGCTAATCGCCAACCCGCGGCTCTATGCCATGTTTCTGTTGTGGCTGCTCTCGGAGCTGTTCGAGACGCTGCCGGAGATCGGCGACCCCGATAAGCCCAAGCTGGTGTTCTTTTTCGACGAGGCGCATCTGCTGTTCAACGACGCGCCCAAGCCGCTGCTCGAGAAAATCGAGCAGGTGGTGCGGCTGATCCGCTCCAAGGGCGTCGGCGTCTTCTTCGTCACGCAAAACCCGCTCGACGTGCCGGAGACCGTGCTGTCGCAGCTCGGCAACCGCGTGCAGCACGCCTTGCGCGCCTTCACGCCGCGCGATCAGCGTGCGGTGAAGGCGGCGGCGGAAACGTTCCGGCCGAACAAGGACCTTGATACGGCCCAGGTCATCACCGAGCTCGGCAAGGGCGAGGCGCTGGTCTCTTTTCTGGAAGGCAATGGCGTCCCTTCCGTGGTCGAGCGCACCATGATCTGCCCGCCGTCCGCCCGCCTCGGGCTGATCAGCGCGGACGAGCGGCGCGCGGTCAACGCGCAAAGCCCGGTCAAAGGCAAATACGACACGGCGGTCGACGCCGAATCCGCCTACGAGATCCTGAAGAAGCGCGTCGAGGAAACCGCCGCCGCTGAGGCTCAGGCCGAGCAAGGCAGCGGCGGCTTGATGGGCGGGCTCGGCGGCATTGTCGGAACCATCTTCGGCACCACCCAAAAGCGCGGCGAGCGGCTGACCACCGGACAACTTATTGCCCGCTCGATCACCCGCACGGTGGCGAGCCGCACCGCCGGCAAGCTCGCCGCCGACATCGGCAAATCGGTCGGTGGCTCCATGGGCGGCTCGATCGGACGCGCGATCGTGCGCGGCGCGCTCGGGGGCATGCTGCGGCGGCGTTGATGCCTTACTTCGGCCGTCGAGGCCCGCCACCCATGTCCGCCATGAGCCTTCTGCTGAACGTGCTGTGGATCGTCTTCGGCGGCCTGTGGATGGCCGCCGGCTGGCTGATCGCCGCGTTGATCATGCTGATCACCATCATCGGCATTCCCTGGGCGCGCGCCGCGCTCACCATCGCGCTCTATACGCTGCTGCCCTTCGGCCACACGGTGGTCGACCGGCCGAGCGGGATTGGCAGAGGCCCACTCGGATTTTTAGGTAACCTGATCTGGCTGGTGCTGGCCGGCTGGTGGCTGGCGCTCGGTCACCTGATCACGGCGATCCTGCTCGCCGTCACCATCATCGGCATTCCGTTCGCCTGGGCGCACCTGAAGCTCGCCGGCGTTTCGCTGTGGCCGATCGGCAAGGACGTGGTGCCGGCGTGACGCGCTAGCCCGGCGGCTTTTCCTCGCGCCGGCTGCGGATCGCTTGTTCCGCCTCGCGCGTGCGGGCCTCGTTCAACCCGCCGTCGCGTCCGAGATAGAGCGTCTGCGACGGGAAGGCGAAGCCGGTGCCGCTCTTCTCCACGATTTCCATGCAGCTCAGCAGCAACTCTTCCTGCAATTCCAGGAAGCCGGCATAGTCCCACGCAACGACATAGGCGAAAATCTCGACGTCGAGCGAATAGGCGGCTAAGCCGATCAGGCGCACGCGCGCCGACGTGGAATCCACCTTGGGATGCTTGCCCAGCATGTCGCGCAATTCCTGCAGCAAGTAGCGCATCTGGTCGGCGCTCGTCTCGTAGCGCAGGTTCAGAATGGGATGGAACCAGTAGCGGTCGCGCTGCGAAAAGTTCTCGATGTGCAGCGTGGCGAACTCGCCGTTGGGCACGGTCAAGACGGTTCGGTCGAGCGTGCGGATGCGGGTCGAGCGGATGCCGATCTCCTCGATCGTCCCGAGCGTGTCGCCGAAGCGGCAGAAATCGCCGATGCGCACCGGCCGGTCGGCCAGCAGCGTCAGGCTGCCGATCAGGTTCTCGAACAGCTTCTGCGCACCGAGCGCGATGGCCAGGCCGCCGACGCCGAGGGCGGCGAGGCCGGCGGTGACGTTGACGCCGAAGGCGCGCAGCAGCGCCACCACGAACAGGATGGCAAGCAGCGCCTTGAACGCACGGTTGAGGAAACTGATGGCGGAATAGGCCGTGAGCTGGCCACGGCGCGACATGCGCCCGAGAATGACTTCGCCGGCGGCATCGGCCACGCGCCACAGCAGCCAGGCAAACGCGAACCAGCCGACGATCTGCACGACGAATACCGCGCGATAGCGCGCGATCACCGAAATGCCCACCGCCTGCACCGCCAGCCCGAATATCAGCAGCATGATCAGCAGGCGCATTGGCCCGGCTGATTTTTCGATGAAGCGCGACAGTTTGGTCTCCTCGCCGCCGCGCCGGAGCAACCGTTCGATCGGAACGCGCAGCGCAATCAGCGCCCAGGACAGCGCGAAGCTCAGGCCCGCCAGGATGAGCAGCGCCAGCCAATGCGAAACCGGCGCGCCGCCGATGGTCGGCCCCTCCGGCAGCAGGTTCAACCATGGGCCGGCCGAGGAATCGACTTTGAGCGCGCGGGACAGCGCCGGGATTTCGTTCAAGGTGCTGCCGGACACCAGCCACAGCGCCTTGCCGTCGCGGGTGACGCGCTTGGCCAGCAGCGGCACTTCGCGCTCCGACGCTTTGATCTGGCCGAAGCGCTCGACGTCTTGCTTCAGTCCGTCCTTGACGTTGCCGTTGGGATCGTTGGAAAGCTCAGCCGGCGTGATCACGCTGCCGGCGCGGTCGAGCACTTCTTGAAAGCGTTTGGCCAGTTGCGGCCCGGCCAGGATGAACCATTGCCGCACGCCCGGCACCGAGCTGATCTCGAAGTATTGCACCGCGCGCTCGTAGTCGGCGGCGGCGAGCGCGTTCATCAGCCCGACCACCATGCCCTGCGGCGTCTCGCGGCCGAACGGATCCGGCTCCGGCTTGGCGGGGGGCGCCTTGGGCGCGGCGGCCGGTGCCGCCGGTGCCTTGGCGGGCGCCTCCGCTGCCGGCACGGGCGTCGGCACCGTCTGCGCGAGCGCGCTAGTGGCAAACACCGTCAGCAACAAGAAAGCGGAAAGAAATGTGCGGGCGCGGAAATTCAACGTCATCGCTTTGGCGTATCCCACCTGGAAGCTTTGGAGGTTACCCGCGCACGGCAACGGCCTGCGGGCCGGTTCACTGAGCCTACTCAGGCGGCATCAATGTGGCGGCTGGTTTATCGCATGGGCCAGCGCCCGGTGGCGAGCCGCACCGCCGGAAAACTCGCCGCCGACATCGGCAAATCGGTCGGCGGCTCGATCGGGGGCATGCTGCGGCGGCGCTGAGGCTTGCCGGAACGGCGTGACGAAAATGCAGCCTGGACGCGCGGCTGACGATCCGCCCGACCCGCTGCGGCCCGTCCTGCGCTGGCGGAAATCGGCGCCCGGCGTGCGCCTTTTAG
>CAYLMY010000068.1:8223-13831 GCA_964384635.1 uncultured Undibacter sp.
CCGCTGCGGCCCGTCCTGCGCTGGCGGAAATCGGCGCCCGGCGTGCGCCTTTTAGTGCGCGGCTCTGCCTCGCTTGGCGAACACCGCGATGGCGGCACTGGTCGCGGGACCGAAGCGGCCGTCGATCGCGCCGTCGTAGACACCCGCTTCGCTCAATAGCCGCTGCAACTGACGGCGGCACGGCATGCTATAGGCAGCGGCATTTTCGGTCATCTGCTTCACCGAGAACAGGTTGCCGCCCTTGATGGCCTTGAAGATCCATTCCGCCGCCAGCCGCGCGTTCTGCGCTACGCCGTGTCCCCGGTCGTAGGCGATGCCGAGATAGTGCATGGCGGCGGTGTTGCCCTTGCGCGCGGCCGCAGTGTAATAGCTCACGGCCTTTTGGTAGTCCTTGCTGTGCTCATAGGCGAGGCCGGCATAGAACGTGCCCGTGGGGTTTCCTTTTTCGCCCCCCATTTTGAACAGGCGCAGCGCCTCGGCCGCGTCCCGCTTAACCCCGCGGCCGTTGTCGTACATCAGGCCGAGCGCGACCATGGCGACGGCGTGGTTGAGGCTGACAGCCTTGCGGTACCAGCGCACGGCTTCGGTATCGTCCTTCGCCGCGCCGTAGCCAGCCTCGGCCATGGCGCCGAGCCGGTACATGGCGCCAGAATGATTCAAGTCGGCCGCCTTGTGGTACCAGCGCGCGGCCTGCGCGTAGTCATGAGACACGCCCTGCCCGGTCTCGTACATCCAGCCGAGGCTCGCGATGGCGGCGGCGTTGTTTTTCTCGGCCGCCTTGCGATACCAATTGACGGCCGCCGTGCTGTCCTTGGCGACGCCGTTGCCATTCGCGTAGCTCTGACCGAGCGCGACCATGGCCCGCGCATGACCGCTGGCGGCGGCCTTTTCGTACCAGCGCAAGGCCTCGGCCGAATCCTTGCCGATGCCGTTGCCGTTCGCATACATCCCGGCGAGCGCGAACATGGCGTTGGCATTGTTTTTCTCCGCCGCCTTGCGATACCAATCGCGCGCCGTCGCCTGGTCTTTCGCCACGCCGTGGCCGTTCGCATACAAGGTGCCGAGCAGATACATGGCGCCGGCATGACCCTTGGCGGCGGCCTGGCGCGACCAGCGCGCCGCCAGTGCATCGTCCTGCAGCAAGCCGAGCTCGCTCACATAGAGCCAGGCGAGTCCGTAGGCGGCGCCGTCGTCGCCGCTCTCGGCGCGGCGCTGAAGACGGTCGGCCAGTCCTCTGGCGCTGCCGGCGACCCGCCACAGCGTCGCGCGGGCGCTGCTGCCGGGCGGCGTTCCGCCAACGATGAGCGGCAGATCGTTCCAGCGTGAGATATTTCGGCCGTCGAAACCGACCACGACATCGGTCGGCGCGATGCCGGCGTGCGCTGCCGGACCGTTCGGTATGACGCTCGTGACAAAGGCGCCGTGCGCGCTTTCGAGTCCGAAGCTCTTCGCCAGCTCATCGTTCAATCCGGCGATCCTGACGCCCAGCAGTCCGCGTTTATCCGTCAGTTCGCCGAGCTTGACGGTAACGGTCACGCGGGCCGGCTTGTGGGGCTGAGCCCCGAACGAGGCCTGCTCTTGCGTCCGCGCTGGTGGCGGCGGCGGTGGCGGCGGCTTGGCCGGCGGCTCCTCTAATGCCGCCACTGGAGTCTTGGAATTGGCGCCGGCCGCCGGCGCGGGAAATGTGTCGCTTGCGGCCGTCGCCGGTGCTCCCGCAGGCTTGGCGCCGAAATAGAAGTCGACGAGTAGCGAGGAAGCGACCCACGGCA
This sequence comes from uncultured Undibacter sp., assembly GCA_964384635.1. Classification (GTDB taxonomy): domain Bacteria; phylum Pseudomonadota; class Alphaproteobacteria; order Rhizobiales; family Xanthobacteraceae; genus Pseudolabrys. Next base: position 9,993 of record CAYLMY010000068.1, read on the forward strand.
CCTGCTTGCCGCTGGAGGCACGTGAGACGCCGATGCGGGCGCGGTTGAAAATCTCCTCCGCGGTCGCCTTCGGGGACCGCAGCTCCTTGATCAGCTCGGCGACGAACAAGCTGTTGCTACCGGAACTTCGTTCGTCGATCCGCCTGTTCAGCGCACCCGAATAGAGCACCAACGTGCTCACGGGCGCATTGAGCGGCGCAAGCCCCGCGGCAACGTTGCGAAAGCGGCGCTCGAACGGATTCCTGCGTGCGGCATCGATGATGACGATCTTGACCTTGGCGCCCTTGCGGTGCATCTCGGCCAGCAGCGCGTCGATGCCGACCCCGTCGCGGCGCACGTCGGCTTCGGTCCAGATTTGCGCGTTGACCGGAAGGAGATAGCTTTGCCGTCCGGCCTGTAGGCCGAATCCGCTGAAGTAGAACAGCGCGGTCGTGTCTTTTTGGATCTTGCCGGTGAAGGCGTCGATCGCCTTCTGCGTCTCTTGCTTGGAAAGATTCGTCTTCAAGTCGACGCTGAAATTGAGCCGGCGGAATTCCTCCGCCAGGGCGGTCGCGTCCTTGACCGCGTTAGGCAGCGGCGCTCCGGCGTCGGGATAGTCCGCATTGCCGATCACCAACGCGACCCGCATGTCGTTTTGCTGGGCCGGCGCCGATCTGGTCAGCATCGGCGAAAGCACCAGCAGGCCGAGGCAAAACAGCAGCCGAACTTTTCGCATTTTGTCCTCAGACGCGCCCGCGCCGCACACCAGCGAAAATCCTAATGGGATGTGCCGGGCTTGTGAACCCGCCCACGCCCGGTGACGCTGGTCCCCGCTTGCCCAATTCTAGCGTTGCAGCTCCACGGCTGCCGCTGAGCAAACCGCCACTTGCCTTATTTTATCAATGCGCGGAGCATACTGGAAACGAAATTGGCCGCCGCGCGTCGAATTGTGAGGCGCTGAGCTTGCTCATGGCGCACCGAATTCTCGCGCTATACCCCGCCGCCTTTCGAGATGGCGGCGATTTAAATGCGGGTGTCGGTATTGGTGCGCGAGGACGACATCCTTGGCCCGCTCTGGTCAGCGGCTGCAATTCACGCGCGCCAGTTTGCAACCGTCGCCGCCAAGCTTTGTGCAGCGATTTACGGCATCTTTCGCTGCGGCCATGGCGGTCCGTCCTGAGCCGCCGGACCATGCGCCGTTGGGGGCGTCTGCCACCGCACCGCAGTACTTGTGATACCCGATGGCAATTTTGCAACCTTTATCGGCGCCGCCGCAGGCGGAAAGCGCGCTGCGTTCCGCCTGCGCGCTGCTGCCGTAACCTGCGGCTTCGCCCCAGCGTCGAGCCTTTGCACTGTAGGCGAGCGCCCCGAACCCGCGGCGAACCGCGCCCATGAGGTCGTCCGTTATTTTGATTGGGTCGGGTGTGTGACGGATCCGTTCGAGCGAGTTCTTGGCGTCGACATTGGAGCTATCGAGCTCGAGCGCTTTGCGAAAATCCGCGATGGCATCGGCCTTTCGGCTCCGGGACTCGTAGACCAAGCCGCGGTCGCTGTAGGCCAGCGCAAGCTTATCGTCGCGACGGATGGCCTCGTTGTAGTCGTCAAGCGCCTTATCGAGTTTACCGAGAACTCGGTAAGCGCGACCGCGCGCAACGTATGCAAGAGCATAATTAGGATTGAGGCGGATGGATTTGTCGCAGTCGACAATCGCTCTGTTGTATTTCTTAGTGTCCATAAACGCGTTGGCGCGATTGAAGTAGGCCATGGCGAAATTTGGCGCAAGCCGGATCGCCGTCGCATAGTCGTTGAAGGCGCGGTCAAATTCCTTTTTGGCGGTGTAGGCATTGCCGCGGTTGCTGTAGGCGCTGGCTAATTTGGGATTGAGCCGAATCGCCTCGTTGTAGTCGGCGATAGCGCGGTCGTTTTCGCCCTTGGCCCTGTAGGCTATGCCACGGTCGTTGAAAGCAGCGGCAATCTTCGGATTGCGCCGGATCGATTCGCTCAAGTCGGCGATGGCTGTGTCGTAGTCGTGCTTTACCCTGTAGGTGACGCCGCGTTCGCCGTAGGCAGGGGCGAATCTCGGATCGAGCTGGATCGTCTTGGTGTACTCACTGATTGCGCGGTCGTAGTCGTGCTTGGCCGCGTAAGCCCGGCCGCGCTGGAAGTAGGCCAAGGGATATTTCGGATCGCGCCGGATTGCCTCGCTGTAGTTGGTGATGGCAAGGTCATAATCTTTGGCCACGCCCCGGCCAGCATAATGCACCAAGCCGATATAGGCCGCCCCGGCGGCGTCGCCCTTGGCGGCCGCCTTGCGGAACCACTCCAGGGCTTTCGCGCCATCCGTCGCCACGCCCACACCGTTCAGATACATCAGGCCGACATTATTCATCGCGTGCAGATGGCCCTCGTCGGCTGCCTTGCGATACTCGGCCATCGCCTCGTGAAAGCTTTCGGACTTTTGCAGGGCGCGGCCAAGCTGGAAGTGGAAGCGTGGCGTTTTGGGATGGGCCGCGACGGCGCTCCGGCAGGCCGCGATGGCGGGGCCAGAGTTTATTTCGTGCATTTGCAGACCCTCCGCAACCTTTTCCGGATCGTAGGGATGTGCCGCCAACCGGTCGCAGTCATTGACTGGCGGTGGACCAGGCATGGTCTGCGCTGGCGGCGGCGGAGCGGAAGGCTTGGCCGGCTTCTCCTGAAATGCCGCCGGCGGAACTTTGGCAGGCGCGGGCGATGGAGGCGGAGGCGGGTTATGCGCGACCGCCGGCGGAGTTCCCGAAGGCTTCGCGCCGAAGCGGATGTCCCCGAGCAGCGAGGACGCCACCCACGGGACTTGCGCGCCGTTGGAGGCACGTGAGACGCCGATGCGGGCGCGGTTGAAAATCTCCTCCGCGGTCGCCTTCGGGGACCGCAGCTCCTTGATCAGCTCGGCGACGAACAAGCTGTTGCTACCGGAACTTCGTTCGTCGATCCGCCTGTTCAGCGCACCCGAATAGAGCACCAACGTGCTCACGGGCGCATTGAGCGGCGCAAGCCCCGCGGCAACGTTGCGAAAGCGGCGCTCGAACGGATTCCTGCGTGCGGCATCGATGATGACGATCTTGACCTTGGCGCCCTTGCGGTGCATCTCGGCCAGCAGCGCGTCGATGCCGACCCCGTCGCGGCGCACGTCGGCTTCGGTCCAGATTTGCGCGTTGACCGGAAGGAGATAGCTTTGCCGTCCGGCCTGTAGGCCGAATCCGCTGAAGTAGAACAGCGCGGTCGTGTCTTTTTGGATCTTGCCGGTGAAGGCGTCGATCGCCTTCTGCGTCTCTTGCTTGGAAAGATTCGTCTTCAAGTCGACGCTGAAATTGAGCCGGCGGAATTCCTCCGCCAGGGCGGTCGCGTCCTTGACCGCGTTAGGCAGCGGCGCTCCGGCGTCGGGATAGTCCGCATTGCCGATCACCAACGCGACCCGCATGTCGTTTTGCTGGGCCGGCACCGATGTCGTCGCCATCGCCGACAGCGCGAACAGGCACAGGCAAAACAACCGCCGAACGTTTCGCATGTGACTCCCCGAAGCGCCGCGTCGCGCGGAAACCAAAATCCTAATGGCCTGCGCCGGGTGAGGGAACCCGTCCCTGCCCTGCGCCGCGCGCAGTTCATCCAACGCCTGGGCCGAGCATCGCCACGTCAGCAGCCGCTTGCGCATCCTCGCAACCGAACTTCGCCCCTCCTACGACCATGAACCACCCGCCATGCCGTCACAGCATGCGCCGGTGCGGCAAAGTCGGGCCTCTCGCCTCGCCCGCTTTATCCCCGCCCCGGCATTCCCAGTCTAGGAATTGTTTCCCGAGAAACGCGCCCTCCGGTCTATCTTCGGT
>CAYLMY010000069.1:0-13795 GCA_964384635.1 uncultured Undibacter sp.
CCAATCCGATCGACAAGCACGTCGGTTCGCGCGTGCGCATGCGTCGGATGATGCTGAGCATGAGTCAGGAGAAACTCGGGGACGCGCTCGATCTCACTTTCCAGCAAGTCCAGAAATACGAGAAGGGCACCAACCGCATCGGCGCCAGCCGCCTCCAGCAGATCGCCAACATTCTGCAAGTTCCGGTCTCGTTTTTCTTCGAAGGCGCGCCGCACGTGGGCGGTCATCACAGCAGCGGCATGGGCGAAGCCCCATCGCCGGCCTATGTATCGGATTTCCTCGCCACTTCCGACGGTCTCGCGCTGACCAAGGCCTTTATGCGCATCAAGAACAGCAAATTGCGCCGCCGCATCGTCGATCTGGTCGAACAGATCGCGGGCGAGAGCTGAGTTTCCTCGCCGATCCCACCGCGGCCGCTGCCCACCACCCACACCTTGACCTCGCCAGCCGCCACTGCAAGAAACACCCCGACGTGTAACGGCGCGGGCATGAGCGCGCGCGGGGGAGGAGTTTTCAGTGGCTCACACCAATTTTCTGTTCACCAGCGAATCTGTTTCCGAGGGTCATCCCGACAAGGTTTGTGACCAGATTTCCGACGCGGTGCTTGACGCGTTTCTCGAAAACGACATCAAACTCGGCATCGCCGACGACAGCAAAGTGAATACGCGGCTCGGCTGCGAGACGCTGACCACCACCAATAAGATCGTCATTGCCGGCGAAGGCCGCGGCCAGGCGCCGTTCTTCCACAAGCACGGCGACAAGGCGGTGGTAAACCGCGAACTGATCGCGCAGATCGCGCGCGGCGTGGTCAAGGACATCGGCTACGACCAGGACGGCTTTTCCAATTACGGCGCCGACGTCGAGGTGCTGTTGCACGGCCAGTCACCCGATATCGCCATGGGCGTGGACGCCAAGAAGAAAAAGAGCGGCGAGGAAGAAGGCGCCGGCGACCAGGGTATGATGTTCGGCTTCGCCTGCACCGAGAGCGAGGTCTACGAGAAGAACTCGTTCATGCCGGCGCCGATCTATTTCGCGCACAAGATTCTCAAAGTGCTGTCGGAGAAGCGTCGCGGCGGCCAGCTCGCCGACCTGCAGCCCGACGCCAAGAGCCAAGTCACCGTCAAATACGTCAACGGCAAACCGGTCGGCTGCACCAAGGTGGTGGTCTCCACCCAGCACAAGGCGCATAGCCGCAACGGCAAGAAGTATACGCCCGGCCTGGTCAAGGAGATGATTGCGGATGCGGTGGAGTCGGCGCTGCCGAAGGGCTGGATGCCGGCGCGGCCGTCCGACTTCCTGGTCAACCCGACCGGCAATTTCGTGATCGGCGGCCCCGATGGCGATTGCGGCCTCACCGGGCGCAAGATCATCGTCGACACCTATGGCGGCTATGCGCCCCACGGCGGCGGCGCCTTCTCCGGCAAGGACCCGACCAAGGTCGACCGCTCGGCGGCCTATGCTGCGCGCTATCTGGCCAAGAACGTGGTGGCCGCGGGCGTGGCCGAGCGCTGCACCATCCAAATCGCTTATGCGATCGGCGTGGCCGATCCGATGTCGGTGCTGGTCGATACCCACGGAACCAGCATGGTGGCGGAAAGCAAGCTGGAGAAGATCCTGCCGCAACTGTTCCCACTGCGCCCGACCAGTATCCGTCGCGCGCTCAAGCTGAGTCGGCCGATCTACCGCCGTACCTCGGCCTACGGCCATTTCGGCCGCGCGCCCGACAAGGACGGCGGCTTCTCCTGGGAGAAGACCGACCTCGCCGACGCCATCAGGCGGGCGGTGAAATAAAAGCCTTTTGTCATGCGCGGGCTTGACCCGCGCATCCTTGCGGCATTTCTGCTGACTGCACGGTCTCATGGATTGCCGGGTCAAGCCCGGCAATGACAATGACAAAGGCTGGCGGCACAATCAGCGACCAATCGCAGCGCGCCTTCTTCGGTCGGCGCAAGGGCCATCCACTGCGCCCCCGGCAGGCGGCGCTGTTCGATACGCTGCTGCCGCGCCTCGCGCTCGATCTCACGCAACCGGCGCCCGCCGACCTGCGTGCGCTGTTTGCGAACGCGCGCGATGCGGTGCGCCTCGAAATCGGTTTCGGCGGCGCCGAGCATCTGATCGCGCAAGCCAAAGCCAATCCGCAGTGCGGCTTCATCGGCTCGGACGCTTTCGTCAACGCCATCGCCAAGGCGCTTGTTTCGATCGAGGCCGACAAACTCGCCAACATCCGCCTGCATTTCGGCGACGCCAGCGCGCTGCTCGCGTGGCTGCCGGACGGCGGGCTGGCGCGCATCGACCTGCTCTATCCCGATCCCTGGCCGAAACGGCGGCACTGGAAGCGGCGCTTCATCCAGGACGAAAGTTTGAAACGGCTGGCGCGCATTCTCAAATGCGGCGGTGAATTACGCTTCGCCACCGACATCGCCGATTACGCGGCCTACGCGCTGGCGCGCGTGCTGCGCTCGAAAGAATTTGAGTGGACCGCCGAGCGCGCCGATGATTGGCGCAAGCCTTGGGAAGGCTTTGCCGGCACGCGCTACGAGGCGAAGGCCAAACGCGAAGGACGCGTGCCGGCGTATTTTATTTTTCGGAAGACGTAATTGTCATTCCAGGAGACACGCGAGGCGCGTGGACCCGGAATGACAAGGGAAAGGTCTACTCCCCCGTCCCCTGCCGAACCTGCCAGAAGCGCACCACGCGCTGGGCGGTGGCCGCGGTCAGCCGCTCGAAGTTCTCGTAGGCGGCATCGAGCGTCTGGCTCGACGGCTTGGGGCCCGGTCGCGCAGTGATGACCTCGCGTACGGTTGACCAGCTAAAGCCGGTCGCCCGCGCCAGGATCAGCACCGGGTCGGCGCGCTCGCCGCTGATCAGCCGGTCCACTACTTCAACCGGCACCGCGCACAGCGTCGCCAGCGCCGCGATGGTCTCTTCATATCTGCCGGTGCGGGCGAACTCGACAATATCGGCTTCGGTGAGCTTGCGCTCCTTATGCAGCGCGCGCACGGCGGCGAGCGCGGCGGTGTAATTGCGCGGCGCCGCTTTGGCGGCGACTTCGTCGGTCACCTTGGCGAGAATCCGCCGGATCTCGTTCCGGGTGTCTGGCTTGGCCTGCGCCAGCAGCCGCTTCTGCACCACCTCGCTCGCCTGTATCAGAAGCTGGCGGAACAGGCGCGGCGGAATATCGGTGCGCAAGCCCACTTTCTCGGCCAGCACGTTGTCCTCTTCGGAACGCTTGACCAGCATGGTGAAGGCGTTTTCCGACAGCGGCGCCTTGCGATTGGTGGCGATCGAGCGCGCCACCTCGCGGTCGCCACGCGTCACCAGAATGTCGGACAGCGCCTCGGTTAAGCCCTCGCGCGCGGAAAGCGCCAGCAGATGCGCCTGGCCCTTGGTTTCGGCGATCTGCATCAGCTCGGGCTCGCCGAGCGTGGCTTGCCGGAGCACCGGACCGGCGACCGCGATATCGTCGCTCCCGGCCAGCGTTTTCACCACGCCGGCCGGCGCATTGGCCACCGGCGCCAGCCGGCGCGCCAGTTCCGCCAGCGCCTTGGCCTCGATCTGCTCGATCAGGCACCCGATGACGTCGTCGAACAGCGCGACATGCTCGTCGCTGAAGACAGCGGAGCCGTCGAGGAACAGGCTGGTGATGCGGCGCAGTGTCTCGGCACGCTTTTCCGCCGAGCCATGCTGGACGACCTCTTCCAGCTCGGGAAGCAACGAGACGGGAACAGCCATTGCACACAACCTGCAAAAACGGCCTGTGGAATTCGCGAAACCGGCGATTTTACCTAAATTTAAGGGCAGATTCTGAAGGAAGCGTTAGCCGCCTGGGCCCCGACCGCCCTTGCAAGGGTCCGGAAAATCGTTATATTTCCGCCTGTAAGTAAGACACCCTCATAACCGAACGGTTTTGAGAGTGGGTCCCGCGGGGCCCGCTCTTTTTTGTTACCGAAATGGCCGCAAGCCAAGAACTGCAAATGGAAGCGGCGGATGCCGCCCGCAACGAGTCCGAACCGCGGCTGATAGCCGAGCCGGGCCTGTCAGCGCGTGTCGCCGCTGTCGCCGAGCCGGTGATCGAGGCACTCGGCTACCGGCTGGTGCGGGCGAAGGTTTCGGGTGCCGACGGCTGCACCGTGCAGATCATGGCGGAACGGCCGGACGGCAGCATGACGGTCGAGGACTGCGAGGCGGTCTCGCGCGCGCTCTCGCCGGTGCTCGACGTCGCCGACCTGATCGATCGCGCCTACCGGCTGGAGATTTCCTCGCCCGGCATCGACCGGCCGCTGGTGCGCAAATCGGACTTCGAGCGCTACGCCGGCCATCTCGCTCGCATCGAGATGGAAGTCCCGATCGAGGGCCGCAAGCGTTTCCGCGGCCTGCTCGGCGGAACCGAAGGCGAGGCCGCGCGCCTCACTCGTGACGATACGGAAACAGGCGAAGCCGCGGAAATTTTGCTTCCGATCAGCGAAATGAGCGAAGCCAAGCTGGTGCTCACCGACGAACTGGTGAGCCAAGCTTTGCGGCGCGAAAAGGCCGCCAAGCGCGAAGCGAAAGCGGCACGACGGGAAGAACGACATCGACGGCACAAGTCCGCACACAGTGGACATGCCATTCACAAAGGAGACTGAGCTATGGCTGTCAGCGCCAACAGGCTCGAACTATTGCAAATCGCCGATGCGGTAGCGCGCGAAAAGGCGATCGACCGCGGCATCGTCATCGCCGCCATGGAGGACGCCATCGCCAAGGCGGCGCGCTCGCGCTACGGCGCGGAAACCGACGTGCATGCCGAGATCGACGAAAAGACCGGCGATCTGCGCCTCACCCGCCATATGCTGGTGGTGGAGGCGGTGGAGAACCCGTCCAATCAGATCACGCTCGAGGAAGCGCGCAAGCGCCATCCGGCGGCGCAAGTGGGCGACACGATCGCCGACCCGTTGCCGCCCTTGGAATACGGCCGCATCGCCGCGCAGTCGGCTAAGCAGGTGATCGTGCAGAAGGTGCGCGAGGCCGAGCGCGACCGGCAATATGCCGAGTACAAGGACCGCATCGGCGACATCGTCAACGGCATCGTCAAGCGCGTCGAATACGGCAACGTGGTGGTCGATCTCGGCCGCGGCGAAGCCATCGTGCGGCGCGACGAACTGCTGCCGCGCGAGGTATTCCGCAACGGCGACCGCATCCGCGCCTATATTTACGACGTGCGCCGCGAGCCGCGTGGGCCCCAGATCTTCCTCTCCCGCACCCATCCGCAATTCACCGCCAAGCTGTTCGCGCAGGAAGTGCCGGAAATCTACGACGGCATCGTCGAGGTCAAGGCGGTCGCCCGCGATCCCGGCTCGCGTGCCAAGATCGCGGTGATCTCGCGCGATTCTTCGGTCGACCCGGTCGGCGCCTGCGTCGGCATGCGCGGCTCGCGCGTGCAGGCGGTGGTGAACGAGCTGCAGGGCGAGAAGATCGACATCATTCCGTGGTCGCCGGACATCGCCACCTTCGTGGTCAACGCGCTGGCGCCGGCGGAAGTGGCCAAGGTGGTGCTCGACGAGGACAGGGAGCGCATCGAGGTGGTGGTGCCGGACCAGCAGTTGTCGCTGGCCATCGGCCGGCGCGGCCAGAACGTGCGGCTCGCCTCCCAGCTCACCGGCTGGGACATCGACATCCTCACCGAGCAGGAAGAGTCCGAGCGTCGTCACGCCGAGTTCGAGAGCCGCACCAAGATTTTCGTCGAGGCGCTCAATCTCGACGAAGTGGTGGGCCAATTGCTCGCCTCCGAAGGCTTCGGCTCGATCGAGGAACTCGCATTGATCGACGAGAAGGAAATCGCCGGCATCGAGGGCTTCGATGAGGAGACGGCGCGCGAGCTGCAAGAGCGCGCCCGGGAGTATCTCGACAAGCAGGAGGCCGAGCTCGACGCCAAGCGCATCGAGCTGGGCGTGGCGGACGAGGTCAAGGAGGTGCCCGGCGTCACTACGGCGATGCTCGTCAAGTTCGGCGAGAACGGCGTGAAGACGGTCGAGGACCTTGCCGGTTGCGCCACCGACGACCTGACCGGCTGGACCGAGCGCAAGGACGGCGAGAGCAAGCATGAGCCCGGCTATCTCGACGGCCTTGGCATCATCCGCGAGGACGCTGAAGCCATGATCATGCAGGCGCGGCTCAAAGCCGGCTGGGTGACGGAAGCCGAGCTGGCCCCGCCGCCGGCGGAAACAGCCGAGGCGGAAGCGGCTGGCGCCGAAGCTCCGCAACCGCAGGCGTAAAGGAGAACGAACCGGACATGCTGGCGGTAGCGCAGGACAGCGAGCTCGACCGCGGGACCCATAGCGTTGGTCCCGGGATGGAGCGGCATTGCGCGCTTACGCGTCAGCTCAAGCCGGTCGGCGAACTGATCCGCTTTGTTGTGGGACCAGCCGGCGAGGTCGTGCCCGACATCAAGCGCAAGCTGCCCGGGCGCGGCATCTGGATCAGCGGCAGCCGCGCCGCGGTCGAAGAAGCGGTCAAGCGCAACGTGTTCGCCCGCGGCTTCAAGCGCAACGTGCGCGTCGCTCCCGATCTGGCGGCGGCGGCCGAGCGGCTGATGGAGCGCTCGGCGCTAGACACGCTGGCAATCGCCGGCAAAGCCGGCCAGGTGGCCGCCGGCTTCTCCAAGGTTGAGGCGGCGCTTCGTGAGGACGACGTCAAGGCGCTGATCCACGCCAGCGATGCCGCCGGCGACGGCCGCCGCAAGCTCAACGCCGCCTTGCACCGCGAAACAAGGGAAAAACCGCGCGAAATCGCAATCGTCGACATATTTTCCGGCGGGCAATTGGATTTGGCATTGAACCGCCCAAATGTGGTACATGCAGCGCTGCTTGCCGGGCCCGCCAGCGAGACCTTTCTCGCTCGCGCCAAGCGCTTGCAAAGCTTTCGGAATTCGCCCGCGAATGCGCCGGCGGACGGCGCACGAGGACAAATTACGGAATGAGTGAAACGAAGAACCCTGGCGAAAAGAAACTAAGCGTTTCCGGCAAGCTGACGCTCAAGCGCGGCGTCGAGCAGGGCGTCGTGCGCCAGAGCTTCAGCCACGGCCGCAGCAAGCAGGTCGTGGTCGAGAAGGTCAAACGCCGCAGCATCGGGGCTGCGCCCGAGGCCAAGGCCGAGCCGGCGCCAAAAGAAGCGCCTAAGAAGCGGGCCGCCACACAGAAAGCCGGCGCCGCCGCGCCGGCCCCGGCGCCGGCCGAGGCACCGAAGCCGTCCGGGGTCGTGCTGCGCACGCTGACCGATGAAGAGCGCACCGCGCGCGCCCACGCGCTTGCCGACAGCCGCGTACGCGAGGCGGAAGAGCGCAAGATCGCCGAGGAAGAGGCGCGCCGGCGCGCAACCCGCGAAGTCACCGACCGCTCCGAGCGCGAGGCCGCCGAAGCGCGCAAGCACGAGGAAGAAGAACGCCGCAAGCACGAGGAAGAAGCCAAGCGCAAGGCCGACGAAGTCGCCAAGAAGCGCTTTGGCGAGGAAGAAGCCAAGCGCGCCGGCTCCCCGGCGGCCCGTCTCACGCTCGAGGCCGAAGAGGAAGAAGGGCCGCGTACCGCACGCCGCGGCGCCGGACGCGCCGCGCCCGCCCCGCGCCCGGCGCCCCGCGCCGGCGCCGAGAAGCAGCGCGGCCGTCTTACGCTGGTCACGGCCTTGCGCGCCGACGAAGTACGCGAACGCTCGGTGGCTTCGTTCCGCCGCCGCACCCAGCGGCTCAAGGGTCACACCGCCGCCGAGCCCAAGGAAAAGCTGGTGCGCGAGGTGACGATCCCCGAAGCGATCACGATTCAGGAACTCGCCAACCGCATGTCGGAGCGCGGAGTCGACGTCATCCGCCTGCTGATGAAGCAGGGGCAGATGGCAACCATCAACGACATGATCGACGCCGATACCGCTCAGCTCATCGCCGAGGAAATGGGCCACAGCGTGCGTCGCGTGTCGGAAGCCGACGTGGAGGAAGGTCTGTTCGATACCGCCGACGACGAGGCGCAGCTGGCGCCGCGCGCGCCGGTGGTCACCGTCATGGGTCACGTCGACCACGGCAAGACCTCGCTGCTCGACGCGATCCGTTCAAGTGAGGTGGCGGCCGGCGAAGCCGGCGGCATCACCCAGCATATCGGCGCCTATCAGGTGACCGCGCCGTCGGGCGCCCGCATAACCTTCATCGATACGCCCGGCCATGCCGCGTTCACCGCGATGCGCGCGCGAGGCGCCAAGATCACCGACATCGTCGTGCTGGTGGTCGCCGCCGACGACGGCGTCATGCCGCAGACGATCGAGGCGATCAATCACGCCAAGGCGGCCAAGGTTCCGATCATCGTCGCCATCAACAAGATCGACAAGCCGGACGCCAAGCCCGACCGCGTGCGCACCGATCTCTTGCAGCACGAGGTGCAGGTCGAATCCATGGGCGGCGAGGTGGTGGACGTGGAAGTCTCCGCCACCAAGAAGACCAACATCGACAAGCTTTTGGAAATGATCGGCCTGCAGTCCGAAATCCTCGACCTCAAGGCCAATCCGAACCGCGCCGCCGAAGGCACCGTGATCGAGGCCAAGCTCGACCGCGGCCGCGGACCGGTAGCGACCGTGCTGGTGCAGCGCGGTACGTTGCGCGTCGGCAACCTGGTGGTGGCCGGCGCCGAATGGGGCCGCGTGCGCGCGCTGGTGTCCGACACTGGCGAATCGATCGATGCCGCCGGCCCGTCAATGCCGGTCGAGGTGCTCGGCTTCTCCGGCACGCCCGACGCCGGCGACCGCCTGGCGGTGGTCGAGAACGAGGCGCGAGCCCGCGAGGTCGCAGATTACCGCGCCCGCCAGAAGCGCGAAAAGATCGCCGCGCGCGCCACCGGCATGCGCGGCTCGCTCGAGCAGATGATGGCTCAGGCCAAGACCTCCGGCCGCAAGGAATTCCCGCTGGTGGTCAAGGCCGACGTGCAGGGCTCGCTGGAAGCCATCATCGGCGCGCTCGACAAGCTCGGCACCGACGAGGTGGCGGCGCGCGTGCTGCATGCCGGCGTCGGCGGCATTTCAGAATCGGACGTGACGCTGGCCGAGGCCTCGGGCGTTCCGATCATCGCCTTCAACGTGCGCGCCAACAAGGAAGCGCGCGAGGCGGCGGAACGCGCCGGCATCGAGATCCGCTACTACAACGTCATCTATGACCTCGTCGACGACGTGAAAAAGGCGATGTCCGGCTTGCTGGCGCCGACGCTGCGCGAAACCATGTTGGGCAACGCGCAGATCCTGGAAGTCTTCAAGGTGTCCAAGGTCGGCAACGTGGCCGGCTGCCGCGTCACCGACGGCACCGTGGAACGCGGCGCCAATGTGCGGCTGATCCGCGACAACGTCGTGGTCCACGAAGGCAAGCTCAGCCAACTCAAGCGCTTCAAGGACGACGTGCGCGAGGTCGGTGCCGGCATGGAATGCGGCATGGCCTTCGAGAACTACCAGGACATGCGGCAAGGCGACGTCATCGAATGCTACCGGGTGGAGACAATTCAACGCAGTCTGTGAGTCCAAACCTCAGGCCTGCGCGAAGTACTCCACCCATCAAGCAAAGCAAGCATCCCTCATCCTTCGAGACGGGCGCTAACGCGCCCTCCTCAGGATGAGGCGCACTGAGCAAGCCTCATGCCGAGGAGCCGCCGAAGGCGGCGTTTCTTCAGCATGAGGCGAAAGGACGCAAAGGAATGCGCCACAAGCAACACCGAGACTCAACGCCCGGCGGCTCGCAGCGCCAGTTGCGCGTCGGCGAATTGGTGCGCCATGCCATGGCCGACATGCTTACGCGCGGTGAGGTGCATGACCCGGTGATCGAAGGCCATCTCATCACCGTGCCGGAAGTGCGCATGAGCGCGGACCTGCGGCTGGCCACCATCTACGTGATGCCGATGGGCGGGCGCGACGCGGAAGCGGTGGTCGCCGCCTTCGAGCGTCACAAGAAATTCCTGCGCGCCGAGATCGCCCACCGCATCAACCTGAAATTCGCGCCGGATCTTCGTTTCCGCATCGACGAGCGGTTTGCAGAGGCCGAACGCATCGACAAGCTGCTGCGCTCGCCGGCTGTGAAGCGCGATCTCGACGACGAGGGCGAAGACGATGAATGATCAAACAAGCGGAAAGCTCGCTTCACCTCCCCCGCTTGCGGAGGAGGGAGCCGGCGAGTCCGCTCCCCGTCGCCATAAGCAATTCAAACGCGACAAGCACGACGTCCATGGCTGGGTCATTCTCGACAAGCCCGTCGGCATGACCTCGACCCACGCAGTTAGCGTGGTGAAGCGACTGTTCCAGGCCAAGCGCGCCGGACACGCCGGCACGCTCGATCCGCTCGCTTCCGGCTGTCTGCCGATCGCGCTCGGGGAAGCCACCAAGACCGTCCCCTTCGTCATGGACGGCCGCAAGCTCTACCGCTTCACCGTGCGCTGGGGAGAGGAACGGGATACCGACGACGCCGAGGGCCGGGTGATCGAGACCAGCGACCGTCGTCCCGGCCCAGACGAGATTCGCGCGCTGCTGCCGTTCTTTACCGGTGTCATCGAGCAGGTGCCGCCGCGCTATTCCGCCATCAAGGTCGAGGGCGAGCGGGCCTATGATCTTGCCCGCGACGGCGAAGCGGTGGAGTTGAAATCGCGCCCGGTGGAAATCGCCCGTCTGGACCTGACCGCCACCCCTGACCCCGAGCATGCCGTTTTGGAGGCCGAATGCGGCAAAGGCACCTATGTGCGCGCGCTCGCCCGCGATATGGGCCGCCGTTTAGGCTGTTTCGGCCATGTCAGCGCCTTGCGCCGGGTCGCGGTCGGGCCCTTCGGCGAAGAAACCATGATTTTACTGGAAGAATTGGAGGCCATGTGCCATAGAGCCGCAGCCGGCGAGGCAAGCCTCGCCGACGCGCTCATGCCCGTCGAGACCGCGCTGGACGACATCCCGGCGCTGGCCGTCAGCCGGGCGGATGCGGCGAGGCTGCAAAAGGGCCAAGCCGTGATATTGCGCGGACGGGACGCTCCCATTTTCCGTGGGCCAGTCTATGTCACGGTTGCGGGCCAGCTCTTGGCTCTTGCCGAAGTGGACCACGGCGAAATCGTCCCCAAGCGCGTGTTCAACCTGGCCGGGCTGACAGGCAGCGCCGGCGCGAAGAAAGGATGACCGATGTCGGTTACCGCCGGCCGCAAGGCCGAAGTGATCAAGACCTATGCGAAGAAGCCCGGTGACACCGGGTCGCCGGAAGTGCAGGTAGCGATCCTGTCCGAGCGCATCAACAATCTCACCGAGCATTTCAAGACGCACGGCAAGGACAATCATTCCCGCCGCGGCTTGCTCAAGATGGTGAGCCAGCGCCGCCAGCTGCTCGATTATCTGCGGCGTACCAACGAGCAGAGCTACAAGGATTTGATCGACAAGCTCGGCATCCGCCGATGATTTTCTGCGCGCAGGGCGCACCGTGTGCCCAGCGCGTTTCACCCGAAGCGAATGCAAATAGGCGTTCGCTGATTCTGTCCGGCGGCAAAACTTGGCCGCCGGCGACAAGCGGGAGCCGAGAAAGCTCGCCTCCTGCGACAAGGCAAGGTTCGAAACGCCATGGCAGGATCGCCAGACGCTGTTGCAGGCCCGCGTTCCGCGGCGACGCGCGACAGCTTCTCGCCGTCTTGCTCATGGCTTTCGGGGCGTGCCGGAAACTATGAGAGAAAGACACAATGTTCGATACGCATCGAGTTGAGCTCGATTGGGGTGGGCGCAAGCTAACCCTGGAAACCGGCAGAATGGCGCGGCAGGCCGACGGCGCCGTGCTTGCCACCTACGGCGAGACCACCGTGCTCGCCACCGCGGTCGCGGCCAAAAGCCCGCGCGAAGGCGTCGACTTCTTGCCGCTCACCGTCGACTACCAGGAAAAATACTACGCCGCGGGCCGTATTCCCGGCGGCTATTTCAAGCGCGAAGGCCGCCCGACCGAAAAGGAAACGCTGGTTTCGCGCCTGATCGACCGCCCGGTCCGGCCGCTGTTCGCCGACGGCTGGCGCTGCGAGACGCAGGTGATCGTCACCACGCTGTCGCATGATCTCGAAAACGATCCCGACATCGTGGCCTTGGTGGCTTCATCAGCGGCGCTGACCCTGTCGGGCGCGCCGTTCATGGGCCCGATCGGCGCCGCCCGTGTCGGCTTCATCAACAATGAATACGTGCTCAACCCGCAGCTCGACGAAATGACCGAGAGCCAGCTCGACCTGGTGGTCGCCGGCACCAATGAAGCGGTGCTGATGGTGGAATCGGAAGCCAAGGAGCTGTCCGAGGACATCATGCTGGGCGCGGTGATGTTCGGCCACCGGCATTTCCAGCCGGTGATCGAGGCCATCATCAAGCTCGCCGAAAAGGCGGCCAAAGAGCCGCGCGATCACGAGATCGCCGACAATTCCGCGCTCGAGAAGGAAATGCTCGGCATCGTCGAGAAAGACCTGCGCGCCGCCTATTCGATTGCCGCCAAGCAGGAACGCCAGAATGCGGTCGCCACTGCCAAGGCGAAGGTGATGGAACACTATTTCCCCGGTGGAACCGACAATCCGTTGCGCACGAAGCTCGGCATAGCCGGCGTGTTCAAGGAGCTGGAAGCCAAGATCGTGCGTTGGAACGTGCTCGACACCAAGAAGCGCATCGACGGCCGCGACCTTTCAACCGTGCGCCAGATCGTGGCGGAAGTCGGCGTGCTGCCGCGCACGCACGGCTCGGCGCTGTTTACCCGCGGCGAGACCCAGGCGCTGGTGGTGGCCACGCTTGGCACCGCCGAGGACGAGCAGTGGATCGATGCCTTGCAGGGCAGCTACAAGGAGTCGTTCCTGCTGCACTACAACTTCCCGCCCTATTCGGTCGGCGAAACAGGTCGCATGGGCGGCACCAAGCGGCGCGAGATCGGCCACGGCAAGCTCGCCTGGCGCGCGATCCATCCGCTGCTGCCGACCGCGCTCGAATTCCCCTACACCATCCGCATCGTCTCCGAGATCACGGAATCGAATGGCTCCTCGTCGATGGCGACGGTGTGCGGCTCATCGCTGGCATTGATGGATGCGGGCGTGCCCTTAAAGCGGCCGACCGCCGGCATCGCCATGGGGCTGATCCTGGAGGGCGAGCGCTACGCGGTGCTCTCCGACATCCTCGGCGACGAGGATCATCTCGGCGATATGGACTTCAAGGTGGCCGGCACCGAGAGCGGCGTCACCTCGCTGCAGATGGACATCAAGATCACCGGCATCACCGAGGAGATCATGAAGGTTGCGCTCGCCCAGGCCAAGGATGGCCGCATGCACATCCTGGGCGAGATGGCGAAGGCGCTCACGGCCGCCCGTGCCGAGCTCGGCGAGTACGCGCCGCGCATCGAGATGTTCAAGATCCCGACCGACAAGATTCGCGAAGTGATCGGCACCGGCGGCAAGGTGATCCGCGAGATCGTCGAAAAGACCGGCGCCAAGATCAACATCGAGGACGACGGCTCGGTGAAGGTCGCCTCCGCCGACGCCGATTCGATCAAGGCGGCGATCGCCTGGATCAAGTCGATCGCCTCCGATCCGGAGCCCGGCCACATCTACGACGGCACCGTGGTCAAGGTGATGGACTTCGGCGCCTTCGTGAACTTCTTCGGCGCCAAGGACGGCCTGGTGCACATCAGCCAGCTTGCCCCGCACCGCGTCAACAAGGTCACCGACGTGGTCAAGGAAGGCGACAAGGTGAAGGTGAAGCTCCTCGGCATGGACGAGCGCGGCAAGGTGCGGCTGTCTATGAAGGCGGTCGATCAGGCCACCGGCGAGGACCT
>CAYLMY010000070.1:0-13787 GCA_964384635.1 uncultured Undibacter sp.
CAGACGGCGTAAATTTCACTGTCAGCCGAGTTCCGGACGGATCGCGAGCCGCCTGCTCATGTCCGAACGGAAGCGGCCGTGCGGATCGACGCGGGCGAGCACGGCGCGGAACCGTTCCAGCTCCGGGAACATGCGGGCGAAGCCGGCGGCGCTCATCAGCGCATCCTTGGCGGCGTAGAGACGACCGCCATGGTCGAGCGTGATGCGCTCGAGCCGTGCATGCAATTCGTCCACGCCGGAGCGCCTCGGCAGATCAACAGCGAAGGCATAGCCCTTGAACGGGAACGAGATGAAGCCCTCGCCGGGGCCGCCCATCGGCTTGAGCACGGCGGCGACCGAGCCGGCACGCGCGCGCACGATCTCGGCGAGCAACTCGTGCAGACCCGCGCGGTCGCCATGCTGAATGCCGCAATGCACCGAATAGAAGCCGCGCCGGCCGTAAATGCGATTGAAGCCTTTGATATGATCGAGTGGAAAATAGAACGCGTCGATCGGCTTGCGCAGGCGCACTCCGTCTGCCGGCAGCCGGTTGAAGCGGCGCGCGTTGTAACAGCGGATGATCTGCGGATGCAGGCATAGGCTTGGCAGGTCGAATGGAACCGTAGAGAGCTTTGGTGCTGGCACCGTGCCCACTGCGTCGGGCGCGAGCCGGCCGGTCTCCAGAATGCCGCGCCCCACCGCTTTGCCGTCGGCCAGCGCGTCAATCCAGCCGAACCAGAACGGTTCGGCCGGCGGCCATGGCTCCAGCGCATCGAGAAAAGCGTCGAGGTTATCCATCCGGCGGTAGCGCACGTCAGCGGCCGGCGCCGGCAGCCGTTGCAAGGCCAGCTTGAGCCGCAGGGTGACACCGGTCAGCCCCAGCCCGCCGACAGTGGCGCGCCATAAATCGGGATCGGAGCGCCGGTCGACCCGCACGACGCTGCCGTCCGCCAGCATCAGTTCGAACCACTCGACATGGTGGGCAAAGCTGCCAACGTCGACATGGTTCTTGCCGTGAATATCGTTGGCCAGCGCGCCGCCGAGCGTCACCGCGCCGGTCGCGGCGGCCACCGGATAGGTCAGGCCGCGCGGATGCAGGGCGGCCGACAATTCGTTGAAACACACGCCCGCTTCGGCGACGAGCGCGGGGGGATCGGTCTCGATCGCTAGAATGCGGTTGCGCTCGCGTGAAAGCAGCGTGCGCCCGCGGTCATTGAGGGCCGCATCGCCATAGCAGCGCCCAGCCCCATAGGCGATCACGGGCGTCGCCGAGCAGGTCAATGCGGCAGCGAGCGCCGCGTCGGATGCCGGAGCGGCCAGCGCCCATGTGCGGGCGTGGCGCGCCCGCCCCCATGTGGTCAGGGTTTCGAAGCGCCAGTCGTCGGCTTGCGCCAGAGCGCTCACCGTCAGGCCGCGATCTTGATCTCGTGGCTGACGTTATCGACGATGACGGGCGACTCGAACCAGGTGATCTCGGGCTCGACGCCGAACATGTTGCGGATGTTGTCACGCCAGGGTCCGCGGTAGCAGGCTTCGGCCGCCTCCCGCGTTTCCCATAGATAGACGCCGCCGCCGACGCCGCGGTCGCTATAGAGGAACTGCTTGCGGATCAGGCCGGGAATCGTCTGGAACCGTGCGGCAATACGTTTGGTGTTCTCGAGCCATTGGTCGCGGGTCAGACCTTCAGGAAGCTTGATGGTGACGACGGCGGTGATCATGGCTGCCTCCGGATTGGAAATGACATCCAATAAGAGCACAGGGGCAAGGGCATCACAACTGACGTTCCAGAAAACAGCTTTACGAATTTTACGAACATTGAGACTGAGCCACGCGGCAGCAAGATCCTGACGGTGATGCCGCTCGATGAGGCGCTTGACGCGCGCTACTTCAGGCTGGCGATATAGGCGGCGATGTCGCCCGCCTCGAAGCGCGACAGATTCATATCCGGCATTTTCGGATGCGGCAGCAGCAGAAACAGCGCCAGCATAGGCGCATCGATGTGCGGCTTTTTCGCCACCTCCGAAAACGGCGGCGCCTGCGTATTACCGCGCTGCTGACTGGAGCTGACCACATGGCAGGACGCGCACCATCGCTCGGACAGTCGCTTGCCGTTGGCCGCATCGGCCGCCGACGCCGCGCCCGTCAGGCTCGCGAAAAAGGTCAATGAAAGCAGCGCAGCGATTGTTCGTTTCATGTGGGGTCTCGCAAGGGTTGGTGCCGGCACGATCATATACACCGGCGTATCGCGCGTCTCATCCGACTTAAGATTTGTGGGGAAACTCAGCGGCCGCCAGCCGCGCGCGCGACCGGCGGCGTGCCCGCCGCCATCGGCGGGTCTTCAAGCGCCGCCAGGAAGCGTTCGGCCCAATGGGTAATGTCGTTGTGGACCAGCACCCGGTAATTCTGGTCGTGGCGCTGGCGCCGTTCGGTCAGCGGCATCGACAACGCCCGGTTGATGGCGATGGCGACGCCTTCGGGATCGTAGGGGTTGACCAGCAGCGCCGCCCCGCATTCGCGCGCGGCGCCGGCAAAGCGCGACAGGATCAGCACGCCGGGATCGGCGGCGTCCTGGGCGGCGATGTATTCCTTGGCCACCAGGTTCATGCCGTCGCGCAAGGGCGTCACCAGGGCGGCGCGCGCGCCGCGGTAGAGCCCGGCAAGCGCGGTGCGGCTGTGCGCCTTGTTGATGTAGCGCAGCGGCGTCCATGACGCTTCGCCGAACGTGCCGTTGATGCGCCCGACCGCCTCGCCCACCTTGCGGCTGATATCGGCATATTCAGGGATTCCGCTGCGGCTGCGCGGCGTGATCTGCAGATAGGTAACCTTGCCGCGCCAGTCCGGAAAATTGGTCAGGAAGCGCTCGAACGCGTCCATGCGTTCGGGAATTCCCTTGCTGTAATCGAGCCGGTCGACGCCGATGATCATGGCGCGTCCCGACAGGCTCTCCAGCACCTCGCGCACGAAACCGGATTCGATGGCGCGGCGCGCCAACCGCGAAAAAGCTTCGGTCTCGACGCCGACCGGAAAGACGCCGACCTGCACTACGCGGCCTTCGTAGGCGAAGCTGTCGTCGCCGACGCGCTTGAGGCCGCATTCATTGATGAGATAGCGCGAGAAATTGGTGACGTCGGTCTCGGTCTGGAAGCCGACCAGATCGTAATTGCCGAGCGCGGGAACGAGCTGCTCGTGATTGGGCAGCGCGGTAAGGATTTCCGGCGGCGGGCACGGGATATGGATGAAGAAGCCGATCTTGTTCTTGTGACCGCGGTCGCGCAGCGCCTTGGCGAACGGCATCAGGTGATAATCGTGCACCCAGATCACGTCGTCGGGCTTGAGCAGCTTTTCCAGGTGGGTGGCGAAATATTCGTTGACGCGGAAGTAGCCGCCGAGATCGCGCCGGGTGAACTCCGCAAGGTCCAGCCGGTAATGCAGGATCGGCCATAGCACGCGGTTGGCGAAGCCGTTGTAGAACTCTTCGTAGTCGTCCTTGCGCAGATCGATGGTGACAAAGGAGATGTTGTCCTGCGTGACCATCTTTGCTGGGCCGGGATCGTTGTTGGTGGCGCGCCCGCTCCAGCCGAACCAGAGGCCGCCGCGGCGTTTGAGCGCGGCCCGGATTGCCACTTCGAGCCCACCGGCCCGCGCGCTGCCGTCAGGAACGCCAACTCTGTTCGACACTACGACGAGCCGCGCCAAATTCGGTCTCCCCAGCTTCGCGATAACTGGATCGCGGTCGATCCGATCAGCTTGCATCCATAAGCCGCAATCGGCAATTCAAAAAACCGTCGCAAAAACCGCATTTGGGCGGCGTATAACGCCCGAACGGCGCCGATGTTCACGGACTCACTGGCCCGCCAGCGTTTGCAAGGCGCGGCGGACCTGCTCAGGCGAATGGAATATCCCGCTGACGCCGGCAAAATGCCGGTGCACCGAAAAACCGGTACCGCCAAGTTCGGGCAGCAGCGCGAAAACCGATTCGTCGGTCACATCATCGCCGATGAACACCGGGCTACGGCCGGAAAACGGCGCATGGGTCATCAGCGCGCGCACCGCCTCGCCCTTGCTCACGCCCGGGCGCTTGACCTCGAACATGGCCTTGCCCGGCAGCAACTCGATCGCTTCGCCGGGAAATGCCGCGCAGGCCGCGGCAATATGCCGCCGCAACTCCTCTTCGTGTTGCGGCGCGTTGCGGTAATGCAGCGCCAGCGAATAGCCCTTGTCTTCGATCACAATGCGGGAATCGATGCTTGTCGCGCTGGCGAGCCGCCGCCGCAGCTTCTCCGGCAAAGGCTTCATGCTGATGTGCTCGTCGCGCAGCCGCGTTTCGGCGCCGTGGCCGCCCACCACCGGCAATTTGAGAGGCGAGAACAGTCGGTCGAGATCGACGATGGGGCGCCCACTCACCAGCGCCAACGCGCCGCCGGTCAAGTCGAGCAGGCGCGCGAGCGAACGGCATAGCGCGTCGGAGACATGCACTTCGTGCGGCGTCGGGGCGATATCGATGATGGTGCCGTCGACATCGAGCAAGAGCGCGATCGCCTTGGGGTCGAGACGCGTGAACATCGCCATGGCCGCATCATTGGCGGCGGCGAGATCGGGCACGGGTGCTTGGCTCACTGCGCCAATACCTCGACGTCTCCGTCCACGCCGGTGGAGACCTTGAATTCGCGCTCGAAGACCTTGCCCTCGTTGCGCGCGATGGCGCGATATTCGCCCTCGGCCAGGATCACGCGCGGAAAGGCGCCGATCGATTCCTTGATCACGTCGCCGCCGGGCGTGAGCACCGACCAAGCGGTGTTGGCGAGCGCTTCCCCGCCCTTCTCGGCCACCAGCTTGAGGGTGATGGCGGCGGCGCGGTGGGTGACAGTGACGTCGGTGAGCTTGCCGGCCTGCACGCGGATATCGGAGCGCACCACCGCATTGGCATCGCCGTAGTGCGAGACGATGTAATAAGTGCCCTCCGGCACCGCCACCACGTTGCCGGTCATCACGTGCTCGGCGATCGGCCGTCGGTCGCCGGGTTCGAACTGACTGCCCTTGAAGACGTTGAATGAAATTTGTCCGGCCGGGATGCGGGTGTCGCCGACGCGGCCCTCCATGCGCAGGCCGCCCGCCGGTAGGTCGAATTCCTCGCGTACCGTCGCCCCGCGCAGGGTCACCGGCCGCACCGCGGTGGCAAGCCCGAAGCCGACATGCACGATATAGGCGCCAGCCGGCAGCACCACCGTGGGCGCCGGCGCTTTTTCTTCCTTGACCAGGCGGAATTTTCCCTTGGCGTCGGGCTTGGCGGCATAGACCCGCCAGGTCAGGCCGCCTTTGATTTCCGGCGCGCCCTTGCCGAAGCGGGCGCTGAGCGCCAGCGCCACTTTGCCGGCCGGTACCATCAGCGCCGGGGCGTTCGGCGTCGCCTGATGCGGCGTGCCCGCCGGCCATTGCGAAGGCGTCGTCAGCGCGCCGCCGTGGCCGAATACCTCGCCGCGCGTGACCGGCGCCGGCGAGATCAAGCCGACGGACGGCGTTGTCGAAAACAACGAGTTCTGTCCGGCCGCCTGCCCCAATGCCGTGCCCGGAATGAGCAAAGAGAGGATGAGCGCAAGCCCGGGCCATACCCGGCCGCAGGTAGCGCCGTTTGCGGGAGCGCTGCTCATGACCGGGCGGTTTTCGGATCAAATCGCGGCGATTTCAAGCCATCAGCCCGGTTTGTCACCTTTTCGACCCTATGCTAGGCGCAGGCGCACTAATTTTGTGCCTGGTCTTTTCCAAAATCCGGCGAGGTCGCGATGCCCGATGCCCTGGAACTGCTCAAGACCCGCCGTTCGGTCAAACCGATGGAGCTGGCGGACCCCGGGCCGACCGCGGCCGAGATCGAGACCATGCTCACCATCGCCATGCGCGTGCCCGACCACGGCAAGCTCACGCCTTGGCGCTTCATCGTGTTCGAAGGTGACGCGCGGCTCACCGCCGGCGAGACCATCGCCGAAGTCTTCCGCGCCGACCACGCCGAGGCCACGCCCGACCAGGTCGAGTTCGAGCGCAAGCGGCTGGCGCGTGCCCCTTTGGTGATCGCGGTGGTCAGCCGCGCCGGCCCGCATGTAAAGATTCCGGAATGGGAGCAGCAATTGTCGGCCGGCGCAGCCAGCATGAGCCTGGTCATGGCCGCCCATGCCATGGGCTATGCGGCGAGCTGGATCACGGAATGGTACGCCTATGACCGGCGCGTGCTCGACAGATTTGGCGTCGCGGCGAACGAGCGCATCGCCGGCTTCGTCCACATCGGCCGCCCGACCAAGCCGCCCGAGGATCGCGACCGGCCCAAGCTCGCCGACATCGTTACGCGGTTCGGCGATCGCGCATGATCCCGAAAAGCGTGTCCTCGACCTGATCGGGGATGGGGCCCGGTTTTCGGAAAAGACCATGCGCAAACTGGAAAATTTTTGATGTTCTATGACGCCATCAAGAACGACCACGGACTGCGCAATGATCCCTTCAAGGCGATCGTGGCGCCGCGACCGATCGGCTGGGTCACCACCATGAGCGGCAAGGGCGACATCAATCTCGCGCCCTATTCCTTCTTCAACGGCATCTCCAGCCGGCCGGCGCTGGTGATGTTTTCCAGCGAAGGCCTCAAGGACTCGGTGAGCTTCATCGCCGAAACCGGCGAGTTCGTCTGCAATCTCGCGACCTGGGACCTGCGCGAGGCGATGAACGCAACCTCGGCGCCGCTGCCGCGCGGTGTCAATGAGATGGAGCGTGCCGGCCTGGCACCCGCGCCGTCGCGGCTGGTCAAGCCACCGCGCGTTAAGGCGAGCCCCTGCGCGCTCGAATGCAAGCTGATCAAGATCGTGCCGATCGAGAGCGCCGGCGGCATGGCGGTCGAATGCCACGTGGTCATCGGACATGTCGTCGGCGTGCATATCGACGACCGCTTCATCGTCGACGGCTTGCTCGACACCGCCACCCTAAAGCCGATCGCCCGCTGCGGCTACGACCAATACACCGTGGTCGAGAGCGTGTTTTCCATGCGGCGGCCGACCGCGTGACAGGCGCGCCTGAACTATGCGCAGCCTGCGGCGTTTAACCATAATGTAATCACCGAAGCGCACGCTCCCTGTCACGTTTCGGTCACAAGACTCCGCCAGCAGTTTTTCACCATATCGGGGCGAAATGCTTGCCGGGTGGCGGGCCCGATACGATCATCGGGTCAGGGGAGAGATAGTTTGGTGTTTGAAGGTCTTTTCGCGCGTGCCCGCAACGGCGACCGTTCTGCCGAAGCCACCACCACGCCAATCAAACCGGTCGCCATACGCCCGACCATCGGGCTCGCGCTCGGCGGTGGCGCCGCGCGCGGCTTCGCCCATATCGGCGTGATCCGCACGCTCGTCGCCCACGGCATCGTCCCTGACGTTATCGTCGGCACCTCGATCGGCGCGGTTGCCGGCGGCTGCTATGCGGCCGGCCAGCTGGATTCGCTGGAAACCTGGGCGCGCAGCCTCACCGTGCGCAGCGTGCTCGGCCATCTCGATCTCAACCTGTCCGGCTCCGGCCTGCTCCGCGGCGGCCATCTCGCCAACAAGCTGGAAGCCGCGCTCGCCGACAACCGCATCGACGATCTACCGCTGCGCTTTGCGGCCATCGCCACCGAATTCAACACCGGTCATGAAATCTGGCTCACCCGCGGCCGGCTGGCGGACGCGCTGCGCGCCTCTTATGCGTTGCCGGGAATTTTCCCGCCGGTGCTAATCGGCGGACGCTGGTTGGTGGACGGTGCGCTGGTCAATCCAGTGCCGGTTTCGGCCGCGCGCGCGCTCGGCGCCCGCCTGGTGATCGCGGTCAATCTCAATTCCGACCTGTTCGGCCGCGGCACCATCATCGCCAGCCACGGCTCCGACGAGGATGACGACGCGGCTGCGATTGCACCCAAAACGAACGGGCTGCTCGGCATGTTCAGCCGCGAGCGCGTGCTGCGCCGCCAGTTTATCGGCCGGCGCGGCCGCCCGAGCATTCCGGCCGTCATGATCGAAGCCTTCAACGTGATGCAGGACCGCATCACGCGGGCGCGGCTGGCCGGCGACCCGCCGGACGTATTAATCAGCCCGCGTCTCGGCCAGGTCGGCTGGTTCGACTTTCATCGCGGCGAGGAAGCGATCAAGATCGGTACAGAGGCCGCGGAAAAAATCATCGACGCGGTGACCGAGGCGGTCGCCGCGCTGTCGCAGCCTTACGGCCCCGAGGGCCCAGCGAAATAATCTCGAAATTCAGGCGCTGCGGATATAGTCCCGCAGCGCATCGGACTCGCGCTCGATCTCCTCGACGCGCTCCTTGACCACGTCACCGATCGAGATCAGCCCGGCCAGCTTGCCGTCGCTCATCACCGGCATATGACGGAATTTTCCCGCCGTCATCCGTTCCATGATCGCGGCCACGGTCTCATCCTCGCCGCAGGTTTCGACCTCGCGGGTCATCACCTGTGCGACCGGCAGCGCGAGCGCGCCGGCGCCGTGTTCGGCGAGCGCGCGCACGATGTCGCGCTCGGACAATATGCCGGCGAGGCGCCCTCCCGCGCCGCAGATCAAAAGCGCGCCGATGCGGTGCGCGGCCAGAAGCTTGACCGCCGCCGCAAGATCCGCCGCCGGCTCGATGTCTATAACGTCGCCGCCCAAGTTACGTTTCTTAGCGGCCAGGATCGTCTTGACGTTCATGGCAGTCTCCCTGAGCCCGGCGCTCTAGGGGCAAGCTCAGCCACTGAGTCCAGGCGATAGGCAACGATCCTGCCGCGCACCGGTTCCGTCAAGAAAAGAAGCTACCGCACTGCCGCATTGCTTAATGCCGCGTTGCACTGCCGCCGCCGAATTGCCGAAAATCGGTCGCCGGATCGAACCAGGAAAACAGCAACAGGCCGGCCAGAAAACCGCCGACATGGGCCTGCCAGGCCACCACTTCGCCGCCGCCCATGCCGCTCGGCAACGAGATCAAACCGAACAACAGATTGATCGCGAACCACACCACCAGGAAGACCAGCACGGCCGGCTCGTGCAGCACGCGGGAAAGCGGGGCCGCGGGAACGCGAAAATCAGCGTCTCCGCCGGTGCGCCGGAAGCTTAGCGGCCCGCCACGCTGGAACGCGAACCGCATGGCTCCCGCCATGGTGCCGGAGATCGCGGCGGAGGCGCCGATCACCGGCGCATCCTGCCCGCCATAGGCGAACAAATGAGCGAGCGCGCCGGCCGCCGCCGTGACGGCGAAGAAAATCAAGAACCGCAACGCGCCGAAGCGGCGCGCCACCGCCGAGCCGAACGGCAGCAACCAGATGGCGTTGACACCAAGATGAATCCAGCTGGCATGCAGCAACGCGTAAGTCACGAAGGTCCAGATCTGCGCGCCCAACCCGCCGGGTAAAGCCGCGGGCGGTAGTAATCCCATCCCGTAACGCACGGGATCGAATGCCAGCAGCCAAAGCAGTTCGTTGTTCTGCGCCGGCGTCAGGACGAACACGCGCACAGCATGGACGAGTGCCAGTACGGCGAGCACGGCCACGATGACGGGAGGGATATTGAGGGCGGGTTCGCGTTTCACTAATCGGCCAGTCCGGTCGCTGGCCAGTTACGCTGCTTGCCCGCCCGCCGCAAGCCAAAGATCGCCGCAGCCGACAAGAAAAAGGAGGGCTTTCGCCCTCCCTCGAGCCGCGCTCTGCGGGGTCGTCATCGCGCCTGAGCGGCGCTTGTCACGTCCCCCACGTCTCCCCGTGGCTCAATTCAAGTTGCGCCGGAAGGTTCAAAGCGGCGCCCGTGTGGATTGCCGACGACCATAGGCGGCGATCGGCGCACCGCCAATCCGCTTCCGTTTTTAACGCTAACCCGCATTGGCCGGCGCCAGCCCGCCTCCCCGGCATGCGCCCTGCTCCGTCTGCACCGTCGCAACCAAACGCCGGCACCGATGTCCCGATCGGGGACAACGAGAACGCCGCCGGCGTCCCGCGACGAAACAGGCAGGCGTTAAATGAAACATGCATCCACGCGGGCCGTGTTCGAATACTGGAACAGGCGACGGCAAATCCGCCCCGCCCCCGAGCGCGGCGATATTGATCCGGCCGATATCCGCCACGCGCTCGGCGACACCTTCATGCTGGGGGCGGACTTCGCCGATCAGTTGCGTTTTCGTCTTGCTGGCACGCGCGTCTGCGCACTGTTCGGCCGCGAGATCAAGGGCGAGGCCTTCACCACGCTTTGGGACGAGCAGAGCCGCCAGGCGATCGAGGAGCTCTTGAGCATCGTGACCCGCGAGGCGGGCGGCGCGGTCGCCGGCCTCACCGGGCGCACCGAAGAAGGGGCCGCGACCGAAATCGAAATGCTGCTGCTGCCGCTTGCTTATAGTAGCCGCACCCGCATCCGCGCACTCGGCGTGCTGGCGCCCACGGTCCCGCCCTATTGGCTGGGCGCCAAGCCGGTCAGCGAGCTCGAGCTCGTCGGCTTGCGCCATATCGGGCCGCAGCTGACGGGCCGCGGCACACCCCGCTTCGGGCAGGCGGCGGACGCAAGCCGGGTGCAGCATGGCTTCGTGGTCTACAGCGGCGGGCGGGAAACTCCACCCGGCGAGCGGGCTAGCTAACGCCGCGTTAACGATACCGCCCTAGGGTCGTAGGCTGTGGGCGAATGCGCCCCCAAGCCCCAGCCGCGCCATGCCAACGCCGCAAGTCAAGCCGAAGTTTCTGCCGCTGGCCGAAGAACGCCGGCGCTTTCAACGCGTTAAGGTCAACCTGCTCGGCCGCTACATGCTGCCCGACCGGCGCGAATACCCGTGTCAGGTCATCAATATGTCGCCGGGTGGCATGGCGCTGATCGCGCCCGTTGCTGGCAAGGAAGACCAGCGGGTCATTGCCTATGTCGACCATCTGGGGCGGCTCGAAGGCCAGATTGCGCGCGTCTTCGAAAACGGTTTTGCCATGACAATCTCGGCGAGCTCGCGCAAGCGCGACAAACTCGCTGCCCAGCTCACCTGGCTTGCCAACCGGCATATCCTCAATCTGCCGGAAGACCGCCGCCACGGCCGCTTCGCGCCGCGCAATTCGCTGGCACGACTGATCCTACCGAACGGCAACAATATCTCCTGCCGCATCATCGACTTGTCGCAGTCGGGCGCGGCGATCGCGGTCGCCCCCGACCTGCGGCCCGCGGTCGGCGCCGTCGTCACCCTCGGCAAGACGCAAGGGCGCGTGGTCCGCCACATCGATGACGGCTTCGCAGTCGAATTCACCCGCCTGCAGCATCCCGACTTCCTCGAAGACGCCATCACCAGCGAATAGAGTCATTGGCCGGTAAACGCGGCGCGTAAAATTGCGCGCGTCGTGCACCCGCTCGGCCGGGCTGGCGCGCCCGCCTGCCGGTATTATTGAACTTTCTGCATCGGCCGCTCACGGTAAACAGCCTGCGTCCGCAAGCCTGCGCGGGTGCGCCAACGCGGCGTTTTTCCGATTAACGCCGACAATTTTAGCTAAATTGTATTCGCTAAGAATTTAAGCAAATTTGATTTCAAGTTATACTGTATTCGTCTCTTGTTTTATTCTGGTTCTTCTTAAAATGACTTGCTCGACTTAGCCGCGCTGCAAAAGCTTTGTGCGAATTGTGGTCCCAACAAGACGGGGGAAGGGGCCACAACAGATGGGCTGGCGTATCAAACGAGTTTCGACCGGCGGCATGCTGGTCATGGCCTGCGCGGCGGCATTGGCCGCCTCGGCGGGCGGCACGGCGGCAGGCGCGCGCAAGCTTGCCTATGGCTACGCACCGCGCGACCACGCGGTTTACGCTTCGGTTGGCGCGAGCGCACGCGCGCCGATCGGCTGGCTCGAGTTCTGCGTCGAATACAAGCAGGAGTGCCACGCCAAGCCGTCGGCACCGCGCGACGTCGTGCTCACGCCCAAGGTCTGGGCCGACATGCTCAAGGTCAACGCCTGGGCGAACGACAACATCAAGCCGCTCACCGACCTCGAACATTGGGGCGTGGTCGAGCGCTGGAATTACCCCGACGACGGCTACGGCGATTGCGAGGATTACGTGCTGCTCAAGCGGCGCATGCTGATCAAGGCCGGCTGGCCGCGCTCGGCGCTGCTGATCACCGTGGTGCGCGACAAGAAGGGCGACGGCCATGCCGTGCTCACGGTCAAGACCAATCGCGGCGAGTTCGTTCTCGACAACCAGGAAGCCGAGGTCCTGCCCTGGAACAAGACCGGCTACCGTTTCGTGAAACGGCAGTCGCAGTCCGATCCGAACACCTGGGTCACGTTGGGCGAGCCGCGGGTGGCGCCCATCACGGTGTCGGGCCGCTAACACGACGAGGGAAACGAACAACGAAATCGCGCTCCCGGTCACGTCCCCACCCCTCCCCGTCCCCAGACCGGGTTCGCGAGCGGCCGGCCCTCCCCCAAGGGCCGGCCGCACCCTGTTTGGGGGCGCATTTTCCGCAGCGCGCCCCTATTTAGCCGGCATGAGCCTCATCGCACTCGCGCCGATTACGCCGCCGCGGGCGCTGCAAACGCTGGCGGCCACGGTGCTGCACGACCTCATGGTGGTCGATGGCCGCCCGCCGGCCGATTTCAGCCAGCCGGCCGGCGCAGCCGCGCTGGTGCCGCCGCAATCGGTGTCATGGCGGGTGTTCAAGAATCCGGTGGCTTTGTTCGTCGGCGGCGTCGCTGCGGTGATCCTGGAACTGGCCGAGCCGCGCGTGCGCGCCGGCGTGTGGACTTTCACCAGCTTTCGCGATGATCCGGTGACGCGGCTGCGCCGCACCGGGCTTGCCGCCATGATCACGGTCTATGGCGCGCGCGAAAACGCCGAGCGCATGATCGCCGGCGTGCGCCGCATGCACGAACGCGTCAAGGGCATCGCCGAAACAGGCGAAGCCTATCGCGCCGACGATCCGCAATTACTCAACTGGGTGCAGGCCACCGCAGCCTTCGGCTTCCTGGAAGCCTATCACCGTTATGTGCGGACGCTGCCGCGCGAGGCGCGCGACCGCTACTATGGCGAAGGCACCGAGGCAGCGGCGCTTTACGGCGCCGGTGATGTGCCGCGTACGGAAGCGGAATTGAAGGCATTTTTCCGGGCGATGGAGCCGCGGCTTGAGCGCTCGGACGTGATCTTCGAATTTCTCAAGATCATGCGCGAAGCGCCAGTGTTCCCGGCGTGGCTGCGACCCGCGCAACGCATGCTGGTGCGCGCCGCGGTCGAACTCACGCCGCCCGCCATCCGCCACAAGCTCGGGCTCGATCATGACGGCTTGCGTTTCGGTGAACACGCGCTGGTCAAGCTCGCCGGTAATCTCGCCGACCGCATTGTGCTGGAAGCAAGCCCGGCGGTGCAGGCCGGCAAACGCCTGGGCCTGCCGACCGATTATCTCTACCGGCGCGCCCGCACCTAAGCCGCACGCTCAGCCGATCCGCTTCAAGCCCTTGGCGTATTGCTGCCAGCGCCGCACATAGATGTCGGCGCCGCCGCGGATCATCTCGGCGGCCTTGTCGTCGAGCGTGCGGATGGCGCGCGCCGGCGCGCCCACGATCAGCGAATTGTCGGGAAAGCTCTTGCCCTCGGTCACCACCGCGCCGGCGCCGACCAGGCAGTTACGCCCGAGCTTGGCGCCGTTGAGCATGATCGCGCCCATGCCGACCAGGCTCTCGTCGCCGATGCTGCAGCCATGCAGGATGACGTTGTGGCCGATCACGCAATCGCGGCCGATCACCATGGGAAAGCCCGGGTCGGTATGCAGCGTGGCGTTGTCCTGGATCTGCGAGCGCTCGCCGATCTCGATCCATTCGTTGT
>CAYLMY010000071.1:0-13503 GCA_964384635.1 uncultured Undibacter sp.
CGGTCGGCCAGCCCGCGCGGCAGGCGGGCTTTCAGCTTCTGCGGCTTGCCGGATTTCGGTTTGGCCATTGAACTTTATGCCGAGTCACTTTGTTGCAATGGCCGGGTGGTAGCAGCCGATTCCGCCTTTGTCATTATCGGCAAAAGCGGCTAATCCACTGTGCAGCGGGCAAGGCGACAACAGCGAGGCGGCCCATGGCGCAAGCGCAAAGAACACCCGTCACGGCCACGGTTCCCAACGATCTCGAACCCTTCTGGCTGCCGTTCACCGCCAACCGCGCTTTCAAGCGGCGCCCGCGGCTGATCGCCGGCGCCAAGGACATGCATTACATCACGCCGGAGGGACGCAAGCTGATCGACGGCTCCGCCGGCCTGTGGTGCACCAATGCCGGGCATAACCGCGACCCGATCGTGGCCGCGATCCAGGCCCAGGCCGCCGAGCTCGACTTCGCCCCGACCTTCCAGTTCGCGCATCCGAAGGCTTTCGAGCTCGCCGCCCGCGTCGCTTCGTTGGCGCCCGGCGATCTCGATCACGTGTTCTTCTGCAATTCGGGCTCCGAGGCGGTCGACACCGCGCTCAAGATCGCGCTCGCTTTTCATAAAGTTCGGGGTGAGGGCTCGCGCGTGCGGCTGATCGGCCGCGAGCGCGGCTATCACGGCGTCGGCTTCGGCGGCGTCGCGGTCGGCGGCATCGTCTCCAACCGCAAGCAGTTCGGCACCTTGCTGGTCGGCGTCGATCATCTGCCCTCGACTTACAACCGCGAAAAGCAGGCCTTCAGCATCGGCGAACCGGAATGGGGCGCGCATCTTGCCGACGCGCTCGACGGCTTGGTCACGCTGCACGACGCTTCCACCATCGCGGCGGTGATCGTCGAGCCGATGTCGGGATCGAGCGGCGTATTGCCGCCGCCCAAGGGCTATCTTGAGCGGCTGCGGGCGATTTGCGACAAGCACGGAATCCTACTGATCTTCGACGAGGTGATCACCGGCTACGGCCGCCTCGGCTACGCCTTTGCCGCCGAACGCTACGGCGTGCAGCCCGACATGATCACTTTCGCCAAGGGCGTCACCTCGGGCTCGGTCCCGATGGGTGGGGTGGTGGTGCGCAAGGGCGTCTACGACGCCTTCATGCAGGGCCCCGAGCACGTCATCGAATTGTTCCATGGCTATACTTATTCGGCGCATCCGCTCGCCTGCGCGGCGGGACTTGCCACCCTCGATCTCTATCGCGCCGAAGGCCTGTTCGAGCGTGCGCGCAAGCTGGAAATGCCGTGGGCGGACGCCGCGATGGGCCTCAAGGGTCTGCCCAACGTGCTCGACATCCGCGCGGTCGGCCTAACCGCCGGCATCGATCTCGCCAGCAAGCCCGATGGCGTGGGCAAACGCGGGCTGGAGGCGCTCGAGCTCGGCTTCTTCGAGCACGACGTCATGTTCCGCGCCGTCGGCGACACCATCGCGCTCAGCCCGCCGCTCATCGTCACCGAAAGCCAAATCGGTGAGCTGTTCGGCAAAGTCGCCAAGATCATCAAGGCGGTCGCCTGAGCGGCCCGGCTTGTGCTGCGTCAAAATTTGCACATCCGGACCGGCTAGATTGCGCATGATTTTGCGCTTACATGCCTGCCGGACACAACGGGATCAATCGTGACACGACGAGGAGTATGGATCGCCGCGGCGATCGTGCTGCTGCTGGCGGTGGCTGCCGGCTGGTGGAGTTATGGGCGCGGACCACAGGTCGCTGCGGTCGCGGCCAAGCACGGCACCGCGGTGGAGATCGTCTATGCCACCGGCGGCGTCGAGCCGGTGCGCTGGGCCAAGGTCGCCAGCCTGGTGCGCGACCGCATCGTCGACATCTGCTACTGCGAGGGCAAAACCGTCAAAAAAGGCGATGAGCTGGCCAGGCTCGACGAACGCGAGGTCAAGGCGCAGCTCAAAGAGCTGAAAGCGCGCGAGGATTTTCTCAAGCGCGAAATGGCACGGGTGAGTGAACTGATCACCCGCGGCGCCGCCACCACCCAGGCCTATGAGCGCGCTTCCATGGATCTCAGCCAGGTGCAGGCGCTGATGTCGGTGCAGAACGAGAAGATTAGCGAATACACTATCGTCTCGCCCATGGACGGCGTGGTGCTGCGCCGCGACGGCGAGATCGGTGAGATCGCCGAAGTCGGCCAGGTGCTGTTCCGCGTCGGCGTGCCGGCGCCGCTGCAAGTGGTGGCCGAGGTCAATGAGGAAGACATCCCGCGCGTTAAGGTCGGGCAGACCGTGCTGTTCCGCACCGACGCCTTTCCCGGCCGCGAGCTTGAAGGCAAGGTGCGCGAGATCACCCCCATGGGCGACGTCGCCGCCAAGACCTTCCGCATCAAGGCGGCGCTGCCTGACGACACCCCGCTTAAGCCCGGCATGAGCGTGGAAGCCAATATCGTCACGCGCCAGAAGCCGAACGCGCTGCTGATCCCGGCCGACGCGCTGCAAGGCGGCGCCGTGTTCGTGCTGCAAGGCAGCCGCGCGCGTAAGCGCGAGATCAGGATAGGCATCCGCGGCACCCGCCAGGTCGAGGTTCTGTCCGGCCTGAAGGAGGGCGAGCGCGTCGCTTCGCCGGCGCCGACCGGTCTTGAGGACGGCGCCCGCGTCCGCGTCGTCAAGGCGGCGGCGCCATGAAGGCCAAGGTTATTATCCGCTCGTCCTCGCGCAAGCGGGGACCCAGGGCCGGATACGCAGGCTTGTCGATTTTCGCGCTGGGTTCCCGCTTACGCGGGAACGAACGGACTTTTCGCGCCTCGCTCGGGAACCGAAGTCGATGAACTTGGTGCTCGACATCGCCTGGACCCATGTGCGCGCCCATGTGCGGCAGACCGGCTTCGCGGTCGCCGGCGTCGCCACCGGGGTCGGCTTCTCGATCATGATGGCCGCGCTGATGGTCGGCTCGCAGGACGATTTCGTGCAACGCATGGTCGACAGCCTGCCGCACATCACCGTTTCCGACGAACGGCGCAATCCGCCGACGCAGCCGGCGGCCGCGATGTTCGATGCCGCCGAATTCCATGGGCTGACACCGGAGGCGCGCCGGCGCGGCGTCAAAAATCCGCTTGCGCTCATGGCGGCGCTGGAAGCCTGGCTGCCCGGTGCCGTTGCGCCCTCGGTGAAGGTGCAGGCGATCATCCGCTACGCCAATCACGACGTTGCCGCCAGCGTGATCGGCATCGAGCCGCGCCGCGAGAGCAAGGTGTCCGAGCTGCCCAAGCAGATGCGCGGCGCCGGTCTCAACGCGCTCTACCGCGCCACCAATGCCATCGTGCTCGGTGACCGTTTAGCGGAAAAGATCGGCGCCCGCATCGGCGCCAATATCACTTTGCAGACCAGCGAAGGCGCCAAAATCAACGCCCAGGTGGTCGGCCTCTACCATTCCGGCGTGCGCCAGATCGATGAGACGACCGCCTATACGTTGACCAAGACCGGGCAGATCCTTGCCCGGCAGACCGGCATGATCAACGAATTGCGCGTGCACCTGAACAATCCGTTGAAATCGCGCGAAATCGCCGCCCGCATCGAGAGCGAGACCGGCTACAAGTCGGTGTCGTGGCAGGAGGCCAACGAGGACCTGCTCTCGACCTTCATCATCCGCAACATCATCATGTACGCCGTGGTCGGCGCTATCCTACTGGTGGCGAGCTTCGGCACCTACAACATCATCTCCACGATCACCCACGAGAAGGCGCGCGATATCGCCATCATGAAGTCGCTGGGCCTCTCCGAGCACACGGTGCGCTCGATCTTCGTGGTCGAGGCGCTGATCATCGGGCTGGTCGGCGCGCTGGTCGGCTTCGTGCTCGGCTATCTGCTCAGCCGCGGCCTTGGCGCGGTCCGCATCACCAACCCGTTCATCGATTCCAACCACCTGCCGCTCGCCTACGACCCCTTGCACTATTTGCTGGCCGGGCTGGTGGCGCTGGTTTCCTCGGTCAGCGCCGGCTACGCGCCGGCGCGCAAGGCGGCGCGCGAGCATCCGGTCGCGATCATCCGGGGTGCCACATGAGCCTCGCGCCCGCACATCAGCCGCGCGCCGCGGCTTCCGCCGGCGCCCAGCCGCTGATCGAGGCGCGCAACGTCACCCGCATCTTGCCCGGCATCGTGCCGACCGTGCTGGTGCACGACATCAATCTGTCGATCGGCGACAATGAGTTCGTCGCCATCACCGGCCCCTCCGGCTCCGGCAAGTCCTCGCTGCTTTATCTGCTCGGCCTGCTCGACCTGCCGACGACGGGCGAGGTGCTGCTGCGCGGCCGCGACACCGTGCATATGGACGAGCAGGAGCACGCCTTCCTGCGGCTTACCTTCCTCGGCTTCGTGTTCCAGTTCCATTTCCTGCTGTCGGAATTCACCATCCTCGACAACGTCATGCTGCCGATGCGGGCGCTCGGGCGCCTGTCGCCGGCCGCCATGGGCGAGCGCGGGCGCGATCTGCTGGCCTCGCTCGGTTTGCAGGATCACATGCACAAGCGGCCGGACCAGATCTCCGGCGGCCAGCGCCAGCGGGTCGCGGTGGCGCGAGCGCTCGCCAACGAGCCGCCGGTGATCCTGGCCGACGAGCCGACCGGCTCGCTCGATTCCAAGTCCAGCGAACAGGTGTTCGAGCTGCTGCGCGAGCTGGTATCCCAGCGCCACAAGACGGTGGTGGCGGTCACCCACGATCTGGCCATGGCGTCCCGCATGGACCGCGAAATCGTGCTGATGGACGGTTCCATCGAGAAAGTCGTCGACGCGCAGCGATAATTTGGTGTGACGGCCTCAGCGGCGCTGCGTCCGGCCGGCCGGTTGCGCGTTGGCTATGTTGCCACGCGCAAAGAGAATTTTCGAAAAGGGCGCATATTGCGGGTTGCGGGAACTTTACGAATCAGTGACAAATAATTTGAGCAAAACAATCCGGCCGTAGTGCGTATCCCCAACCAATTTTTGCGAGGGCAACCATGGCGATTCCTGCGGCAACCGGTGCGCGCTCCGCGCGCGTGATCGTGGTCGGCAACGAAAAGGGCGGATCGGGCAAATCCACCGTCGCAATGCACATCGCGATCGCGCTGCTGAAGGCGGGCCAACGCGTCGCCACCATCGATCTCGATTCCAGGCAAAAGAGCTTCACCAATTATATCGAGAACCGGCGCGCCTGGGCTGCGCAGGCGGCGCGCGAGCTGGAAATTCCCGAACATCTTTGTTTCGGCGACATGGTCAATTTCCCAACCGCGGAGGATCGGGCCACGGGAAGCAAGGCGCTCACCGATGCGGTCGATGCGCTGGCGCAGACCCATGACTTTATCGTCATCGACACGCCCGGTCATGACAGCTATCTGACGCGGCTGGCGCATACCATGGCCGACACGCTGGTGACCCCGATGAACGACAGCTTTGTCGACTTCGATGTACTGGCCGCCGTCGATCCCGCCACCCTCGGCGTCAGCGGCACCGGTCACTACGCTCAGATGGTCGAAGAGGCGCGCAGCCAGCGCCAGCTGCTCGAACAGGCCGCCATTAATTGGATCGTCCTGCGCAATCGCCTGACGGCGGTGCGCTCGCGCAACAAGCGGCAGGTGGGCGAGGGCTTGCAGGAACTTTCGCAAAGGCTGGATTTTCGCTGCATCGATGGGCTGGCCGAACGGGTGGTTTTCCGCGAATTTTATCCGCGCGGATTGACCGCCATGGATGATCTCAACGAGCGCACGCTCGGCACGCGCCCGACGCTGTCGCACGCCAGCGCGCGTTTTGAGATCGAGAAGCTGCTCAGCGCCATTGGCTTGGGCGAGGCGACGGCCGGCGGCGAAATGACCGCCGAAAACCGCGACGCGGCTATTGCAAGCGGGGAAATGGCCGCCGACAACCGCGACGCGGCCTGAGCGAATCTATTTATTTGCGATAGTCGCTGATCTGCCGAACTCATCAAGAATCGATGCGGTCATCCATTGGATGACCGCCAATCGGTGCTGGGTAAATCTCGTGCGGCGTTGGCGAATATTTGTCACCATTGATTAGAAGCGCAGTCATCGAAAATGCAGAAATTCTAGAAGTTCTTCACGGCGCGTCATCGCGTCCTGATAGCCAAGTTCGATTAGCTCTAGGATATACGGTGGCTCGAACAGCAAATAACTGGCCAAACGCCACTCCTTGTCCCAGGCGCCAATCCCGCGCATGAGCATTCGGATCGTCGTTGGCATTTCATGCGCGTGGTGTCCTGCAATTGTGCGCAGGTCTTGGGACGGCTCTATGGTCATGACGTCAATTTTGCGCAGCCGGGTTTCCGCGCGTTTATCTGGATCAAGCAATGACAGGGTATTGTTGATGCGTTGCAATCGTTCGATGTCGGCATCGAGATTATCCATGAAAATGAGATCGAGCATATATCCCGCAAGATTACCCAAAGTAGGATATGGAACGGCTGTGTCCGGGGCTTGGTCTCTTTTGAGATCCCGTATGCCAACAACCAGGATGCGGTCCGCGCCAAGCCGAATGGCTGGGCTGAGTGGAGCGGTCAGCCGCAATGAACCATCGCCAAAATATTCGGAACCGACGCGGTGTGCCGGTAGCATGAACGGAAGCGATACCGATGCCAAAATGTGGTCAACGGTGAGACGGCACCGTAGACCGTGTCTGCGCGCTCGTTGCCACTCCGCTATGTCGTTGCGCCCTTCGATAAACGTGATCGCTATGCCGCGACTGTAGCTTGATGCGGTAATACCGATAGCCCGCAATTGGTTCTTCTCGATCGCGTCGGCTATCAGTGACAAATCAAGCTGACGGCCCAGAAGCCGTGCCAATGGTTCATTATCCAAAAACGATTTTGGATTGGTGATGCCCCTTCCGCCGGTTGCCAATGAAAACAGCCAGCGCATGGCGGCCGTCGTGATCGTTGCAAGATCGGTCCGATAGACATCTTTCGTACGGATCTGCGACCACATCAACACCAGTGACCTGACAGCCGTTCTAAAATTGCCCGCGCGGCAGCCGATAACCGCGGCATTGATGGCGCCCACGGACGCACCAACGACAACCGGAAACGGATTTCGACCAGCGGGAACAAGGTCAGAAATTGCTTTCAAGACGCCGACTTGATAGGCGCCGCGTGCGCCACCGCCGGGCAATACGAGGCCTGCGCATGCCTCCGGTCGGATCGCAAAATTTTGATTGGAAGCCATATCGCGATCGTTGGTTCCCGGCGCGATGGTTTAGCGCGAGCGCAGCACGATGGAGCATGGCGAAGCGACAGAATCACCGTGCGCGACAACCTCCAACGGCCTACTGCAATAAGCTCGGCCCGTAATGGAAATTCCGTCGCTGTGGAAAACGGACCGCTTTTGGTCCAACCATGACGTACCACGACGGCTAACCGTCGCTACCGGGCGGCAAGCGAGCCGCAGGCAAAGACGCTCATCGCTGCGGCCTGAGAATCGCCCAGCCGACTGTGACGTTTCCCGGCCCGCGGCGATAGAGCAGCGTAAGCGGTGGCTGCACCGCGGCGCCGTCCGCCACCGGCTTAAGCCTCGCCGGCAGTTTTTTCGGATCGCCGGCCGTCCACACCACCACCGCGCCTTGCCGCCTGAGATCGGCAAGATCGATCCACGGCGTGCGCTTCGGCTCGCCGTCGACCAGCACGCGCGGCTGGCTCGGCGAATAATGCGCGAGATTGCCGCCGTCCCACATGCTGCCGATCACATAGGCCGGCGGTTTGCCGGTCGCCGCCTGATAACGCTGCGTGATCTCGCGGCCCAGGCTGTCGCCCGGGAAGAACACGGCGCGGTAGCGGTGGTCGAAGCGCGGCAGCACGGCGTAATTGATGAAGAAGGCGAGCGCCAAGCACACGAACACGATCGCCCAGGTGGCAACGATGCGCGCCAGCAGCAGGCCCTCAAGCAGGCGGCGCGCGGTGAGCACTAGCCACAGGCCGAGGAACAGCCAGAGCGGATAGCCCCACATGCCGATCGCGCCGCGACCACTTAATGCCGACATCGCCAGCACCGTCGCGATCGGCCCGAAGGCGAGCCAGCTCACGATGCGATAATCGAAGCTGTCCGCCGGGGGTTTGGCGTCCGGCGCATCCGCCTTGCGGCGCGGGACGAACAGCGGCGCCGCGATCAGCAGCGACGGCAGCATGAAGAAGAGTTGGCCGATGGCGAATTGCAGCGGGTGCCAGAGATGGTCGTACCAGCCGCGCGGCAGCACCGCGCGGTGCTCGGCATAGCCAAGCGGCAGGAAATCGGTCTTCACCAGCCACACCAGATGGGGCGCCACCGTGATGAGCGCGACCGCGATCGCGATATAGGGCCCGGGCGTGGCGAGCACCTTGCGCGCGTCGCGATCGACGAGGACGAACAGCGCCATCGGCGCCGCCAGCACCACCACGAAATATTTCGCCCACAGCGAAAGCCCCAGCGCCAGCCCGAGCAGCAGCCAGTCGGCGAGCTGGCGGCCGCGCAGCGCGCGGTGGAAGGCGAAGCCCGCCAGCGCCCAGAACGGCAGCTGGATGACGTCGTGGTTAAATTTGGCGGCGGTGTAGTTGAGATAATGCAGGCCGTCGATGATCAGCACCGAAACGAGCGCGCCGACCGCCCCGACCAGCGGCCGCGCCGCCGCATAGACCAGCGCGAAGGCCGCCACCACCGCGATTTCGGCCAGCAGGTAATAGGCGAAGTCGTGCCCCACCAGCCGGTAGGCGATCTGCACCAGCCACCAGGGCAGGGGCGGCAGCTTGTCATAGCCGAGCTGCCACTCGCGCCCGTAGATCAGCGCCTCGATCAGATCGAGCGGCAGGTTGGGATAAAGCAGCGCCGGCAGCGCGGTCCAGACCGCGGTGTGCAGCCCTAAGAAGGCGGCAAAGGCCCGCCCCGGAGAGGCGGTCAGCCAGGCCAGCCAGCCGGAGCCGCCGGACGCCGATAATGCCGGGTTTCCAGGTGCCATGGGGCCTCAAGGTCCTGCCCCGCGGGGCGAATTGCCGTGAGCATATCAGGACTCAAGGTTGCGCGGACCCGCGCTGTCATGAACATTGATGCGCGGCGGAGCGAATCAGTTCCGCCGGCGTAAAGTGCTGCCTGCCCGGCGCAGGCCGCCCAGGAAATCATCGCATGGTCCGCATCAGCGCCATCTTCATTGCGGTCTGCATGGTGCTCATCGCCGTTTCGGTCGGCGCCGTGCTCTATATCAGCTTCAGGATGGACGCCCGTAGCGCCGCGATCGTGGCGGTGGCGGTGCTGGCCGCCATGATGGTGTACAGCACCGTCAACAGCCGCCTGCGCGACCGCCTCGCGCTCGGCGATCAGATCGCCGACCTGTCGCGTGGCACCGCCGACCTCGCCCACCAGGTGGTGGAGATTTCCCGCCGGCTCAACGCCATTGAACCGCGCATCGACAAGGCGGTGGAGCGCGCGCGCGGCGCCGCCGAGCCGCTGCAGCGCGAGATCGGCGAGCTCGGCGTGCTGGTGCGCCAGATCGCCGAAACCGTCGCCTCCCATGCCGCCACCTTGCAGAACCAGGGCAGCGCGCCGGCGGCAGCACCGGCAGCCGCGCCGCCGCCGGTTGCCGCCGCACCCGCACCCGATGCCGCGCTTGATTTGAGCGAAAGCGATGCCATCGGCGCCGCGCGCCGGTCCTTGGGCATAAGCCGCGAAGAAATCGCCGATCAGGTCGCCAAGGCGATCGATACCAGTCGCATCGATCTCTATTTGCAGCCGATCGTCACCCTGCCGCAGCGCAAGGTTCGTTCCTACGAGGCATTGTCGCGGCTGCGCACCGAGGACGGCGATGTCATCCCGGCTATCGACTTCATCGGAATCGCGGAAAGCGTCGGGCTGGTGCCGAAACTCGACAATCTGCTGGCCTTCCGCTGCGTGCAGGTGCTCCGCCGCCTGCAGCTGAAGAGCCGCGACGTCAGCCTGTTTTGCAATATCAGCGCGACCACGCTGACCGATTCCTCGTACTTCAAGCAGTTCCTCGATTTCATGGACGCCAATCGTGCGCTGGCGCCCGCGCTGATCTTCGAATTCAGCCAGAGCGCCTATCGCTTGTTCGGGCCGCTCGAACAGGAAAGCCTCGCGGCGCTCGCCGAGCGCGGCTTCCGCTTCTCCATGGATCACGTCGCCGACCTGCGCATGGAGCCGAAGGACCTGGCCGATCATTGGTTCCGCTATTTGAAGGTGCCGGCCAGCCTTCTGCTCGACCGCTCTACCGCGCAGAGCGATATCCACCCGGAAGATCTCGCCGACCTGTTGGCGCGCTCCGGCATCGATCTCATCGCCGAGCGCATCGAGAGCGAGGGCGTGGTGGTCGACCTGCTCGACTACGACGTGCGCTTCGGCCAGGGCTTCCTGTTCTCACCCCCGCGGCCGGTGCGGGCCGAGGCCTTGCAGACGGGCGCGGGCGGGGCCGATGCGGTAAAGCCGGCCGGCGACGCGCCGAGCCCGTTTGCCGTCGCCGCGGCGGGCGGCATCGGCTGAGCGGCTAACTCGCATCTTGTTTCGAAACCCTGTCGCCGTCATTCCGGGGCGCGGCCACCGATCTCGGGTTTACCCGAGATCGGCGACAAAAAGCCCAAGTCGGCTGTAGCCGACTTGGGGGTGGCCGCGAGCCCGGAATCCATAACCCCGGTCTGTGATTATGGATTCCGGGTTCGCTCGCTTCGCTCGCGCCCCGGAATGACGTAAAAGAAAAATATGAACGCCGTCCTGCCGCCCCTGATTCCGCATTTCGCTCAGCTTGCGCCCGGCTACGACGCGCTGCTGTGCGATGTCTGGGGGGTGGTGCATAACGGCGTCGCCGCGTTCCCCGAATCTTGCGACGCGCTCATGCGCATGCGCGCGCGCGGCGGCGCGGTCGTGCTGATCACCAATTCGCCGCGCCCGAGCGAACAGGTCGGCCGCCAGCTCGCAAGACTGCACGTTCCGCCTGAGACCTGCGACGCCATCGTCTCCTCCGGCGACATCACCCGCAGCGTGATCAAGCAGCGGCGCGGCCAAAGCCTGTTCCATATGGGCCCCGAGCGCGACCGTTCCGTCTTCACCGGGCTCGACGTGCGTTTTGCGCCGCTGGATAGCGCGGACTATGTGGTCTGCTCGGGGCTCGACGACGACGACGTGGAGACGCCGGACGACTATCGCGGCCGGCTCGAGGCGATGCTGAAGCGAAAAGTGTTCATGGTCTGCGGCAATCCCGACGTGGTGGTGGAGCGCGGCGAGCGCCTGGTCTATTGCGCCGGCGCGCTCGCCGATCTCTACGCCACCATGGGCGGTGAGGTGCTCTATGCCGGCAAGCCCTACCGGCCGATTTACGACATGGCGCTCAAAAAGGCCGAAGCCGCCGCCGGCCGCAAAATCGCGCTCGACAAGGTGCTGGCGGTTGGCGATTCCGTGCGCACCGATCTGAAGGGTGCGCGCACCCTCGGCGTCGATTTCCTGTTCGTGACGTCGGGCATTCACGCCGAGGAGCTGGGCGGGCGCGAGCGGCCGGACGCCGCGGCGCTAAGCGCGACCTTCGCCGCCGCCGGCGAAATGCCGAAGGCGGTGATGCGGCAACTGGTGTGGTGAGGTGCTCAACGAAGGAAGCGAGGCAATCTCTCTTCCCCTCTCCCCTTGTGGGAGAGGGTGGCTCGCGCGGAGGGAATCCGAGCGCGAGCCGGGTGAGGGGGCATCGCCTCTATTGAGCCCCGACCCCCTCACCCGCCTCGCTCATGCTAACGCATTCGCTCGGCACCCTCTCCCACAAGGGGAGAGGGTTGCTCCGCGTGCGCCGTGCGTCTTCAATGCTGAATTGAGTGCTTTGTTACGCCGCCGGCGCTTCGGCGTCCGGGAACACCGCTTCAATCTTGGTCTTGAGCGTCTGCGCGTTGAACGGCTTGACGATGTAGTTCGAGACGCCCGCCTTCTTGGCCGCGATCACGTTCTCGGTCTTTGATTCGGCCGTCACCATGATGAACGGCGTGCGCCCCAGTTCGGGATCGGCGCGCATTTCCTTCAACAGGTCGTAGCCGGTCATCGGCTCCATGTTCCAGTCGGAGATCACCAGGCCGTATTTGTGCGTGCGCATCTTGGCGAGCGCCGCCGCGCCGTCGTTGGCGTCGTCGATGTGCTCGAAGCCGAGCTGCCGGAGCAGGTTGCGGATGATGCGCACCATCGTGCTGTAGTCGTCCACCACCAGAACCGGTATTTTGAGGTCGACAGCCATGGCAAAATGCCCGTATGGGCTCCCCTGGAAGCAGTGACGCAGGCTAGCAACCGCCTTTGAATAACCGGTTAATTTGAAAATTTATTAACCGCGCGCTAACCGTATGCCCGCCCGAATAAGCGGCCTGCCGCGAAAATGAGCACATCTCCCGTGAGCGACCCCGTCCGCAACCGTCCGGCCGTCACATGAACAAACCCGGCGCGCAAAGATTTGACGTGGCGCGCGGGGGCGCGCAGGGCATCGACCCGGGCGCGCTCGCCGGCGCGGTGATCGCGATCGGCAATTTCGACGGCGTGCACCGCGGCCACCGCGCCGTGATCGCCGCCGCGCGCGAACGCGCTACGGCGCTTGCCCGCAAGACCGCGGCCCTGACCTTCGTGCCGCATCCGCGGCTGTTCCTGCGACCGCAGGACACCCTGTTCCAGTTGTCGAGCGAACGCGACAAGCTGCGCCTGTTGGCGGCCACCGGCCTCGACGGCGCCATCGTCATGACCTTCGACGCGGCCCTGGCCGGGACCTCGGCCGAGGACTTCATCGAACGCATCCTGGTCGGACGGTTCGGCATTGGCGGCGCGGCGATCGGCTTCGATTTCCATTTCGGCAAAAACCGCACCGGCTCGCCCGATTTTCTGGCCGCGCAGGGCGCGCGCCTCGGCTTTGCGGTCGACATCGTGCCGCCGCTGGAGGACGAGGGCCGCCCGGTCTCCTCGGGCGCGGTGCGCGCGGCGCTCAGTCAGGGCAAGGTGGTGGAGGCGGCCGAGCTTTTGGGCGCGCCCTGGTTCGCCTCGGGCGAGGTCATCCACGGCGAAAAGCGCGGCCGCGCGCTCGGCTTTCCCACCGCCAATCTGCGGCTCGATCCGGGCTGCGGGCTCAAGCACGGCATCTACGCGGTGCGCATCGGCGTCGGCAACAATCGTTTCGA
Organism: uncultured Undibacter sp.; assembly: GCA_964384635.1. Taxonomy (GTDB): domain Bacteria; phylum Pseudomonadota; class Alphaproteobacteria; order Rhizobiales; family Xanthobacteraceae; genus Pseudolabrys. The sequence continues at coordinate 13,111 of CAYLMY010000071.1, forward strand.
CGGCGTGGCGAGCTTCGGCCGCCGGCCGACGTTCGATAACGGCGCGCCGCTGCTGGAGGTCTTCCTGTTCGACTTCGACGGCGACCTCTACGGGCAGCTAATCGACGTCGCCTTCATCGGCTGGATCCGGCACGAGCGGAAATTCGAATCGGTGGAGACGCTCCAGCGCGCCATGACAGCCGACTCCGCCCAGGCGCGCGACGCGCTCGCGCGCGCCGGCGATGCCTTTCCGCTGCTGGGCGAGGTGTAGGGCGCCGAGCTTGCGGCGTTCTCTCTTTTTCCCTCTTTCCCTAGGGGAAAGGGAAGCGAGTTTGCCGCCCGGCCTTTGCGATGCGGAATCGGCCTGCTACATAGCCCGCCATGTCCACGCCGAAGCGCGATTATTCCGAGACG
>CAYLMY010000072.1:0-13466 GCA_964384635.1 uncultured Undibacter sp.
TGGTGGAGCCGAGGGGATTTGAACCCCTGACCTCCTCATTGCGAACGAGGCGCTCTCCCAACTGAGCTACGGCCCCGCCGAATCGCAACAATTTAACGTCGTTGCGCCAGAAGTGGCGGCGAGTGGCCGCCATTTAGGGCCAGGGTCGCGGCCTGTCAAGGATCGGGCCAGCGCGTGATCCCGAAAAGCTTGTCCTCGACCTGATCGGGATGGGCACCGGTTTTCGGACTAGCTCATGCGCAAGTAAAATGGCACACAGCGGCCGCCGGTCGGCTTGTTCCAGGCCATGCAACCCGCTAGTTTCCGCCCACATTTCGAACGGATGAACACGCATGCGCTCGGTCCTCGACATCATCCTGCTGGTGCTTCAGATCTATATTTGGCTGCTGATCGCGGCCGCCGTGCTGTCCTGGCTGATCGCCTTCAACGTGGTCAACACCCGCAACGCGGTGGTGGCGGCGGTGGGAGATTTTCTTTACCGCGTCACCGAACCGCTGCTGCGGCCGATCCGCTCCATGCTGCCCCACCTCGGCGGTATCGACATTTCGCCGGTGATCCTGATCCTGATCATCCTGCTTATCGAAAACGTCATCGTCCGCTACATCTATCCCAACGTCTTCTAGGGTGGCTGCGCCCTGGAGCGCGGTTGCGGATGGGGTCGCGCTCGTCGTGCGGCTAACGCCCAAGGGCGGCCGCAACGCCATCGACGGCATCGAGCACCTAGCCGACGGGCGCGCGGTGGTGAAGGTCCGCGTGGCCGCCCCGCCGAGCGAGGGCGAAGCCAATGACGCGCTCATCCGCTTGATCGCCAAGGCGGTCGGCGTCGCGCCGCGCGACGTCACCCTGGCTGCGGGCGCCACGGCGCGCGTCAAGCGGCTCGTCCTTGCGGGCGATGGCCCAACGCTGATCGCGGCGCTGGAGAAGATGGCCGCGGCGCGCTAGAAAGCGTCCATGACGGCAAGGATTATCGACGGCAAGATGGTTTCGGCGGACTTGCGCGGCAAGGTGAGCGACGCCGTGCATCGTCTACGCCGCGATCGCGGCGTCGTGCCAGGCATAGCGGTGGTGCTGGTGGGCGATAATCCGGCAAGCGAGGTCTATGTCCGCAATAAGTCCAAGGCGGTGGCGGAATCGGGAATGCGCGGCCTGGATCGCAAGCTGCCGGCAAGCACATCGGAAGCCGAGCTGCTCGCGGTCGTTGCCGAGCTCAACGCCGACGAGACGGTAAACGGCATCCTGGTGCAGCTACCGCTGCCCAAGCAAATCGATCCGCACAAAATCATCGCGGCCATCGATCCCGCCAAGGACGTCGACGGCTTTCATCCGCTCAACGTCGGCCGGCTCGCCAGCGGCCTGCCCGCACTGGTGCCGTGCACGCCGGTCGGCTGCATCCTGCTGGCCAAGAGCGTGCATGCCTCGCTCGAAGGCATGGAGGCGGTGGTGGTCGGCCGCTCCAACATCGTCGGCAAGCCGTTGGCGCAATTGCTGCTGGCAGAGAACGCGACGGTCACGATCTGTCATTCCAAGACGCGCGATCTGCCGGAGGTTTGCCAGCGCGCGGATTTGCTGATCGCCGCCATCGGCAATCCCGAACTCGTGCGCGGTTATTGGATCAAGCCGGGCGCGACCGTGATCGACGTCGGCGTCAACCGCGTGCCGCGCGAGGGCGGCAAAACGCGCATCGTCGGCGATGTCGCCTTTGCCGAGGCGCGCGAGGTCGCCGGTGCCATCTCGCCGGTGCCGGGCGGCGTCGGCCCCATGACGATCGCGTGCCTGCTGTTGAACAGCTTGCGTGCCGCGTGTGCGCAGAAGGGTTTGCCGGCGCCGAATGTCTAAAGCGCCGTCCCCGCGAAGGCGGGGACCGATACGCCGTATCTTCTCGATAGTGTGGTGGTTATGGGTCCCGGCTCGCGTTAGCGGAGCCTGTGCTCGGACGGCGCGAAGCGCCGATCCGAGTGCTCGCTTGGCCGGGACGACGGAGAATCACCCCTGCCAGGCGTAGGCGACCTTGTCGAGCGTCTTTAGCCCGAAGCGTTCCGAGGAACGGGCGACGGCGCGGCCGCCGAGCGCGCGATAGAATTCCACCGCCGGCTCGTTGTCGGACAACGCCCACACCACCAGGCTCTTCAGTCCGCTCTGCATCAGGTCCTTGCGCGCGGCCGAAAACAGGCGGCGGCCGAAGCCGAGGCCCTGGAATTCGGGGCGCAGGTAAAGCTCGTAGACCTCGCCGTCGTAGAACAGGCTGCGGGCGCGGTTGCGGCCGTAATTGGCGTAGCCGGCGATCTGCTCGCCGAACTGCAGGATAGTGATGCGGCTGCCCTTGCGGATGGCCGAATCCCACCAGTCCGGCCCGCGCCGATTGATCAGTTTGTCGAGTTCGTTGCCGGGGATGATGCCCTGATAGGCCGTGCGCCATGCCTCGTCATGGGTCTCGGCGACGTCGGCCGCGTCGGACGCCTTGGCGCGGCGAATCTCTATGAGGGTCGTGCTCATTTCGGAATAGAAGCAACGAACCCTGCGCCCTTCAAGCCCTATGATTAATGATCCGTAAATGGTGTGGATTACTGGTCACAGCAGGGCGATAATTGGCCTGCGGAGGCCGCAAAACCGTGCGCGCGAGGTCGCTTGCGCGCGGGAGCCTTTTCGGTTGTGCTGATATGGGACAGCCACGGCACGCCCGAGTGAAGGCACGTGCGCCGAAAGTGATTCGGCGGCTTGATTCGAATCACTCGAAATTAGAATCGAAAGTACGCCGCTTGCTTGCGGGGGGTGAGGTATCAGACATCACACCGCCTCGGTTTCCTTCTTGCGCTCTTCCTTCTTGCGGTCGTTCTCGTCGAGCAGCATCTTGCGCAGGCGGATCGATTTCGGCGTCACCTCGACCAGCTCGTCGTCCTCGATATAGGCGAGCGCCTTCTCCAGCGTCATGCGGATCGGCGGGGTGAGCCGCACCGCCTCGTCCTTGGAGGTGGTGCGAATGTTCGTCAGCTTCTTGCCCTTGAGCACGTTGACGACGAGGTCGTTGCCGCGGGTGTGTTCGCCGACGATCATGCCTTTGTACACTTTCCAGCCCGGCTCGATCATCATCGGGCCGCGATCTTCCAGGTTCCACAGCGCGTAAGCGACCGCCTCGCCCTGGTCGTTGGAGATCAGCACGCCATTGCGGCGGCCCTGGATCGGCCCCTTGTAGGGGGCGTAGCCGTGGAACAGCCGGTTCATGATCGCGGTGCCGCGCGTGTCGGTGAGCAGCTCGCCCTGATAGCCGATCAGCCCGCGCGTCGGCGCGTGAAACACCAGCCTGGTGCGATGGCCGCCGGATGGCTTCATCTCCATCATCTCGGCTTTGCGCTCCGACATTTTCTGCACGACGATGCCGGAATGCTCCTCGTCGAGGTCGATGACGACCTCCTCGATCGGCTCCAGCACCTCGCCGGTTTTCTCGTCTTCGCGCAGAAGCACTTTCGGCCGCGATACCGACAGCTCGAAGCCCTCGCGTCGCATAGTCTCGATCAGGATGCCGAGCTGCAATTCGCCGCGCCCGGCCACTTCCATGGAATCCTTCTCGTCGGATTCACGAACCCGCAGCGCCACGTTGCCTTCCGCCTCGCGCAGCAGCCGGTCGCGGATCATACGGCCGGTGACCTTGTCGCCCTCGGTGCCGGCAAGGGGTGAATCGTTGACGCGGAACACCATGGCGAGCGTCGGCGGGTCGATCGGCTGAGCCGGCAGCGGCGTCTCCACCTCCAGCGCGCAGATGGTGTTGGAGACCGTGGCGTTGGGCAGCCCCGCCACCGCGACGATGTCACCGGCTTCGGCTTCTTCGACGCCGGTACGCTCGAGCCCGCGGAAGGCCAGCAGCTTGGTGACGCGGCCCTGCTCAATGAGCTTGCCTTCGCGGTCGAGCACCTTGACGTTCTGGTTGGCCTTGACGGTGCCGGAGGTGATGCGGCCGGTGACGATGCGGCCGAGATAGGAATTGGCTTCCAGGATTGTGCCGAGCATGCGGAACGGGCCTGGCTCGACGTGCGGCGGCTGGACGTGGCGCAGCACCAGATCGAACAACGGCGCCATCGAATCCTTCGGCCCGTCCTGGCTCGTCGCCATCCAGCCTTCCTTGGCCGAACCGTAGAGAATCGGAAAGTCGAGCTGCTCGTCGCTGGCATCGAGCGCGGCGAAAAGGTCGAACACCTCGTTCACCACCTGCGTCGCGCGCGCGTCGGCGCGGTCGACCTTGTTGATTACGACGATGGGCTTCAATCCCATCTTCAACGCCTTCGACACCACGAATTTGGTCTGCGGCAGCGGGCCCTCTGCGGCGTCCACCAACACGATGGCGCCGTCAACCATATTGAGGATGCGCTCGACCTCGCCGCCAAAATCGGCATGGCCGGGCGTGTCGACGATATTGATGCGGGTGTCTTTCCAGACCACCGAGGCGGCCTTCGCCAGAATGGTGATACCGCGTTCGCGCTCGAGATCGTTGGAATCCATGGCGCGCTCGACCACGCGCTGGTTCTCGCGGAACGTGCCCGATTGCTGCAACAGCCGATCGACCAGGGTGGTCTTGCCGTGGTCGACGTGGGCGATGATGGCGACGTTACGGAGATTCATGGGCAGTCCTGAAAACCAAAGCGCGGGCCTTTTCGGGCCCGCGACGCGACGCTATTGCGGCGCAATATAGTCACGCCCAGCCGGGAAGCAACCGGCGGGCTCACGCCCCCGCCGCCCGGCCCCAGGGACTCGCGCGCCAGCCGCGCGGCGCGGCCTCTTGCAGCATCATCATCTCGACGATGGTCTCGTTGGTGACCAGGCCGGTGAGCTTGCCGGAAACGTCGGTGACGCCGACGGCCGGCGCGGATTTCTGCTGCAACAGCTTGAACGCCTGCTCGAGCGTGGTGCGGTGGCCGACGGTGGGGAATTCGGGGCTCATGGCGTCGCCGACACGGGCGTCCGGCCCCAGCGTCTTGAGCGCGCGGATCAGCGCCCCGCGGTCGAGCACGCCGATTGGCTTGCCGGCGCCGTCCACCACCGGGAACTCGCCCTGGCTGGTCGCCAGCAAGGTCTGCACCGCCTCGTCGATATGCGCCTGCGGGGTGAGGGTGGCGAATTGCGTCATCATGGCGTGGCTGACCGGCACGCCGCGCGAGACCGCGCGCAGCGCCACCATATGCGCTTCTGAGGAAGCGGCGAGATAGACGAAGATGGCGATGAAGATCAGGATCGGGTTGTACATGAGGCCGATGAAGCCGAGCGCGAAGGCGACGAACTGGCCGATCGAGGCGGAGATTTCGGTCGCGCGCACATAGCCCATGCGGCTGGCTAGCAGCGCACGCAGCACGCGCCCGCCGTCCATGGGGAAGGCCGGGATCAGGTTGAACAGCGCCAGAAACAGGTTGACGATCGCCAGCCGGTCCACCATCGAAATCTGCGTGCTGTCGATCAAAGTTGCGGCGCTCGGCTGCAGGTTGGCGCCGGCCACATAGACCAGCAGGAGGGTGATGACGATATTGACCATTGGGCCGGCGATGGCGATGAGAAATTCCTCCCACGGCTCTTCCGGGATGCGCTCGAGCTGCGACACGCCGCCGATCGGCAGCAGCGTCACATAGGGCGTGGTCACGCCGAAGGCGCGCGCCGTGAAAATGTGGCCGAACTCGTGCAGCAGCACGCACAGGAACAGCAGGACGATGAATATGAGGGTATTCCAGGCCGTGGCCGCGCCGCTGGCCGCGTAACTGGCGGCGAAGATCCAGGCGAGAAAAATCAGAAAGGTCAGGTGGATGCGCACGACGGTGCCCGCCACCCTGCCGATATTCAATGACCAGGACATGGAAGCCTCGTAGGATCGGGGTTGTCTGTCATAGCTAAGGGCTCTGCGGACCCTTTGCGAGGGTCTTAGCGTTGCCTCGGGGGAGGGCGCATGGCGCAAAAACTGACCGCGGAAGCCCGCAAATCGGCTTTGGCCAAGCTTGCCGGCTGGTCCGAACTGGCCGGCCGCGACGCCATCAGCAAGAAATTCGTGTTCAAGGACTTCAATCAGGCCTTCGGCTTTATGACCAGGGCCGCGCTGGTGGCGGAGAAAATGGATCACCACCCGGAATGGTTCAACGTCTACAAGACCGTCGAGGTGACGCTGTCCACCCACGATGCCGGCGGGGTCACCGAGTTGGACGTCAGGTTGGCCGAGGCGATGGACAAGATTGCGGGATGAGGGTCATGCCTTGCATGTGCCCAAATTACTGCCCAAATTACCCCCATGGCATTCGCACGCACCGCATTCTGGCGACGTGAGGACGACGAAAATGCCCTGCGCCGCAGCTTCTGGCGCAAGCTGGCGCGCGTCGCCGCACGCATCCCCTTCGCCGAGGACCTGCTGGCCGCCTATTACTGCGCCTTCGACCGCGATACCCCGACGCCGGTGAAGGCAACGCTCTTCGGCGCAATTGCCTATTTCGTGCTGCCGACCGACGCCATTCCCGACGTGCTGCCCGTGCTCGGTTTCACCGACGACGCGGCGATGCTCGGCACCGCCATTGCGCTGGTCGCCGACCACATCCGCCCGGTGCATCGCGAGGCGGCGCGCGGCAAGCTGGCGGAATTCGCACGCCAGGGTTAAGGCCACAGAATTACCTTGCCCATCACTTTGCGCGCGGCGATGGCCTTGAGCGCAGCCGGCGCCTGATCGAGCGGATAGACCGCGTGCACGTGCGAGGACAGCTTGCCCTGCGCACACCAATCGAGAATTTGCGTCATGTTGGCGCGATGGCCTTGCGGATCGCGCATAATCCAGGCGCCCCAATAGACGCCGAGCACGTCATAGCTGCGTAGCAGCACCAAGTTGAGCGGCAGCTTGGGGATTTCGCCGGTGGCGAAACCCACCACCAGGAAACGCCCACCCCAATCCATGCCGCGTAGCGCGGCTTCGGCCTGCACCCCGCCAATGGGGTCGTAGACCACGTCGACGCCCTTGCCGCCGGTCAGCTGGCGCAGTGCATCCTTGAGATCGGCCGCAGCATAGTTCACGCCGGCATCGGCGCCGTGCCGGCGCGCGAACGCAAGCTTTTCGTCGGACGACGCGCAGGCAATGACGCGCGCGCCCATCAGCTTGCCGATTTCGACTGCGGAGAGACCGGTGCCGCCGGCGGCGCCCAGCACGGCAAGCGTCTCGCCGGCCTTGAGCTTGGCCCGGTCCTTCAGCGCATGCAGCGACGTGCCGTAGGTGACGGTGAGGCCGGCCGCGCGGTCGAAGTCCAAGCCGGCCGGCAGCGCAACGAGTTGGTCGGCGGCAAGTGCGACCTTCTCGCGCGCGGCGCCCCAGCCGATATTGCCGATGACGCGGTCACCGGGCGCAAATCTGGTGACGCCGGCAGCGACGCTTTCGACTTCGCCTGCGAACTCGGCGCCAGGCGAGAACGGGAAGGCCGGCTTGTGCTGGTACTTGCCGGCGATGATCAGCGTGTCGAAGAAGTTCAGCGCGGCGGCCGCGACCCGTACGACCGCCTCGCCCGGCGCTGGCGTCGGATCGGCGATGTCGGCGAGTTCGAGGTCGTCGGGCGTGCCGTAGCGGGTACAGAGCAGGGCTTTCATGGTGGTCGGATCGGAGGGGATGAACGGGGCGCCATTTCTAGCACGGCGCGGGTGGGCATTCGGGCTGGCGGTGTTAACTTTCCGCGGCTAACCTCCGCGCACAGCGGCGCATTGCCGCCTTCACATTGGCGATATTCCCCCGTATTGGGCTAGTATCCGGCGCGTCTTGAGGGGGCGGTTCCACGATCGTCAGAATTTTGACCGGTAGGGCCCGATGCACATGACTTTTTTGCTTCGCACCACGATTGCCATCCTGGCGGCTTCGGCCTGCGCAGTCGCGATTCCTGCATCCGCGCAGCAGAAGAAACCAAAGCCGACCGACCAGGCCACGCTGCTCGGCCAGTTCGGCGACTGGGGAGCCTATAAGGCAAGCCCCGGCGGCAAGACGGTCTGCTTCGCGTTGTCCAAGCCGACCTCGGCGGTGACTGATCCGCCCGGCCGCAATCGCGATCCCTCTTACGCCTTCGTCTCCACGCGCCCGGCCGAGAAGGTCACGAACGAGGTGTCGATCATCGTCGGCTACCCGCAGAAGCCCGGCGTCGACGCCTCCGCCACCATCGGCACCGCGAGCTACGTCATGTACACCCAGAACGACGGGGCCTGGGTGAAGAACGCCGCCGAAGAGGCGCAGATGGTGGAGGCCATGCGCAAGGGCGCCGACATGGTGATCAAGAGCATCTCTACCCACAACACCAAGACCACCGACACTTATTCGCTCAAGGGCGTCTCCGACGCGCTCGACAAGGTGGCGGCGGAGTGCAAGTAGGCCATCGGCGTCCTATATTGTCGTCCATGCGCCCGCGCGCGGACATGACGACCTGACCCGATGGCAAGCACGATCGAAATGACACCGGCCTCGGCCGCCTTCGTCGAGAAGACGCCGCTCGAGCGCTATGTCGCACCAGCCAAGCCGTCGCTGATCGGCCTCACGCGCGCCGAATTGGCCGACGCCCTCGGCACGCTCGGCGTGCCGGAGGGTCAGCGCAAGATGCGCGTGCAGCAGCTCTGGCACTGGATCTATTTCCGCGGCCTGACCGATTTCGAGTCCATGACCAGCGTGTCGAAGGAACTGCGCGCAGCGTTGGCGGACCATTTCACGCTCGATCGCCCCGAAGTGGTGGCCGAGCAGGTCTCGGTCGACGGCACGCGCAAGTGGCTGCTGCGGCTGCCGGGCGAGGTGCAGGGTGAGCGCCCGCACGAAGTCGAATGCGTCTATATCCCCGACACGGAGCGCGGCACGCTGTGCGTTTCCAGCCAGGTCGGTTGTACGCTCACCTGCACCTTCTGCCACACTGGCACCCAGCGCCTCGTGCGCAATCTCACCGCCGGCGAGATCGTCGGCCAAGTGATGGCCGCGCGGGACCGGCTAGGCGATTGGCCGGGCGGCACGCGCCCGACCGACGGCGTGGTTCCTTCGGGCGAACGCTGCATCACCAACATCGTGATGATGGGCATGGGCGAGCCGCTCTACAATTTCGAGGCGGTGCGCGACGCGCTGCTGATCGTTGCCGACGGCGATGGCATCGGCATTTCCAAGCGCCGCATCACGCTCTCCACTTCGGGCGTGGTGCCGAATATCGCGCGCGCCGGCGCCGAGATCGGCTGCATGCTGGCGGTCTCGCTGCACGCGGTACGCGACGAGTTACGCAACGAGCTGGTGCCGCTCAACCGCAAATACCCGATCGCGCAACTGCTCGACGCTTGCCGCACCTATCCCGGCGTCTCCAACGCCAAGCGCATCACCTTCGAATACGTCATGCTCAAGGACGTCAACGACTCGATTGAGGACGCCAAATCGCTTGTGCGTTTGCTCAAGGGCATCCCGGCCAAGATCAATCTCATCCCGTTCAATCCCTGGCCCGGCAGCCGCTATCAATGCTCGGACTGGGAGAGAATCGAGAAGTTCTCGCAAGTTGTGTTCGACGCCGGCTATGCCTCGCCGGTGCGCACACCGCGCGGCCGCGACATCCTGGCCGCCTGCGGCCAGCTCAAGAGCGCGAGCGAGAAACTCTCGGCGCGCGAGCGCCTGGCGTTGCGCGCCATGGCGATGACGGACTAATGGCGTTCCTCGGCCGCATCATCGTCATCATCGTCGCCGTCATGCTGGCGACGTTGGCCGCCGGCATTGCCATCGCCATCGGCCTGCTCGGCCCGGAATGGCACGGCTTCAGTGGTGACGTGGTTGAGCGCAGCACATTCTCCGTGTTTGTGTTTGCCGGCGCCGCCTTTACCGGCGCGGTTACTCTGCTGCCGCTGGCAATCCTGATCGCCGTCGCGGAGATGGTCAAAGTCCGTTCGGTGTTGATCCACGCTGTGGCAGGTGCCGCCGTCATGCTGCTCGGCTATTCCGCCAGCGGGCTGGCGCCGCCGTCTTATGAGGAATCCATCGACCATCCGCCGCCACCGATTTCGCACGGGACGCAAGTCGCCGCCGCCGCCGGCATTGTGTTCGGCGGGGTGTACTGGCTGATCGCCGGCCGCAACGCCGGGCGCTGGCGGGAACCGCGGCAGCCCAGCGCATAATTCCGCTAGCGCTTCGCCCACATCAGCGCCGTTTTTAGCCGGTCGTTGCCCCAGAACAATTCGCCGTCGGCAGTCACGAAGCTGGGCGCGCCGAAGATGCCGAGCCGCTGCGCCTCTTCGGTCTGCGCGCGCAATACACCCTTGATCGAGTCTGTTTGCGCTTGTTGCATCACAGCCGCGGCGTCGACTCCGAGCGACTGAAGAACCGCGCCGACTGTGGCCGACTCGCCGATATTACGTCCCTCGCCGAATTCGGCGCGATACAGCGCGCGGCAGAAATCCTCGCCCCAATCCTGCGCCAGCGCGGCGATTGCCACGCGCGCGGCCAGCAACGCGTTCTGCGGAAACGGCGAAGGCTGCACGAACGGCAGATCAACCGCGCCGCAAATGCGTTCCAGGTCCCGCCACATGTAGCGGCCCTTGGCGGGATAGAGGTTGAACGGCGAATTGTCCCAACCCTGGGCCTTGAAGATCGGTCCAAGCAGGAATGGCCGCCACCGCACGGTGACGCCGCTGGCGTCGGCCAGTGGCGCGATGCGCATGGCCGCTGGATAGGAATAGGTCGAGGCGAATTCGAACCAGAAATCGAGCGTGGGCCTGCCGGTCATTGCCAAATTATAGCGGCATTGTCCGGGGCCGCCTTCCCATTTCCACAAGCCTCGGCTAGACCGGCGCGCGTGATCTCGAAGGCCGCGCGCCGTTTTTCGGACAAGATCGTGCGCACTGGAATAGCATGAACCGCACCGGACTGATCATCGCGCTCGCCATCGCCGTCATGACCGGCCTGCTGTTCGGGCTTTTTCCGCAGCTCGATCTCGCCGTGGCGCGGCATTTCCATGGCTATATCGACGCCAACCACAATGCGTTCGCCTGGCGCATCTATCGGCCGCTGATGCAAGCGCGCAATGCCGGGCTCTGGATCGGCACCGTGCTGGTCGCCCCGGCGGTGGCCGCGCTCCTGGTCAAGCTCGTTCTGCCGCGGCGGAAGATGTTCATCTCGGGGCGCGCCGCCGTGTTCCTGATCGCGACGCTGGCCTTGGCGCCGGGGCTCATGGTCAACGTCCTGCTCAAAGACCACTGGGGCCGGCCGCGGCCGATCGATGTCGTGCAATTCGGCGGCACGCAGCATTTCACGGCCTGGTGGGATCCGCGCGGTGAATGCCCGACCAACTGCTCGTTCGTCTCCGGCGACGTGGCCGGTGCATTCTGGACAATCGCGCCGGCGGCGCTGGCGCCGCCGCAATGGCGGGCGCTGGCCTATGGCGCTGCGCTCGCGCTCGGCACTGGCATGGCCGCCATCCGCGTGATGGCCGGCGCGCATTTCGTCAGCGATGCCATATTCGCCGGTGTGTTCACCTTCCTGATCATCTGGCTCGTGCACGGCCTGATCTACCGCTGGCCGCGCACGCGGTTGTCGGATGAAGCGGTCGAGCGCGCCATTGAGCGGCTGGCAACACCGGGCCACGATTTCGTCGCCGGATTATTCGGCGGCAAGCGGAAGCCAGAGCCGTAAGGGGCATGACAGTTGCGGAGTTGCCGCCGTGTGCGGTTATGGTAGCGCAGCATCGGATTGAGTCGGCGGGAGGAGCCTGTGGCGGAGCCTGGGGATAGCGTCAAAAGGGTGTTGCAGATCAAGTTGCGGGCGCTGGGCGAGCCGGCGCAGGTGCTGGCGCTGGTGCGCAGCGCTGCGCCGTTCTACCGCACGCTCGGCGCTGCCCGCTTCCGCGTGCTGCAGAACGTCGATGACCCGGCTCAGCTCGTCATCGAAATCGAGTACGAGTCCGATGCTGCGCTCGAGCTCAACCGCCACAAGGTGGCAAGCGATCCGATGGTGCGCAGCTTCCTGCAGGGCTGGCGCACGATCCTTGCCGACAGTGCAGGAATGGACGTCTACAAGGACGTGACGGAGTAGCCCCTCGTCCGGCTTTTCGGCTCGCTTTTACCGCTCGTCCCCCGCAATAGCGCGGACCCAGCCTTCTGCATGCCGGTTTCGCGGGGCTGAGCGGAGAGGGTGCCGCCGCCTCTTGACCCGGGCATCCATCCCGAGTTCAACACATGGCGCAAAAGTTACTCGGGCCCAATGACTTGCCGCCCGGCCACCGACGGAAAGCACGCGAATGCCCACAGGCGGGAAGAAGAGCCCCAAGAAGGTCGTGCTCGCCTATTCGGGCGGGCTCGACACGTCGATCATTCTGAAATGGCTGCAAACCGCCTATGGCTGCGAGGTGGTGACTTTCACCGCCGATCTCGGCCAGGGCGAAGAGCTCGCGCCCGCTCGCGAGAAGGCGCTGCTGCTCGGCATCAAGCCGGAAAACATTTTCGTCGAGGACCTGCGCGAGGAGTTCGTGCGCGACTACGTGTTTCCGATGTTCCGCGCCAATACCGTCTATGAAGGGCAATACCTGCTCGGCACCTCGATTGCGCGTCCGCTCATCGCCAAGAAGCAGATCGAGATCGCCGAGAAAGTCGGCGCCGACGCGGTCTGTCACGGCGCCACCGGCAAGGGCAATGACCAGGTGCGCTTCGAGCTCGCTTATTACGCGCTCAAGCCGGACGTGACCGTGATCGCGCCCTGGCGGGAGTGGGACTTAACCTCACGCAGCAAGCTGATCGCGTTTGCCGAGCAGCACCAGATTCCGATCGCCAAGGACAAGCGCGGCGAGGCGCCGTTCTCGGTCGACGCCAACCTGTTGCACACCTCCTCGGAAGGCAAAGTGCTGGAAGATCCGGCGCAAGAGGTGCCGGACTACGTCTATTCGCGCACCGTCAATCCCGAAAAGGCGCCAGACAAGTCGACCGTCATCGCGGTCGATTTCGAGCGCGGCGATCCGGTGGCCATCGACGGCAAGACAATGTCGCCGGCGACGCTTCTCGCCAAGCTCAACGATCTCGGCAAGGAAAACGGCATCGGCCGGCTCGATCTCGTCGAAAACCGCTTCGTCGGCATGAAGTCGCGCGGCATGTACGAGACGCCGGGCGGCACCATTCTGCTCGCCGCCCACCGCGGCATCGAGAGCATCACGCTCGACCGCGGCGCCGCGCATCTGAAAGACGAGCTGATGCCGAAATATGCTGAGCTCGTCTATTACGGCTTCTGGTTCGCGCCCGAGCGCGAGATGCTGCAGGCGGCGATCGACAAGTCGCAGGAGTTCGTCAGCGGCCGCGTCAAGCTGAAACTCTACAAGGGCAATGTCACGGTGATCGGCCGCGAGAGCAAATATTCGCTCTACGATCAGGAGCTGGTCACCTTCGAGGAAGGCGCCGTCGCCTATGACCAACGCGACGCCGAAGGCTTCATCAAGCTCAACGCGCTGCGGCTGCGCACGCTCGGCCAACGGCGGCGCAAGCTCAAATTG
>CAYLMY010000073.1:0-6048 GCA_964384635.1 uncultured Undibacter sp.
GGAGCTGATTTTGAAGGCACAGTGTAGTCGACGCGATAGCGAATTGGTTCTTTTTCAAGTATCGCCGATGCACAAAACATAACGACCGGCTCGGTCGTCATCTTAGTCGTGCGTATTAGGAAGGCTTCCGCTGAGACATCAAATTCTTTGCGCTTAGTCATCAATTCTTCAATTGTCGGCAAGCGCTCGCTCGATGGCATGCTCCCCATCGGCATAACAAACTCTGCTGCAGCAAGATTGCAAAGCATCTCAAGCTGCCACTCATCCGGAACTGTACGGCTTCCCCCACGGTTACGAATCTCATCTGCAACGTCCGGAAAAAGTGCGTGCGCAATTTCATGGGCAATTGAAAATCTCACACGCGCGCGGGCCTGCGTCGGATTGAATTGAATTGTCAATTTCTGATCTTTAAAGACGATTCTGGCGTCTGCTACGCTGGCATTCGCTTCAACAGGTATCGCCAACAAATCTGCGATTGCTACTGGATTAAATGGGGGGCCGGCCCACCCTTTGTCTCGAGCACGCAACACTAAATCGCGCGCCTTTCTCTCGATTAAAGCAATTGGATCTTGTCCTTTGGCCAACCTCAGGACTGACTTGTTGGTCCAATGGATACCCTCTGAGCGGGTCACACGATTTCTCCGATTTCGAAAATCAACCTGCACGAGCATACCTGCCTTCTGGTTGTACCAAAACGTCTAAATTGGCGTTTGTTCTTTTCGCAGAAGCAGCGGGTCCGCGCTAATGAGACGCATGTCTCCCTCATTCCAAACGCCTGGGTGTACCCTTTAGCGATGCGCATCGTCCCACGCCTCAGCCTCCCCCTCGCCGCATGGGTTTAAGTATCCCAGCTCCCTGTGCTTAACTGCCGCCGGGGAAGCGACGCGCAGCGTGGGGAGTCTGCCGTGCGAAATCCAACCGTCCTGCTCATCCTGATCGGCGCCCTCGGCCTCGGCGCGCCGTCCTTGGCCCGCGACATCACGCTGCACAAGACCAGCGTCGAGGAGATGAAAGCGGCGTGCGATAAAGCCAGCGGCCGGTTTTCGCAGGACCCCAGCGGCTACGGCTGCGCCACCAACTGCAAGGGCGGCATCGGAAGCGATTGCATCGTCACCTGCAAACCCGACAAGGGATGCATCGCCCAAGTGATCGGCGCCCGGCGGCCGCACAGCCTCGCGGAGGCCCTGACCAAGCCGGAGCGGCACAAGCGCTGACGCGCGCGGGGGGCACCATTAGCTGTTGGTGTTGGCGTATTGATTGATCCGCCCTCATCCTGAGGAGGGCGCGCAGCGCCCGTCTCGAAGGATGGGGCGGCCCCATGGTTCGAGACGCCGCGCTACGCGCGGCTCCTCACCATGAGGCCGCGAGACGCTGTCGCCGCCAGCCGCATTTCGGTGCGTAACGTTGCCGCATAGCCTTGATGCCGGCGGCGTAAATTGCGATTTTTGCGCAGATACGGTGCGCAATACTGCATAGCTGCCCCTCGCGCGGCCGCCTGCCCCCGTTGCGTCATATTCTCGCCACCTCGCGCCGCCCTACAGCCCTCCATCACCAAACAATACGGGAGACGGATTGTATGAAGTCGATCAGTATCGGGTTGCTCGCCAGCCTGCTCACGCTCACCGCCGCGCAGGCGGCCGGATGGGGCTCGGTTCACAAATACGTCAAGCCGTCCGGCAATTGCGCGGGGCAGGAAGTGCTGGCGAGCTATTACTGGACGGGCAAGCACACCGCCAACGGCGAAGCGTTCGACGCCAACGGCAACACGGCGGCCGCGCGCACCTGGCCGCTCGGCACCACGCTGACCGTGACCAATCCCAAGAACGGCCGCTCGCTCAGCGTGCGCATCAACGACCGCGGGCCTTACGGCATCGCCTACGCGCAAGGCGCGCGGCTTGATCTCGCGCGCGGCGCCGCCCGGCGCCTCGGCATGAACGGCGCGCAATATGTCTGCGTCGAGTGACGGCAGAGTTTGTCGCGCGAGATCCCCGGATCATTTTGCGTGAAGAGGGCTTCCGGGGATGACGGCTAGACGCCGTCACTTCTTCTCCAGCAGCAACTGCCCGCGCTGCCCCACCACGCGCTGCACCGCGTGGGCAAAGCGCGCCAGCAGCCAGGGCAGCGTCACCTCCAGCCGCACCGCGCCGTCGTAGACGTCGATGGTGCCGTGCGCGTGCTGGCCGAGCGCGGCGGCGGCAAAGCTCAGGCGGTCGCCCTCCCAGGCGTCCTGCTCGACGCGGATGAGATGGGAGAATTCGCTCTTGGCGCGGGTAAAGCCGTCCTTGATGCGGCGCGCCGCCTCGTCCTTGCCGAGGCGGTGGGGAATGACGACGATGAGCGGTTCGGTCATGGGGCTGATATGGCGATGGGACGCGTGCACGGAAAGGGCTAAGCTTGCGCCGGTCAGGAGACCTCCGCCATGCGCGCAGCCCCATGCCTGGCCATCGCCGCCCTGCTCGCGGCCACCCCCGCCGGCGCCATGGACCTCAACAGCTACCGCGCCGCGCACGGCCGCATGCCGCTCAACTTCAGCGCGGAGCTGATGGGCATCGCCTATGCCCACGCCGCCGACATGGCCGCGCGCCACCACCTCGACCACCGCGGCTTCAAGCAGCGCATGCAGACGGTGGCCTCGACCGCGGCCGAGAACGTTTCCTACGGCTGCGCCACCGAAGACTGCGCCATCCGGCAATGGGCGCGCTCGGCCGGACATCGGCGCAACATGCTGATGGGCGGCGTCAGCGCCTACGGCATCGCCTCGGCCGTGAGTTCCAACGGCCGGCGCTATTGGGTGCTGGAACTGGGCAATTGAGGCGGCGTAGCCGCGCGCGGCCGCAGCCGTGCTAGCCTGCCGGCATGCTCAAGCGCGAGACCTTCGCGGTCGACAAAATCTACGTGCCGACCGCGCGCCGCAAAACGCTCGATGCCGCGCGCGTCGACGACATCGCCAAAAGCATGCTGGAGAACGGCCAGCAGACGCCGATCCTGGTGCGGCCGGACGGCGCACGCTTCGTGCTGGTCGAAGGCCTGCACCGGCTGGAGGCCGCCAAGGCGCTGGGCGAGGCCACGATTGTCGGTTTCCGCGTCGACGCCCGCAAGCATTAGCCGCCGCGCACTTTCGCACGCGCCTCATTCCGGGGGGCGCCCCGGAATGACAGCGTGAAGCGCGCCGCTATTTCTGCGCGGTGAGAATCTTGGCGCAGGCCTCGGCGACGTCGCGGTTAGGTTCCTTGTTGCCGGGAAACGTCGCCCAGCCGCCCTTGGCCACGAAGGTATCCTGCTGCCAGGAGTCGGTGGCCTTGAGCGCAACCAGCGTCGCCGTGGATTCGGCCGCCTGCGTGAACTTGTTGACGCAGATCGGCGCCAGCGCCGCCACCATCGCGTTGGTGGCGCTGGTCTCGGCCATCTTCGTGGCACTGCTGCCGAGCGTCCAGCCGCCCCAGCCGAAGCCGACCACCACGGTGACAAGCACGCCGGCTGCGGCGCCTTGCATGAGCCGCGTGCGCGATTCGGCTTGTAGGATAGGGGGCAATTTCATGAGTTTTCCTTTCGTCCGAAACGGGTTCGGAGCGAGGGCAACGGACACCCGGTTGGGTTCCGGTCGTAAGTTGGATTGAAGGCCCGGCCGCCTTGCGCAGGCGTTTCGGTCGCGGGCAGCGTGCGCCTTTTTGCGGGCAAAGTCGATGGCGGCGACGCGGCCTATTGGCGCGGGGAGCGCAATCCGCATGAAATTGCCGCGATCGCGGCTTCATTTGACCCGCCAAGGTGTTATCCTGAGGGGGTGGCGTAGGAAGGACCCGTCATGCGTCGTCTCCCCGGCTTGCTCGCCGCCCTCGCCGCTGCCGCCCTGTGGGGCCTGGCGTCACCTGCGCCCGCGCGCGCCAACCTGCTGATCACCGTCGACAAGAACGCCCAGCAGATGACCGTTACGGTCGACGGCGACCCGCGCTACATCTGGCCGGTGGCCACCGGCATCGCGCGCTACGACACGCCCGATGGCCAGTACCAGCCGTTCCGCATGGAGCGCAAACACTACAGCCGCGAATGGGACGACGCGCCCATGCCCTATTCGATCTTCTTCACCAAGCAGGGCCACGCCATCCACGGCACCAATCACAAGATCAACGGGGCGCCGGCCTCGCACGGCTGCGTGCGGCTGTCGGTTGCGCACGCCGCGCAATTGTGGGCGCTGGTGAAGGAGCACAAGATGGCCAATACCCGCGTCGAGCTGACCGGCGAGATCCCCAGCAAGCAGGAGCTGATGGCCCGGCGCAACGCCGGCGACGAGGAGGCCGCTGATCTTGCCGACCGCGCCGATCGCGCTGCCGAAAGTGCCGAGCGCACCGCCGACCGGGGCGACCGCGACGCCGAAAACCCGCGCATCGCCGACGACAAGGACCTCGCCCGCGAAATTCCGCGCGTCGGCCACGGCTGGGCCGAATACCACGAGGGCGGGCGCACCTATTACTACCGGACGGACCCGCGCGAGGTGCAACGCGTCTACCGCCGCGTCTACCGCGTCTACCGCCGTTACGGGCGCGGCATTTTCTGGTGAGGCCGGCGCGGCTGCGATGATCCGCAAGCTCAAATCCGGCAAGTGGCGGCTCTATTCGCGTAAAGTTAATCCGAAGACCGGCAAGCGGCGCAATCTCGGCACCTTCACCAGCAAGAAGGCGGCGCTGGCGCATGAGCGCGCCATCCAGTATTTCAAGCGGCATTGAGCGGCGCCGAAACATCTCCATTGTCATTCCGGGACGCGAGCGAAGCTCGCGGGCCCGGAATCCATACGCCGCAGCGCTGGGGTTATGGATTCCAGATTCACCCGCTTTCGCCCTGCGGGCTTCAGCGGGCGCCCCGGAATGACAGAAATTATGAATGCGCGACGCCGAGCGCCGCCTCGCCGCGGTCGAGGATGAGCGGCACGATCAGGTCCTCCTCGTCGTCGAGATGACGCAGCAGGCCCTTGAGCAGCGCGCCGCTTGCCGCCGCATAATCGTCGGTGCGCGCGCGCAAACTGTCGGCGTCGCCGGCCAGCGCCCGCAGCAGCGCGTTGGCGGTTTCTGCCGTGGCCGCCATGTCGGCATGGATGGCGTGGTGGTCGCCTTCCAGTACGTCGAAGCCGCGCGCCAGCCGCGCGTCGGCGGCGCGGAAGATCGGGAAGTAATGATAGTCCTCGATCTGGTGGTGCACCTCGAGCTGCGACAGCAGGAACTGCAGCCGCGGCACGAAGGCACGTGCGAATTCCTGCGGCGGCAGCCGGCCAGCGCGGAACTCGGTCTCGATCTGCCGGATCGTGTCCGTGAGCTCGCGGAACATGGCGTGGCGCGAAAGCCAGAAGCGCGCCATCTCGCCCAGATTGGCGTGTCCGTCCCATTGCTCGCGTGGGTAACGCGACACCAGCACGCGCAAGTCCTCCGGCCAGCCGCTACGGCGGGCAAGGTCGAGGCTTTCGATGGCGGCGGCGCTGGCGCGTTCGAGGCTCATTGCGTGCCCGATATAGCCATTGCCAGCCGTTTCACCAAACGCTGTAGATAGCGGCCATGACCACCATTGTCGCCCGTCTGGCCTGCGACGAGCCGGCCGCCCGCCGCCTGCTCGCCGCGCTGGGCGAAAGCCTGGACGCCGACGCGGTCTGCTCGGCGTTCGAGGACGACAGCGGGCAGTGGCAGCTGGCGGTTCACTTTCGCGATGCGCCCGACCAAGAAGCGGTGCGCGCGCAGGTGGCGCTGGTCGCCGGCGACCCGGCGGCAAAGGCGCTGCGCTTCGAGACCGTCGCCGACGCTGACTGGGTGGCGCAGAGTCTGGCCGACCTGCCGCCGGTGCGCGCCGGCCGTTTTGTCGTGCATGGCGCGCACGAGCGCGCGCGCATCCCAAGCAATGCCATCGCCATCGAGATCGAGGCTGCGCTCGCCTTCGGCACCGGCCATCACGGCAGCACCCGCGGGTGTTTGCTGGCGCTGGACGCTTTGGCGAAACGCGGCCGCGTCGGCTGCGTGCTCGATATCGGCACCGGCTCGGGCGTGCTGGCGATCGCGGCGGCGAAAGTTT
>CAYLMY010000073.1:6148-13243 GCA_964384635.1 uncultured Undibacter sp.
GTGCTCGATATCGGCACCGGCTCGGGCGTGCTGGCGATCGCGGCGGCGAAAGTTTTCCGCACCCGCGTCACCGCCTCCGATATCGACCCAGTTGCGGTTCATGCCGCGCGCGCCAATGCGCGCCTCAACCGCGTGGCGCCGAAGGTGACGTTTGTGCACGCCGCTGGAGCAAATGCCCGCGCCATCACGGCGCGCGCGCCTTATGACCTGATCTTCGCCAATATTCTGCTCGGGCCGATCATGCGGCTGGCGCTGCCGCTCACACGGTTGACGGCACCCGGCGCATACGTCGTGCTGTCAGGCCTGCTGCCGGCGCAGGCCAACGCCGTGCTGGCGATCACCCGCGCGCAGGGGCTTGCGCTCGCGCGCCGTATCACGCTCGAGGGCTGGGTGACGCTCGTGCTGGTGAGAAAGCAAAACCGCCCCGGGCGGGGAGGACCGGGGCGGCTTCGCTGGTGAAAATCTGGCGATCACCAGCCGCCGAACGGCATGTCCTTTGAACTGGTTCTGACGATGCGGTTGCCGCGCTCGTCCAAACTATAGGGCAACAGATGGCCGTAACGCGCGAGCTCGCGGCGGGCCTGCTGCGTGCGCGCTTCGATCAGCTTATCCATATAGCGCACGTACCAGGGCTTGCGCGGCGCCGCCGTGTCCGCGCGCGCGGCCTTCGGGGCCGCCTTGCTGGCGGGAACGCGGGCGACGTCATAAGTGACCGCAACCATATTCTTTCTCCTTCTCGTAACCGGGGCTCGAGCGACTATCCGGACTTCGTTGCTCACTGCTGCGACGCAGCATAGACTATTCCGCGTTTGCGAACACCCCGTGACAATGCATAGAAGCCCCGTGTTCCAGGCATAATCGGTTAATCAACGAGAAAGATCGATGGCATCATTGCGGCAAATCTATTGCAATGCACAAAATTGAGTCAGACGATCGATTCATTGCCGCATCGCGCATCAGCGTGCGAGGAATTTTTCGCCGGTCTGCCGCACGTATGACACTTATGCTACCTCCGGCGCGTTTCGCATGCCTGCATTGCTACGCCGGGGCAGCGCGCTAGAGTGCGCGCCATGTTCGAAGCCCGGTTCCAATCGTTCGACGATGCCAGCGAGCGCGCGCAAAGCGCTGCCCGCGTCGCGAGCCTGCGCGCGGAGCTCGGCCGCCGCGGGCTTGACGGTTTCATGGTGCCGCGCGCCGACCGCCAGCAGAACGAATATCTGCCGGCGAGCGAGGAGCGGCTCGCGTGGCTCACCGGCTTCACCGGCTCAGGCGGCCTCGCGATCGTACTCGCTGACAGCGCGGTGCTGTTCGTCGACGGCCGCTACACCGTGCAGGCGGACGCCCAGATCGACAAGACGATCTTTTCCATCGAGCACGTCACGGACAGCCCGCCGGAGCAATGGTTGGAGCAGAACCTGAAAGGCGGCGGCAAGCTCGGCTACGATCCCTGGCTGCACACCACCGAGAACGCCGAAAAGCTGAAGAAGGTCTGCGCCGCGGCCGGCGCCGAATTGGTGGTGGTGGACGACAATCCGATCGACGCGCTATGGCGCGGCCGGCCAGCGCCACCATCAGGGTCCGTAGTGCTGCACGACATCAAGCTCGCCGGAGAAGGCGCGGCCGACAAGCTCAAGCGCATCCGCGCCGAGCTCGCCAAGCAGCGCACCGACGCGCTGGTGGTGTCGGATCCGCAGAACGTCGCCTGGGCCTTCAACATTCGCGGCACCGACGTGCCGCATACGCCGCTGGCGCTCGCTTTTGCGCTTGTTCCGCGCGAGGGGCGGGCGGCGCTCTATGTCGAGGGCGGCAAGCTCGACAACAAAGCGCGGCAGACGCTGGAGGAATTCGCCGATATACGCGCGCCGGACGTACTTGCAGGCGATCTGGCCGCGCTCAAGGGCAAGACCGTGCGGCTCGACCAGGCGAGCGCTGCCGACGCGCTCACGCGCCTAGTGACAAAGCATGGCGGCAAGCCGGCGCGCGGCGCCGATCCGATCGCGCTGATGAAGGCGGTAAAGAACCACGCCGAGATTGCAGGCGCGCGCGCCGCTCACAAGCGCGACGGCGCGGCGCTAACGCGGTTTCTGGCCTGGCTCGAGCGCGAGGCGCCCAAGGGCAAATTGACGGAAATTGACACGGTCAAGGCGCTGGAAAGCTTCCGCCGCGATACCGGCCTGCTCAAGGACATCTCGTTCCCGACCATCGCCGGCGCAGGGCCGAACGGCGCCATCGTGCATTACGGCGTCACGGAAAGCTCGAACCGGCGCATCGGCATGAACGAATTGTTCCTGGTCGACTCGGGCGCGCAATACGAGGACGGCACCACCGACGTCACCCGCACGGTTGTCGTCGGTGCGCCGACCGATGAGATGCGCGACCGCTTCACCCGCGTGCTCAAGGGCCATATCGCCATCGCCACCGCGGTGTTTCCGGAGAACACCAGCGGCGCCCAGCTCGATCCGCTGGCGCGCACCGCGCTGTGGCAGGCGGGAATCGATTTCGATCACGGCACCGGCCACGGCGTCGGCAGCTATCTGTCGGTGCACGAGGGTCCGGCGCGCATTTCCAAGCTCGGCACGGTGGCGCTGCGGCGCGGCATGATCCTGTCCAACGAACCGGGCTACTACAAGACCGCCGCCTACGGCATCCGCACCGAGAACCTGGTGCTGGTGATCGCGGCGCCGGAGCCGGCGGGCGCCGAGAAGCCGCTCAACGCCTTCGAGACGCTGACGCTGGCGCCGATCGACTGCCGGCTGATCGAGACCCGCATGCTCACCGCCAAGGAGCGCCATTGGATCGACAGCTATCACGCGCGCGTGCGCGAAGTGCTGTCGCCATTGCTCGATGCGCCGACGCGGGCCTGGCTGGAGGCGGCGACCGGGCCGCTGAATCACACCTGATGCCTCTCGGCGGACTCCGTCACCCTCTCCCCTCGTGGGAGAGGGTGGTCCGAGCGAAGCGAAGACCGGGTGAGGGAGAATAACCAAACTGAGGCACGGGGCCCCCTCACCCGGCTCGCGCCCGCATTCGCTCCGCGCGAGCCACCCTCTCCCATAGGGGAAGAGGGAAGCGTAGCTGTCTCACGGCCTTACGGCCTTACGGTAATCAACCACCGATCAGCTTCAGCCACTCGTCTTCGGTGAGCACCTGAACGCCGAGCTTCTTGGCTTCGGCGAGCTTGGAGCCGGCCTTAGGGCCGGCCACCACGAAATCGGTCTTCTTCGACACCGAGCCGGCCGCCTTGGCGCCGAGGCGCTCGGCCTGGGCCTTGGCTTCCTCGCGCGTCATCTTCTCCAGCGAGCCGGTGAACACCACGGTCTTGCCGGCGATCTGGGAGTCGGTCTTGGGCCGTTCGACGTCGAGGATTGTCACCTGTTTGGTCAGCCGGTCGACGATGCCCTTGTTGTGGCTCTCGCCAAAATAAGCCTTGATGCTGTCGATCACGGTGTCGCCGATCTGGTCGAGCGCGTCCATCTCGGCGATCGCCTCCTCGTCGCCTTTCGCCACCTTCAGGCAGGCGTCGTGGAACGCCTTCCACGAGCCGTAGCCGCGCGCCAGCGCCAGCGCCGTGGTCTCGCCGACATGGCGCATGCCGAGCGCGAAGATGAAGCGGTCGAGCGAAATCTCGCGGCGCTGGTCGATGGCCGCGAACAGATTGCGCACCGAGGTTTCGCCGTAGCCTTCTTGCTCCAGCAGATCATTTCGGTGCTTCTTCTCCAGCGTGAAGATGTCGGCCGGCTCCTTGACCCAGCCTTGCTCGAAGAACAATTCGACCTGCTTTTCGCCCAGGCCTTCGATGTCGAAGGCGCGGCGCGAGGCGAACAGCTTCAAGTGCTCGATCTTCTGGAACGGGCAGGCGAATCCGCCGGTGCAGCGGGCACGGGCGCCCTCCTCGCCGGTCGCCGTGGTCTCGCGCACGATATCGGTGTGCAAGTAGCAGGGGCATTTCTTCGGGAAGTGGTAGGGCTTGGCGCTTTTCGGCCGCTTGTCGATCACCACGTCGACCACCTGCGGGATGACGTCGCCGGCGCGCTGGATGATGACGGTGTCGCCGATGCGCAGATCGCGGCCGTCGCGCAATTGCTCACCGTCGCCGCCGATGCCCTTGATGTAATCCTCGTTGTGCAGGGTGACGTTCTGCACGATGACGCCGCCGACGCCGACCGGCTCGAGCTTGCCGACCGGCGTGAGCGCGCCGGTGCGGCCGACCTGGATTTCGATGTCTTTCAGCACGGTGATGGCGCGCTCGGCGGGGAACTTGTGCGCGATGGCCCAGCGGGGCGAGCGCGAGACAAAGCCGAGCCGCTCCTGCCAGTCCAGCCGATCGACCTTATAGACGACACCGTCGATGTCGTAGTCGAGGTGCGACCGGCGCTGCTCGATGTCGCGGTGGAACGCGAGCAGTTCTTCGAGCGAATGACAGGTTTTGGTCAGCGGATTGGTGTCAAAGCCGCAAGCCTTGAACCATTTGACCATGCCGGATTGCGTGTCGGCCGGCATTTCGCTCATCTGCCCCCAGGCGTAAGCGAAGAAACCGAGCGGACGCGAGGCGGTGACGGCCGGGTCCTTCTGGCGCAAGGAGCCTGCGGCAGAGTTGCGCGGATTGGCGAAAATCTGCTCGCTTTGCTCCTTCTGCCGCTCGTTGAGTTTCAGAAAATCGGCCTTGGTCATATAGACTTCGCCACGCACCTCGCAGATCGCGGGCACGCTTTTTCCCTTGAGCTTGTGCGGCACGGCTTTCAGCGTCCTGATATTGGCGGTGACGTCCTCGCCTTCGCTGCCGTCGCCGCGGGTGGCGGCGGTGACGAGCTCGCCCCCCTCGTAGCGCAGCGACATCGACAAGCCGTCGATCTTGGGCTCGGCGCTGAAGGTGATCCTCTCGTCGTCGGAGAGTTTGAGGAAGCGGCGGATGCGGGCGACAAAATCGACAACGTCCTGCTCGGCCATGGCGTTGTCGAGCGAGAGCATCGGCACCGCGTGGCGCACCTTGTTGAAGCGGCCGGTGGGCGCGGCACCGACGCGGCGCGAGGGCGAGTCGGGGCGGACCAGGTCGGCGAAGCGCGCCTCGATCGCCGCATTGCGCTCACGCAGCGCGTCATAGGCGGCGTCGGTGATCTTGGGCGCGTCTTCCTGATAGTAGCGCCTGTCGTTCTCGGCGATGGCGGCGGCCAGCCGTTTCAGCTCGGCCTTGGCCTGCGCCTCGGTCAGGTCCGGAACTGGGATTTTGTGGGGGTCTTTGGGTGCCATGGACTATCGCAATGCCGCAATGCGGATATAGGCCCGATTGCGTTGGGCGCCAAATTACCTGAAGGTTCGCGGGCAAACCAAGGCCGCCGCCAAGGCCAAACGAGGAAGCGTCAAGCATGCCATGCTGATCCACCCACGCGGCAGGGACCGCCCCTATCATCTTGGGCCGTTTCCGCTGGAGACGCTTAAAGTCGACGAGAGCGTGACCGCGCGCGAAGCAGCGCGGCCGCCAGTGGCGGCGATGGTGGACGGCGTGCCGGAAGGGCCGCTGGCGCGCGCCGCCGACCACTACCGCGCGCTGTTCGTCAAATTTGCCGACGGGCCGGTGGCCGCGAAACCGGCGCCCGTACCGGACGACCTCGCGCGGCGCGCGGTCGACATCAAGGGCTCGGCCTATTTCCTCGACGCCGCCCAAGTCGGCATCTGCCGCATGCCGGAGAATGCCTGGATCGCCGGCGGCGATCATCCGGCGCACGAATTTGCCGTCGTCATTCTGGTGGACCACCCGCGCGTCCCAGAGCCCGACAACCTCGCGTGCGACTGGATCGCGCCGGCGCGTGCGCAAATCGCCGACATGCGCGCGGCCGAGATCGCAGTCTGCGTAGCCGGCCATATCCGCACCATGGGCTTTGCGGCGCGCGCGCATCTTGCCGGCCACAGCCTGGTCGACGCCGAACGGCTGGCGGTGCTGGCGGGCCTTGGCGTGCGCGACGAGGATGACCGCTTGCGCAATCCCTATCTCGATGACTTTTCGATCGCCGTGGTCACGACGGACTATGCGCTGGCGGCCGACCGGCCGTTGCATGCCGACGCGTTGCGCGCGAAAGGTTTCGCCTATTGGTGGGGCATCAACGGCGCCCGGTCCGGCCGCGAGCGCAACCGTCAGGCCAGGCGCAAGACGCATCTTTCACGGTTCCCGATGGAGCAGGTCAGACGCGTTGAACGGCCGACCACGCTCATCCTCGACGACGAGGTGCCGCAAGTCGCCAAACGCGCCGCCTTCTTCCAGCGCGCGCTGCACGGTGATCTCGGCGACAAGGCCAAGACCGAGCGTACGCGCTTCGCATTCAAGACGCCCCTTTCCTTCAGTCTGCTGCAGGTGATCCGAACGCTAGTGCCGTTTCAGGGCGGGCCGACCGCGCCGGTGGTCGATCTGTTCAAGTACCGCGACCCGGACGCCAACGCCCGCGCGCTCAAATCGCTGTCCTATGCGCTCGGCTCCGACCTCACCGGCATTTGCGAAATCCCACGCTATGCCTGGTTCTCGCACAAGGAGGACGGCACCGAGATCAAGCCCTACCACCGCACCGCTGTGGTGATGCTGATCGACCAGGGCTTCGACACCATGGAGGGCGCCAGCGGCGACGACTGGATCTCCGGCTCGCAGTCGATGCGCGCATACTTACGCGGCGCGGTGATCGCCGGCATCATGGCGGAGCTGTTGCGCGCGCTCGGCTTCTCGGCGCGCTCGCAGACCAACGCCGATTCCGACGTGCTGCACATCCCGCTCATCCTGTGGGCGGGCCTAGGCGAATTGAGCCGTATCGGCGAATTGGTGCTCAACCCGTTCGTCGGCCCCCGCTTCAAGTCAGTGGTGCTGACTACGGATTTTCCGCTCGAAACGGACCGGCCGATCGATTTCGGCCTGCAGTATTTCTGCAGCAACTGCCTCAAATGCGCGCGCGAATGTCCTTGCGACGCCATCCCCTTCGGCGACAAGGTGATGTTCAACGGCTACGAGATGTGGAAGCCGGACGTCGAGCGCTGCACGCGCTACCGGCTCACCAATGCGCGCGGCTCGGCCTGCGGGCGCTGCATGAAGACCTGCCCGATCAACAAGGTGGTCGA
>CAYLMY010000074.1:0-13158 GCA_964384635.1 uncultured Undibacter sp.
GCGCCCAACAGCGCCTGTTCCGCCTCGATATTGTGCGGTGCGGCACGATAGAGCGGGGCAGGCTCCTCGACCTGCTTGCGGGCGACTGATTCGAGCGGAGACATGGCCGTCCTTGTTCCGTCAATTTGACGAAACTTTGTTGCATCATGGCTTACACCGCTTATCGGATTACGCGATGGCGGAATGGCAATGATCGCCCGCTTTCCACGCTACTCACCGGCGATAAAAAATAGGCGGGACCGCCCGCGCGGTCGGGCTTGACGCATTGCTGAACGAAGCCGTATTGGCGCGGCGCTTACTCGCCGGCCAGCCGCAGTGGCGAATGGCGGCGCGTTTCGGCGGCAAGCAGACGCCGTTCCTCGCGCGCGATGTAATCGCGCGTCATCGGCACCACGCCTTGGCGCTTGGTGAGCTGGATCTGGAACACCATCAAAGCCTGCTCGCGGAACGACATTTCCGACGCCGCCAGGTAGAACTCCCACATCCGCTCGAAGCGCTCATCGTAGATGCGCTCGACCTGCTCGCGATGGGCGAGGAAGCGCTCGCGCCACGCCTTCAGCGTTTCGGCGTAATGCAGGCGCAGGATTTCGATGTCGGTCACCAGCAGGCCGGCATGCTCGATCCGTGGCAACACCTCCGACAGTGATGGGATGTAGCCGCCGGGGAAGATGTATTTCGCGATCCAAGGATTGGTGGCGGCCGGGCCTTCCGAGCGGCCGATCGAGTGCAGCACCATCACGCCGTCTTCGGCGAGCAGTTGCGCGCTCTTGCGAAAGAAAGTGGCGTAGTGGTTGACGCCGACATGCTCGAACATGCCGACCGAGACGATGCGGTCGAACGGACCGGGGGCGTCGCGGTAGTCTTGCAAGTGGAAGCGGGCACTCTTGGACAGCCCTTTTTCAGCCGCCCGCTCGTTGGCGATGGCGTGCTGCTCCTGCGAGAGCGTCACGCCGGTCACGTCGGCGCCGGCGGTTTCGGCGAGATAGAGCCCTAAGCCGCCCCAGCCGCAACCGATGTCGAGCACGCGCAAGTTTCTGCCGGGCCTGCCGCGGTCGAGCACAAGCTTGGCGACGAGGTGACGTTTTTTCGCGAGCTGGGCGTCGTCGAGCGACTGCCCGGGGCGCTCGAAATAGCCGCAGCTGTATTGCCGGTCGGCGTCGAGGAACAGCGAATAGAGCCGTCCGTCGAGATCGTAATGATGCGCCACGTTGCGGCGCGCGCGCTTGCGCGGATTGAACTGGGCGATGCGGCGCGCAAGATAGCGGATGAGGTATTGCGGACGCGCCCAGTGTGGCACGTCGGTATTCTGCCCGAGCATGATGGCGAGCACGTCGGCGATCGAGCCTTGCTCGACCACGAAACTGCCGTTCATGTAGGCTTCGCCGAATTTCAGTTCGGGATCGAGCAGAATACCCCATTCGGCAGCGCGGGAGGCAAAACGAACCGATACCGGCTGGCCGGTCCCATCGCCGAAGGTCAAGACCGTGCCGCGCGAGGTGGTAACCCTGAATGTTCCCCGGCGAACAAACGTCTTGAGCAGAAATCGAAGCAACCGGTCCATCGGCCGCCTTCATCACATCTGAAAGCCAATAGCACCCGCGTCAGTTCAGCCTCTGGCAAACGTCGTCCCGCCATGTGAACGCGGGGGACGAAAAATCGTTTCGGACTTAAGTATTAAACCAAAGTTCCATGTGCCTAGCAATGCTGCAAATATCGGTTCTGCCTCGAAATCTAGCGAGGGCCACAATCGCGCGATAATAGGCTATCGATGTGGGGGCGAGAATCGCTGAATTCTTTGGGGCCGTGGGGTGGCCGGATGCAATCAAAAGGCTGAAGGCAATGATGGGCTTAACTCGCCGGCTAGGGGCGGCGGTTGCGGTACTGGCAGTTTGGGCGGCGGGACCGGCGGCCGCACAGGAAAATCTGGACAAGGGCAAGACCCCCGCCCAGCTTTATGCCTCCGATTGCGCGATCTGCCATAAATCGCCGCGCGGGCTTGCCAAGGGGGTGGCGCGTTACGGGCTGGATAACTTCCTGCGCGCGCACTACACCGCCAGCCGCGAGGCCGCCGCCGCCATCAGCGCCTATCTGCAGAGCATCGACCGCCAGCCTGCGCCCGGGCGCGAGCGTAAAAGCGAGCGCAACAGCAAACGCAAGGCCAAGGCGTCGACGCCCAAGCTTCTGCCGAGCAAGCCGCCGGAGGGCAAATCTTCCGAAACCAAGGCTTCCGAAACAAAGACTTCGGATACCAAGCCCGCCGAGAGTAAACCCTCGCAGAGCAAGGCCAAAGCCACCGCGAGCGAGCACGAGGAAGCCAAAACCTCAGCCCCCAAGGCGAGCGGGGCCAAGCCTAGCGAGCACAAGCCCGCCGCTTCTCAACCGGCCGAAGCCAAAGCGGAGGCGGCGAAAGCCGGTCCGCCGAAGCCCGCCCAAGACTCCAAGGACTCCAAAGAATCCAAAGACGCCAAACCGGACAAGTCCGACTAATCCTCGGCCGGCGGCGCAGCCTCGGCGTCCGCCTTCTTTGATGCTTTCGCCCGCTTTGGCTTGGCCTCCGCGGCTTCCGCCGCAGGCTCGCCGTCACCATGCTCGCGTTCCTGGATCGCCTTGGCCGCTTCCGGCTCGAAAAAAGCTTCCGCGGCGGCGGCGGCCGCAGCCGCTTCCTCCTCGGCTTCGCTGCGCGGCACGGTGACGTCCTCGCCGCGCGCGATGCGCGCGGCCTCCTCCTGGCTGCGCGCGACCGTCACGGTGATCGAGACCTCGATCTCCGGGTGCAGCGCCAGCGGCACCTTGTACGAGCCGATCGCCTTGATCGGGGCGTTGATCGCCACTTGCGCGCGAGCGATCTCGGCGCCGTCGGCCTTGATCAGGCTGGCGATGTCGCGGGTCGTGACCGAGCCGAACAGCTGGCCGGATTCGCTCGCCTGGCGCAGCACCACATAGCTCTTGCCGTCGAGCTGGCCGGCGAGTTGGCCTGCCTCGCCCTTGAGCTCCAAATTGCGCGCCTGCAACTCGGTCTTCATGCCTTCGAAGCGCGCTTTGTTGTCGGCGGTGGCGCGCAGCGCCTTGCCGCGCGGCAGCAGGAAATTGCGGGCAAAGCCATCTTTGACGCGCACGATGTCGCCCATTTGGCCGAGCTTGCCGACACGCTCGAGCAGGATCACTTCCATTGTCGTTGCTCCTTGATCTGAATTTTAAGTGTTGAGGTTGATCTCGATCTTTCAGGAATGGGACGGTGGGCCGCGCGTTCGCGCGACGCGGGCGCGCAGGTCGATGGCCGCCTCGATCAGCCCGAGCAGGCAGAGCGCCAGTATCGGCCAGCCGAACACCACCACCGCCGCATAGGCCCCGCCGAGCAGGAAGCCGCGGGCGTTCATGCCTTGCGTGATGGCATGCAGCACCGCGAAGCCGAGCACGCCGTAGGCCATCAGCAGGCCCGCCGCCACCACGCCGGCGACGATGCCGGCAAGGCCGCCTACAAAACTCAGGCCGATGGCGAAGGCGAGCGCCGCCATGAGCGGGCGCGGAAAGGTCATCGCCGCGATCTGTGGCCATGGCCGCGACAGCCGCCCGGAAAATTTCACGATGCGTGCCGCCAGCCACAGGTTGAAGACATTGGTAATCGTGGCGAGCACCGCGGCTGCCGGCGGCAGCGCGGCGACCAGGAAATCGATCAGCCGCGCGGCATTGCTGACTCCGGGAACGATCAAGGGCCCGCTTGCCGGTTCACCGGTTTCGACCTGCAGCAGCCGTGCGAGCGCATGGTGCATGCTGGCGCGCACACTGTCGGCATCGGTGCCGAAATTGGGGATGGCGACCAGCACGACGACCACGGCGAGGATCGCGGCCCACATCACCAGCCGGCCGGGCGGGTACCATTCAACTGCTTGTGCGGCGCCATTGCCACCGCCGGCGGCGGGGCGGGCGAGCATGGTGAGATAGGAAAGCCACCAGGCCGGCAGTCCGGCACTCGCCATGAACCCAAAGAAAAACACCGAGCCGAAAATGGCCGCGATCGCCAGCGCGCCGAACACGGCGCCGATCAGCGCCGACCAGTGGCTCCAGCCGAGCCCCGCGATCAACATCGGCAGCGGCGCCAGATAAAACAGGAGCACCGCCAGCAGCGAGCCCGATGTCACCGAGGCGAACAACAGGGCGGCGGCCGCGCCGGCGCTGATCCCGATCAATCCGATTTGCATCATCACGAGCTGTCCCGCTCCTCATGAGCGGTTAGAGACGGATCGAAAGTCCGCCCCAACCATCGGCCCCCGGGGCGTCCCCGGCGGCCTCGTTTAGTGTCTTACCTTATCACATAGGGCAGCAGGCCGAGGAAACGCGAGCGCTTGATCGCCTGCGCCAGCTCGCGCTGCTTCTTGGCCGAGACCGCCGTGATACGGCTCGGCACGATCTTGCCGCGCTCCGACACGTAGCGCTGCAGCAGCTTGACGTCCTTGTAGTCGATCTTCGGCGCATTGTCGCCGGAGAACGGACAGGTCTTGCGCCGGCGAAAGAACGGGCGGCGGGCGCCGCCTTGCGGGGAGAAAGCCATGGCCGATTACTCCTCCACTACTGTTTCCGCGACGACCGCGATCTCATCGTCGCCTTCCTCGCGCCGCGGTCGGCGTTCGCCACGATCGCGTCCGCCCCGATCGCCCCGATCACCGCGGTCCTCGCGGTCGCGGTCGGCCTTGCGCATCATCGCGGAGGGGCCTTCCTCGTGCTCGTCGACGCGGATGGTGAGATAGCGAAGAACGTCTTCGTTGAGGCGCTCCTGGCGTTCGATCTCGTTGAGCGCCGCCGCCGGCGCGTCGACATTAAGCAGCGTCATGTGCGCCTTGCGGTTCTTGCGCATGCGGTAGGTGAGCGACTTCAGGCCCCAATATTCGGTCTTGCTTACCTTGCCGCCCATCTGTCCGATGACGCCGGACAATTGCGCGGTCAGTTCGTCGACCTGCTGCGCGGAGAGATCCTGGCGCGCGAGGTAGACGTGTTCGTATAGCGGCATGGAATGCCTTTCCCTTGTGGTCCCAACGGTCCTCGACCCTGGCGCCTAGCCCCTCGAGCCCTTCGGGAAAGGCTCGAATGCTCTGAAGGCGGGAACACGGGACGCCGGACCCAAAGGGCCCTGCCGGTTTTCCAGCAAAGACGGGAAAAACAGCCGTCCGTTCAGCTCCCAACCAGGATCGACGGAGCGCGCGGTTTATAGGGATTTCTGCGGAAAAGGCAAGGCGGGCGGATGATCCCGAATAAGCCTGCCCCCGACCGGATCGGGGGGTGGCAACCGTTTTCGGGCAAGATCACGCGCAAATGAGAATATGAGACGGAGCCGGTCTTGGCGCTTGGACGTTGGGGGCTAGGCCGCCCGCGGGCCTTGATTGCCGTTCTGCTGTAGCCGATCGGCAAGCTTGACCGCCAGATCGACGCCCTCGCGCATCTGGCGGGCGGCTTCCGGGCTTTCGCTGCGGGCCCGGCGCATCTTGTTCAACGCTTCGAGCAGGCGCTCGAGATTTTCCGCCAGCAGCTGCTGGCGGAAGGCCGGGTCGCTGCGCGCGCGAGCGAGATCATCGTCGCTGATCAGAATACTCATGCCACGGCCTCAAAGGTTAACGAGAACCTTAGCCGACAGAGCTTGTCGCTTCGTTACCGGCGGCGGCTTAACTTGACAGATCGCTGCATCGCAGTGTCTTTCGGCCCAAATTCCAGGCAGGAAGCGCAAGAATAGGCAAAAGGGTGAGGCATGGCGGTCGCTTTCGTATTTCCGGGCCAAGGCAGCCAGGCGGTGGGCATGGGCAAGGCGCTGGCGGCGAATTTCGCGCCGGCCCGGCAAGTGCTCGAGGCGGTCGACGAAGCGCTCGGCGACAGACTGAGCGCCATCATTTTCGAAGGGCCGGCAGATGCGCTCACACTCACCCAAAACGCCCAGCCGGCATTGATGGCGGTCTCGCTCGCCGTCATGCGCGTGCTGGAGGCGGAAGCCGGCCTCGATCTCAAGCGCGACGCGCAATTCGTCGCCGGGCATTCGCTTGGTGAATATTCCGCGCTCGCCGCAGCCGGCGCCTTCAGCCTCGCCGACACCGCGCGGCTATTGCGTACGCGCGGGCAGGCGATGCAGAAGGCGGTGCCGGTCGGCGCCGGCGCCATGGCAGCCCTCATCGGGCTTGAATTCGCTGCCGCCGCTGCGGTGGCGGCGGAGGCCGCGGGCGCGCAAGTCTGTCAGGCCGCCAACGACAACGGCGGCGGCCAAGTGGTGGTGTCGGGCGACAAAGCGGCGGTCGAGCGTGCGGTTGAGATCGCCAAGGCAAAAGGCGCCAAGCGCGCCATGCTACTGCCGGTGTCCGCCCCCTTCCATTGCGCGCTGATGCAACCGGCCGCCGACGTTATGGCGCAGGCGCTTTCGCAAGTGAGCGTCAAGCCGCCGGTGGTGCCGGTGGTGTCCAACGTGCTGGCCAAACCGGTCAGCGAGCCGGCCGAGATCGTGCAGGCGCTGGTACGCCAAGTCACCGGCACGGTACGCTGGCGTGAATCGGTGATGTTCATGGCGCAAGCCGGCGTCGATACGTTCTACGAAGTGGGCGCCGGCAAGGTGCTGAGCGGTCTTATCAAGCGCATCGCCGGCGGCGCGAGTACGCTGGCCATCGGCAGCCCCGAAGACGTCGCCACCTTCAAGGCCGGGAGACAAACATGATGTTCGATCTGACGGGCAAGACCGCGCTGGTGACCGGTGCGACCGGCGCCATCGGCGGCGAGATTGCGCGCGCGCTGCATGGCCAGGGCGCAACCGTCGCCATCTCCGGCACGCGCCGCGAGGCGCTCGACGCGCTCGCCGGTGAACTCAAGACCCGCGTGTACGTACTGCCTTGCGATCTTGCCGACAAGGACGCGGTCGAGGCGCTGGTGCCCGGCGCTGAGGAGAAAATGGAGAAGCTCGACATCCTGGTTGCCAATGCCGGCGTCAACCGGGACAACCTGTTCGTGCAGCTGCGCGATGAGGACTGGGATCAGGTCATCGCGGTCAACCTGACCGCCACGTTCCGGCTCACGCGCGCGGCGGTGAAAACCATGATGCGCCGCCGCTTCGGCCGTGTGATCGGTATTTCCTCGGTGGTCGGCTTCACCGGCAATCCGGGGCAGGGCAATTACACCGCCTCCAAGGCCGGCATGGTCGGGATGATGAAATCGGTGGCCGCCGAATACGCCAAGCGCAACGTCACCGCCAATTGCATCGCACCCGGCATTATCGCATCGCCCATGATCGACCGGCTCAACGAAAAGCAACGGGAGGCGATTCTAGCCCGGGTGCCGGCCGGCAAGCTCGGAACGCCGCGCGACGTGGCTGCGGCGGCGGTCTACCTGGCCTCGGACGAGGCCCAATACGTCACCGGCCAGACCCTCCACGTGAACGGCGGCATGGCCATGCTGTGAAGGGAAAACCTTGGAATTTCAGAGGCTAGGGGCTAGGCTCACACTGCTAGTCAACGCATTTGAAGTGTGGTAACCGAAATTCGGCCCGGCTGGGGCGGCCGTGAGCGGAAGTCGTAAAACGAACATTCCGCGATCGCATTCGTCTCACCACCGTCAGCCACGACGAGGCCATATCGCGTTTGGTTGCGGTCTTAATCCCGATCGCAGCCCAATCTAAAAAGCACGAGGTTGGAACGATGAGTGATATTGGCGAGCGGGTGAAAAAGATCGTCGTGGAGCACCTTGGCGTCGAGCCCGACAAGGTGACGGAACAGGCTAGCTTTATCGACGATCTTGGCGCCGACAGTCTCGACACCGTCGAGCTCGTGATGGCTTTCGAGGAAGAGTTCGGCTGTGAAATACCCGACGATGCCGCCGAGACTATCCTCACCGTCGGCGACGCGGTCAAATTTCTCGAAAAGAACGCAAAAAGCTGAGCGAACGCCGACGCGGCTGCTCGATGCTCCAATAGTTAGGCTTTTCGGCTATGCCCGCCGCAACGGAGCGTAGGAAGTCAAATTTGCCTTGGAGCCGGCCATGAGACGCGTCGTCGTCACCGGGATGGGCATGCTGACGCCGCTCGGCTGCGGCGTGGAGACGACATGGGCCCGCTTGCTCAAGGGCGAAAGCGGGGCCA
Source organism: uncultured Undibacter sp. (assembly GCA_964384635.1). Classification (GTDB taxonomy): domain Bacteria; phylum Pseudomonadota; class Alphaproteobacteria; order Rhizobiales; family Xanthobacteraceae; genus Pseudolabrys. Next base: position 8,099 of record CAYLMY010000074.1, read on the forward strand.
GGAAGGTCGAGCGCTTCAACGTTTCCGACCTCGCCTGCCAGATCGCCTGCGTGATCCCGCGCGGCGACGGCGCGGACGGCACCTACAATCCCGATCAGTGGATGGAGCCGAAGGAGCAGCGCAAGGTCGACGACTTCATCGTCTATGCCATGTGCGCGGCCCGCCAAGCGCTCGACGATGCCGGCTGGAAGCCGGAAAGTTACGACGAGCAGACCTCGACCGGCGTGCTGATCGGCTCCGGCATTGGCGGCATCGAAGGCATCGCCGAGACCGCCATTACCCTTCATGAAAAGGGCCCGCGCCGGGTGTCGCCGTTCTTCATCCCCGGCCGCATCATCAATCTCGCTTCCGGCCATGTTTCGATCGAGTTCGGGCTCAAGGGCCCCAACAGTGCGGTGGTCACCGCGTGTTCCACCGGCGCCCATGCTATCGGCGACGCGGCGCGGCTGGTTGCGCTCGGCGACGCCGAGGTGATGGTGGCGGGCGGCACCGAATCCCCGGTCAACCGCATGGCGCTGGCCGGCTTCTCGGCCTTGCGCGCACTTTCGACCAATTTCAACGACGACCCCACGCGCGCCTCGCGCCCCTATGACAAGGACCGCGACGGTTTCGTGATGGGCGAGGGTGCCGGCGTGGTGGTGCTGGAAGCGATCGAGCACGCCAAGGCGCGCGGCGCCAAAATCTATGCCGAACTCACCGGCTACGGTCTGTCGGGCGACGCCTACCACATTACCGCGCCGGCACCGGACGGCGACGGCGCCTATCGCTGCATGGCCATGGCCATCAAGCGCGCCGGCATCACGCCCGGCGAGATTGATTACATCAACGCCCACGGCACCTCGACGCCGCTCGGCGACGAGATCGAGCTCGGCGCGGTGCAGAAACTGGTCGGCAATGCGGCCGGGCGCATCTCGATGTCGTCGACCAAGTCCTGCATCGGCCATCTGCTCGGCGCCGCCGGCGCAGTCGAGGCGATCTTCTCGATCCTGGCAATCCGCGACGGCGTCGCGCCGCCCACCATCAACCTGGACAATCCTTCCGTCGAGACGCCGATCGATCTCGTCCCGCACGCAGCGCGCAAGCGCGAGATCGGAACGGCGCTGTCGAATTCGTTCGGCTTCGGCGGAACAAATGCCTCGCTGATCTTCCGCCGCTACGCGGAATAGCGCATGATCCGGCAGAAGTCCTGCCCGGCATCGCCAGATGCACCCCTAGCTTTCGCCATAATCTTTCCTAACGTGCGAAAGCTGTTGATATTTTCAGGTCCGACGGGAGTCTGCTTGTGGTGAACTTGCCGGCACTAAGAGCGGGAGCGATGCTTTGAATTCCAACCCCCCGCAAGGAGGCAATGACCGGATGCCACCGACGTCCGGCTTTGGCGGCCGCGCCGCCCGGCTCGACCCCAGTCCGGTTCCGCCGCCGCCCAGCGACAAGCCGACCATCCTGCGCAGCCCGCGCGCCGCGCTCGAGCCTGAAACAGTGCCGATGCCCAAGCGCCGTTCCAAGCGGGTGCGCCATCCACTGGTGATCGCCGGCAATGCGGTGTTCACGGTGCTGGTGGTGGTCTCGCTCGCCGTCGGCGCCGCGCTCTATGTCGGCAAGCAGCGTTTCGCCGCGCCCGGGCCGCTGCCCGAGGACAAGGTGGTCAACATTCCGCGCGGGCTCGGCATCAAGGATATCGCCTCGCTGTTGGAGCACGAGGGGGTCATCGACCAGCCTTACGTGTTCATTGGCGGCGTCATGGTGATGAAGGCGCGTGGCGGCCTCAAGCACGGCGAATATAAGTTCACCAAGCATGCCAGCCTCGCCGACGTGGTCGACACCATCATCGCTGGCAAGGTGGTGCAGCACGCGCTCACCATTCCGGAGGGGCTCACCTCCGAGCAGATCGTTTCCCGCCTCTTGCAAGACAACGCGCTCGCAGGTCAGATCAAGGAAATCCCGCGCGAAGGCTCGCTGCTGCCGGAGACCTATAAGTTTACCCGCGGTATGTCGCGCGCGCAGATCATTCACCGCATGCAGCTGGCTGAGCAGCACGAGGTGAAGGAGATCTGGGAACATCGCGTGCCCGACCTTCCATTCAAGACGCCCGAGGAGATGGTAATACTCGCCTCTATCGTGGAGAAGGAAACCGCCAAGCCGGACGAGCGCTCGCGCGTCGCCGCCGTCTTCGTCAACCGGCTCAAGAACAAGATGAAGCTGCAGTCCGACCCGACCATCATCTACGGCCTCACCGGCGGCAAGGGTTCGCTCGGCCGCCCGCTCATGAAGAGCGAGATCGAACAGCCCACGCCCTACAACACCTACGTGATCGACGGGCTGCCGCCGGGCCCGATCGCCAATCCTGGGAAAGCCTCGCTTGAAGCGGTGGCCAAGCCGGCGCGCACCAAGGATCTCTTTTTCGTCGCCGACGGCACCGGCGGCCACGTGTTCTCGGAAACTTACGAACAGCATCAGAAGAACGTGGCCAAGCTGCGCGCGATCGAGCACGCCAAGGCGCCTAAGGCCGAGCCCGCGAGCCCGGAGCCGAAACCCGCCCCGGCCGCCGGCGGCGCGCATTGATTTGCCGCGGGACAGTTCTCTTGTGAGCGCAGCGCGCCGCCGCTAAGGTCGCCGCGCTTTCGAAATCCACAACGTGAGACTTGATCCATGGCCTTGGCGAGCATGACCGGCTTCGCGCGCGGCCATGGCGTTTCCGGCGCCTACGCCTGGAGCTGGGAGATCAAGTCGGTCAATGCCAAGGGTCTCGATCTGCGGCTGCGCTTGCCGCCGGGCTGGGACGCCTTCGAGGTGCCGGCGCGCAAGCGCGCCAGTGAAGAGCTCGCCCGCGGCACCGTCTATGCCAATCTCAGCGTCGAGCGCAAAGGCGCTAGCGCCACCGTCAGGGTCAATGAGCAGGTGCTGGCCGCGGTGCTGGCGATGATCAAGGGGCTCACCGGCAAGATCGACGCTACGCCTGCAAGCCTCGACGGCATCCTCGGCCTCAAGGGCGTGATGGAAATTACCGAAGAGGACGAGAGCGAGGACGCGCGCCGCGCCGCCGAAGCTGCAGTCATCGCCGGCTTCGACCGGGCGCTTGCCGATCTCGCCGCCATGCGCCGCGAGGAGGGCGCAACGCTCGGCCGCCTGCTGCTCGCGCGCCTTGACGAGATCGCCGCGCTTAGCCAGCGCGCCGAGAAAGCGCCCGGCCGTAAACCGGAGGCGATCAAGGCGCGGCTCGCCGAGCAGGTGGCGAACCTGCTTGCGGCCTCGCAGCGCTTCGATTCCGACCGCCTGCATCAGGAGGCGATCATGCTCGCCGCCAAGGCCGATATCCGCGAGGAGCTTGACCGCCTCGCCTCGCATGTCGCGCAGGCGCAGAAACTTTTGTCGGATGGCGGCGCGGTCGGCCGGCGGCTCGATTTTCTGGCGCAAGAGCTGCACCGCGAATCGAATACGCTCACCGCCAAGGCCAACGACGTGGAGCTCACCAATATCGGGCTCGAGCTCAAGACCGTGGTCGAGCAGTTCCGCGAACAGGTGCAGAACCTGGAGTGAGTGGCGAATGAACGAGCGGGCGACGCAAGGAATCGCGCGGCGCGGGCTGATGCTGGTGCTGTCGTCGCCCTCCGGCGCCGGCAAGACCACGCTGTCGCGCCGGCTGCTCGCCGAGGACGGCGGCGTCACGCTGTCGGTGTCGGTGACCACGCGCAAGATGCGCCCCGGCGAAGTCGATGGCCGCGACTACCATTTTATCGACCGCCGGCGTTTTCACGCCATGGTCAAGAACGACGAGCTCTTGGAATATGCCGAGGTGTTCGACAATTCCTACGGCACGCCGGCCAAACCGGTGATGGATGCGCTCGCCTCAGGCCGCGACGTCCTGTTCGACATCGACTGGCAGGGCACCCAGCAATTGCGCGAGAAGGCGCGCACCGACCTGGTCGCGGTGTTCGTGCTGCCGCCCTCGATCCCTGAGCTGGAGCGGCGCCTGCGCACGCGCGCGCAGGACGACTACGACACCATCCTGCACCGCATGGCCAAGGCCTCCGACGAAATGAGCCACTGGGCCGAATACGATTACGTTGTGATCAACCACGAGGTCGATCAGGCCTTCGCCGACGTCAAGGCGATCCTCGCCGCCGAGCGCCTGAAGCGCGAGCGCCAGCCGGGGTTGTCCGATTTCGTGCGCGCACTACAGGCAAAACTCTAGGCCGAGGAGGCAAATCGTGGCAGGAACTCAACTTTCGCCTCCCAGACAATGGGAAGATTGGTGCAACTGGCTGCTGGGGATCTGGCTGTGCATCTCGCCGTGGGCTCTACGATTTGACTTGGAGCCAACAGCAACGCGAACCGCGGTGATATCAGGGATATTGATTATCTTGGCTGAAGTGGTGAGCCTTTCCATTTTTCGGGTATGGGAAGAATGGATCACCGTCATCCTCGGCGTGTGGCTGGTGCTATGTCCTTGGATTTTGGATATCAGTTCCTCGGTGGCGCGCGTGAATCTAAGCGTTGTTGGCGTGTTGGTGATGGCGTTGGCGTTCTACGAAGTGTGGGAAGCGCGCCGCCGATCAAGCGATCGGGCCTGAAGACCCGCGTACTGACTACTGATCCAGCAAAGTCCGTACTGCTTTGTAAAGCGCAAATTCGCAATCGGAAAAATTTCCGTAGCGCTTACGCAAAGAAAATAAACCGTGAGGCATTTCCATGAAGATCAAGCGTATCGAGCACATCGCAATTGCCGTCAAGAGCATGGCGCAATCCCGAGAAATATTCGAAGGCAAGCTTGGCTTCAGCCTTGAATACGAAGAATACCTGCCACAGTACAATACGCGGCTGGCGATGTATCCGGTTGGGCAGACTTATATCGAACTCTTGGAGTCCGATGGAGAAAACACGGAGACCGCGCGCTGGATCGCGGAACATGGCGAGGGCCTGTTCCACATTTGTCTTGAGGTCGAAGACGTCGAGCGGGCCTTGGATGAGCTTAGGCGGAAAGGCGTGAAACTAATCGACGAGCAGCCGCGGATCGGTCATGCAAAATCGCGTATTGCGTTCATCGATCCGAAATCAACAGG
>CAYLMY010000075.1:0-9896 GCA_964384635.1 uncultured Undibacter sp.
ACGGACGCTCCTTAAGCCTCTCTCCTCATCCTGAGGAGGCGGCGCAGCCGCCGTCACCCCAAGTCGGCTATAGCCGACTTGGATATGATAGACCCGATGTCGCGTAAACTCGACATCGGTGGATGAGGCCACGCGCCACCTTACCCTTCGAGACGCCCGCTGACGCGGGCTCCTCAGGGTGAGGTGATCGAGGCGATCTAACCCGACAGGTGGCTTGACGGGAAGCCATGGGTTCCCGTACAAAACATCTTATCCCGTGGTCATTTGAGCCGGCCGGCTTGCAGCCACGTTAAATAAGTCGCTAAAAGGCCGGGGACACGTGAGCCCGGCCGAGAACATTTCTCCGGCCGGTTTTTTGTTGGAGGCTCACATGTCCGCGTCGACCGAAAAGACCTACCGCCCCGAGACCCGCCTGGTGCATGCCGGCACCTTGCGCTCGCAGTTCGGCGAGACCTCGGAGGCGCTGTTTCTCACCCAAGGCTATGTCTACCCGAGCGCCGAAGAATGCGAGGCGCGCTTTTCCGGCAAGAAACCGGGCTACGTTTATTCGCGCTATTCCAACCCGACGCTGTCCATGTTCGAGCAGCGCATGGCCGCGCTGGAAGGCGCCGAGGCCGCGCGCGCGACCGCGACCGGCATGGCCGCCGTCACCACCGCGATGATGGGGCTGGTGCGCGCCGGCGATCACGTGGTCGCCGCCAAGGCGCTATTCGGCTCCTGCCGCTGGGTGATCGAGGAATGGCTGCCGCGTTTCGGCGTCACCTCGACATTGGTCAACGGCACCGATCTTTCCGCCTGGCAGAAGGCAGTGCGCAAGAACACCAAGGCGTTCTTTCTGGAATCGCCGACCAACCCGACGCTGGAGGTGATCGACATTGCCGCGGTGGCGGCCATCGCGCACGACGCCGGCGCGCAACTGGTGGTCGACAACGTATTCGCCACCCCGCTCTATCAGCAGCCGCTCGCGCTCGGCGCCGACTGCGTGGTTTATTCGGCGACCAAACATATCGACGGCCAGGGCCGCGTGCTCGGCGGCATCATCCTCGCGTCCGAAAAATTCATCATGGATCACGTGCACCAGGTCATCCGCCAGACCGGGCCGTCGCTGTCGCCGTTCAACGCCTGGGTGCTGCTCAAGGGGCTGGAGTCGCTGGCCGTGCGGGTGCAGCGGCAGACCGACACCGCGGCCGCCGTTTCGGTCGCGCTCAACGGCCACGACAAGCTCAGCCGGGTGATCTATCCCGGCCGCCCCGACCATCCGCAGGCCGCCATCATCGCCAAGCAGATGCGCGCCGGCTCGACGCTATGCTCGTTCGAGGTCAAAGGCGGCAAGGCGGGCGCCTTCCGCTTCCTCAATGCCTTGAAGCTCATCGGCATCAGCAACAATCTGGGCGACGCCAAGAGCCTGGTCACGCATCCGACCACGACCACGCACCAGCGATTGACGCCCGAGCAGCGCGCCGAGCTCGGCATCGGCGACGGGCTGGTGCGCTTCTCGGCCGGGCTCGAGCACCCGGACGACGTGGTCGAGGATCTGCTGACGGCGCTGGACGCGGTGTGAGGACAGCCGTCGTTTATTCTTCAAGAATTCTGGCCGACTCCCTTGGCCGCGTCGCCGCTTCGGCGATCGCCAGCCCGAGGCCCTTGGCCAGGCATGCGTAGCTCCAGTCGTTCATGTGCAGTCCGTCGGCCGACACGAAGGTCTTGAACGACAGGTGATCGGCGACATACCAGCGCCGCATCAGGTCGTAACGCCGGAACAGGTCGACGTCTTCCTGCTTGGCGGTCATTGCGATCAACGCGACCATGTGAACAGCATCCGGCTTGGCGATCACCTTGGGCGCGAACTGCGGATCGATCAGCACCACGTCGGCGCCGGTTGATCGGATCTTTTTCACGCCGGCGCGGATCGCGGCGCCGCGATCCTTAGGCCAGTGATTGCGGAGCACTGAATTGGTGCCGAGTTGCCAAACCACTAGATCGGGCTTGACGGCAACTACGGCTTTATCGAAGCGCTTTAACATATTGCCGATTTCCTCACCGCCGACGCCGCGGTTGACGACGGTGATCGGATGATTTTTGAAACGCTCACGCAGCTCGACCTGCAGTCGGCTCGGATAATTCGCCGCCGGCGAGCTCGCGCCCGAACCGGCGGTCGATGACGAGCCGATGGCGACGATGGTGATCGGCTTGCCGCTGGTCAGCTTCTGCGCCACCCGCAGCAGCGGATTGGCAAAGCGGACCAGATCGAGCGGCGCGTCGCAGCCCGGCGCCGTGGCGTGCGCCGTCAGCGGCCATGCCAGAGCAACGAAGAGAACGGCGGCGGCGAAGGGTTTCACCGCCCGTATGGCGAAGTCGTGGTTCTGCAAGTTGGCCCCGGCCTCCGATTAACGGCCGCCTTCGGTCTGCGGCTCGCCTAACTTGACCGCCTCGCTCACGAGATCGGCCAGCAGCCATCCTATGCAAGCATGAACACGTGCCGCCATATTAAGTTTATTTTTTGCGCCTGTGTAGTTAAAGGTACCGAGGTCGCCCCAAAGCCGCATGATTTCGAACCGGTTGAACAGCTGCACCTCATGTTGCACTGCAACCCAACGCATGTCGTCGGCATAGGTGCCGAGCGCGATCATCGATTCGGTGCGCGGGCTGTATTGGGAATTGACCAGGATCACGTCGGCGCCCGCCGTACGGGCGATGGTGATGCCCTGCTCGAGCGTGTCGCTGAATTGATCCGGATCGATCGCCTGCATGGCGTCCACGGTCCCGGTTTGCCAGATCATGAGTGCGGGCTTGGTTGCCGTCAGCGCGGCTTTGAGCGTCTTCACCATCTCGGCGGCGGTGCGGTGCGCCTTCACGTCGGTCGCGACCTTCACGGCGACGCCCGGCAGCGCTTCGGTCAGCGCCTGTTGCAGGCGGGCGGGATAAGCGAGCTGAGCGCCGTTCGGCCCGGGCAGCGTGGACGAACCGGCGCCGACCACCAGCACGCCGAGCTTCTTGGCGGCGATCGCGCGGGCGACTTGCGGCAGCGGAAAAGTATGTTCAAGCTGTTGCTCGGCAACAAGGCATTCGGCCGGCTGCGCGGCGAAAGCCGTGCCCGGCAACAGCAGCGCCGCTAGCACAAGTGCGAGCCGCCTCATCATGTGCCGCCCCCCGCATAGCCCGGCATGGCTGCCGGCGGCCGCGGCCCCCGCCGCTCGATGCCCTTGTACCATGAAACCAATGCCGCGGCGGCGACCATGATGGCGATGCCAGCGACGCTGACGGCAACGTGCATCGGCAAACGGTTGGACACTTCGGTGAACACGAAATGGCCGGCGAAGGCCAGGAACACACCGAGGCAGAAGGTTTCCAGCGAATGCTGGCCGCACACGATCGCCGGCCAGAACACGCGCGACTTCAACGCCGGCCATGAGCGCGGCACGAACCAAACCGTGATCACCGCCAGCGACAGGAAATGCAGGATGCGCAACACGTCGAGATTGATCTTGTCGATCGGATAGATCGTCTCGCTGACGAATTTCGGCACGAACGAGGCGAGTCGCGGGAAATACCAGGTCATGGCAATGCTAAATGCGAACGTCAGGTAAAACACCGCCAGCGTGATCACGACCGGCGAATTGATCCAGCGCGAAAGCCGCTGCGCGCCGCCGAGCGCGCACCAGGCGCCGAACACGAACAGAAATTGCCAGGCGAACGGATTGAATATCCAGACGCCCCTGGGCCAGGCCGGGATGTTCCAGCCGAACCACCAGGTCAGCGCATAAAACGTGGCCGACGCGATCAGCGCGGTCGAGGGCGCGCGTCGTAGCAGCCACAACACCGGCGGGAACCAGGCCAGCAGCACGATATAGAGCGGCAGCACGTCCATGTTGACCGGCTTAAACTTCAACAACAGCGCTTGGATGATGGTGACGTCCGGGTTGGCGAGGAAATTGCGCATGCCCATCTCTTCCGTGTAGAGCGGGTTGTCGAACGAGTGCACGACATAGGCGATCTCGGCGAGATAGACCGCGAACAGGAACACGTGCGCGACATAGATCTGCCAGGCGCGCTTGAGCACGCGGGCACCGGCGACGATGAAGCCGTGCTGGTCCATGGCGCGCCCGTACACAAAGGCCGCCGTGTAGCCCGAGATGAAGACGAAAATCTCGGTGGCGTCGGAAAACCCGTAATTGCGGATGGTGATCCAGCTCACCGCATTGGACGGAATGTGGTCGAGGAAAATCAGCCACAGGGCCAGCCCGCGGAACAGGTCAAGCCGCAGATCGCGTTCGGTCGAAACCGGGGCCATATGCGGATTGCTTTAAACGGGTTTTCTTTCCAGCGGGGTTTCGGCCATAATCGCGCACTAAGGCGCAGACATGGCGGGCGCCGGACGCCTGCTAGTATAGGGCATTTCGATGTACCGCGCGGTAACCCGCAAGGTCGAGGTGACGGTGACGCCCCGCTTCCTTCCGGAGCGGTCGTCGCCCGGCAATGGTTATTTCTTCTGGGCCTATACCATCGACATCACCAATCTCGGGGCAGAGACCGTGCAGCTTAAGACGCGGCATTGGCGCATCACCGACGCACTCGGGCGGCTGCAGGAGGTCAAGGGGCCGGGCGTGGTCGGCGAGGAGCCGCTGCTCAAGCCGGGCGAATCTTTCGAATATACCAGCGGCGTGCCGCTGCCGACGCCCTCGGGCTTCATGACCGGCAGCTACGGCATGGTGACGGCGGATGGCGAGCATTTTGATATCGAGATTCCGGCCTTTTCGCTGGATTCGTCCTACGCCGAGCGGACCATCAACTAGCGCCCGGGCTGCGGCTGACCCAGCAAACAGCCCTTGAAGCGCGGAAGCGCCTGCCTGGGTAGAACGGCCAAGACGGCGCCACCCTGCGCAAAATGTTATTGGCGCAAAAAGTTGCCAGGCGGCGACGTTCCTGACAGCTGCCTGGTGTCAGCTCGGCTTGGCGCCGACTTCTTCGGGCGCGAACAGGTAGTTGGCACTGCAGAATTCGCAGGTCACGGAAATTCTGCCATACTCAACCATGTGGTCGCGATCGTCCTGCGAAAAGCTCTTGAGCATGGCTTCGACACTCTCGCGCGAGCACGAGCACTCGGCGCGCACGTCGCTGCTGCGAAACACGCGCACGCCCGGCTCATGGAACAGCCGGTAGACCAGGCGCTCGCTGGAGAGCGCGGGATCGATCAGCTCGATATCTTCGACGGTCGAGACCAGCGTACGGCCTTCCACCCAAGCGTCGTCCTCTTCCACGCTGGGAAGCTCCATGCCTTCCGGCGCATCGCCGGGATCGAGATCGGCGATGCGCGCGCGCTCCGGCGCCTTGGGCAGGAATTGCAGCATGATGCCGCCGGCGCGCCAGCTATGGCTGGCACCGCCTTGCGCCGCGCGTAGTTCCTCGGCCACCGCCAGCCGCACCCGCGTCGGGATCTGCTCGGAGCGGCGGAAATATTCGTGCGCGGCGTCCTCCAGCGAGCCGCCTTCGAGCGCGACCAGCCCCTGATAGCGGCTCATGTCGGGGCCCTGGTCGATGGTCATGGCAAGGTGGCCGTGGCCAAGCAGCGCGCCACTATCGGTTTTTCCGGCTTCGATCGCTGCCGCCACACGCTTCTGATCGAAGCGCGCGCAGGCGCGCACCTTGCCGGGCGCAGTGAAATCCACCACCAGCATGCGCACCGGACCGTCGCTCTGCGTCTGCAAGATGAAGCGGCCGTCGATCTTCAAGGCCGAACCGAGCATGACCGTGAGCACCACCGCCTCGCCCAAAAGCTTGGCCACCGGCGGCGGATAGGCGTGGCTCTCAAGAATCTGGTCGACCGCCGGTCCGAGCCGCACCACGCGGCCGCGCAGGTCGAGCTTGGCCACTTCGAACGGCATGACGCTGTCGTCGGTCGGCGTCGCCGAGGGCGCGCGCGAGGGGATCGCGATTTCGGGATTGTTGGTCGTGGGATCGGTCATGGGCGTTATTTAGAGTTCATCGGTCCAAAAGCGAGGCCCCGATCCGCCTCATCCTGAGGAGCATCGCGCAGCGACGCGTCTCGAAGGATGGGCGGTTCCATGGTTCGAGGCGCCCGCTGCGCGGGCTCCTCACCATGAGGCCGATTGAGCGCTACGCCCCGTCCACGTGCAGGCACCAGGCCAGCAGGCCCTTCTGGGCATGCAGCCGGTTTTCCGCCTCGTCGAACACCACCGACTGCGGGCCGTCGATCACCTCGTCGGTGACCTCCTGGCCGCGATGAGCCGGCAGGCAATGCATGAAGATGGCGTCGGGCTTGGCCTTGGCCATCAGCCGCGCGTTCACTTGGTAGCGCTTGAGCACGTTGTGGCGGTGCTTGCCGTCGCGGTCGCCCATCGACACCCAGGTGTCGGTGACCACGCAATCGGCATCCTTCACCGCCGCGTCCGGGTTGTCGCCGATCTTGATGGCGGCATCCACGGCCTTAACCCAGTCCATCAGCCATTTCTTAGGTTTTAGTTCGGTCGGCGTCGCAACGCGCAATTGGAACTCGAAGCGCTCGGCGGCGTGCATCCAGCTCGCCAGCACGTTGTTGGAGTCGCCGGTCCAGGCCACGGTGCGGCCGCGGATCGAGCCTTTCTTCTCCTCGAAGGTCATGACGTCGGCCAGCACCTGGCAGGGATGCGAGCGCCGGGTGAGACCGTTGATCACCGGAATGGTGGCGTGGCGCGCGAGCTCGGTCACCGACTCGGGATCGAGGATGCGGATCACGATGGCGTCGACGAAACGCGAGAGCACGCGGGCGGTGTCGGCGAGCGTCTCGCCGCGGCCGAGTTGCATCTCCTGGGCGGTCAGCATGATCGACTCGCCGCCGAGCTGGCGCATGCCGACGTCGAAGGACACGCGGGTGCGGGTCGACGGCTTGTCGAAGATCATCGCCAGCGTCTTGCCGGTGAGCGGCGCCGAATTCTGGCCGCGCGCGCGCGCGGCCTTCATGGCGCGGCTGGAATCGATCAGATGGCCAAGCGTCTGCTTGGGGATGTCGGTGAGGTCGAGGAAGTGCCGCACGCCGTTGCCGGTCATGACGCCGCCTCCTTGGCCGGTTTGGTGACCTGCGCCAGCCGCGCACAGGCGCGGTCGATCTTCTCCACCGCCTCGCCGATTTCTTCTTCGCTGACAATCAGCGGCGGCAGCAGCCGCACCACGTTGTCGCCGGCGGCGACCGTAATCATGTTCTCGGCGCGCAATTCGTCGACCAGCGTGCCGGCCGGCGGGATCAGGCGCAGGCCGATCAGCAGGCCCTCGCCGCGCACCTCGGCGATCACCGAGGCGTGGCGGTCCTTGATCTCGGCCAGCCGCTGCTTGAGCCGCAGCGCGATGTCGCGCACGTGCTCGATGAATTCGGGCTCCAGCACCACGTCGAGCACGGCATTGCCGACGGCCATTGCGAGCGGATTACCGCCGAAGGTCGAGCCATGGGTACCGGCCGTCATGCCCTTGGAGGCTTCCGTGGTGGCAAGGCAAGCGCCGATCGGGAAGCCGCCACCGAGCGCTTTCGCCAGCGCCATGATGTCGGGCGCAATGCCGCTGCGCTCATAGGCGAAGATCTCGCCGGTGCGGCCGATGCCGGTCTGCACCTCGTCGAAGATCAGCATGAGGCCGTGCTTGTCGCACAGCTCGCGCAAGGCCCGCAGGAAGGCGGACGGCGCCACGCGCACGCCGCCTTCGCCCTGGATCGGCTCGATCAAGATGGCGCTAGTCTCAGGCCCGATCGCCTTTTTCACCGCTTCGAGATCGCCAAACGGCACTTGGTCGAAGCCTTCGACCGGAGGGCCGAAGCCTTCGAGATATTTCGGGTTGCCGGTTGCCGCGATGGTCGTGAGCGTGCGGCCGTGGAAAGCGCCCTCGAAGGTGATGATGCGGTAGCGTTCCGGTTTTCCAGACGCGGACTGGTATTTGCGCGCCATCTTGATGCAGCATTCGAGCGCCTCGGCACCCGAGTTCTGGAAGAAGACGGTGTCGGCGAAGCTCGCCGCACACAGCCGGTCGGCCAGCCGCTCGCCCTCCGGAATGCGGTAGAGGTTGGAGACGTGCCAGACCTTCTTGGCCTGCTCGGTCAGCGCTTCGACCAGATGCGGGTGGCAATGGCCGAGCGCGTTGACGGCGACGCCGGAGGTGAAATCGAGGTAGCGCTCGCCCTCGGCCGTGAACAGCCACGCGCCCTCGCCTCGCTCGAAAGCGAGATCGACGCGCGCATAAGTCGGCAATAGATGCGAGTTCACAGCCTGGATCTTTCACGAACATTTTCATTTTGCGCACGATCTCACCCGGAAACCTGCTTTTCGGACTGCGTGCGCGCGCCGAAAAGAAATGTGCCGCCTCGCCGGGCGGCACTTTTTGAATTGTATTGCAGACCCTTACGATTTTCAACACGCCCGCCACAGCCGCTTTCTTCGAACGCATGGCCTTGTCCGAAAACCGGTTTCCACTTTTCGGGGCCATGCGTTGCCCGACTCACTTTTGCCGCAAGTGCCGATTCTAAAGGAAAACTGTTGGTAGTTGGGATTTGGGGATTGCAAACCCTTGCAGGCGAGCCACTCGATATTGTAGCGTTTTCATCAGCCGGTACGACATATCGTGCGGCTGGTCGATTTCTAGTTTATCCCTGAAGCGTACGCGTCAGGCGCCCTAGGAGGGTGCCCGACGACGAGGGCGGATTCCGCCCAAGGCTTTGATGGCTGAGGAGAAAACCCGATGGGCTGGACCGACGAAAGGGTCGAACTCCTGAAGAAGCTGTGGGCGGACGGCCTTTCCGCCAGCCAGATCGCGGCCGAGCTCGGCGGCATCACCCGCAACGCCGTGATCGGCAAGGTGCACCGCCTCGGCCTGTCGGGGCGGGCCAAGAGCCCGTCCTCGTCCAGCCCGCGGCCGCGCAAGGCGCGCTCGTCCGGCATGCTGCGGGTGTCGCGGCCGTCGATGCGGGGCAATACCGCGCTCGCCTATGACTATGACGTGGAGCCCGAGCCGGAACTGATCGAGATTCCGGTCGAGCAGCGCAAGACCCTGCTGCAACTCACCGAGAAGACCTGCCGCTGGCCGATCGGCGACCCGGGCAGCGCGGAGTTCTTCTTCTGCGGCGGCGACACCGTGAACGAGCTGCCTTATTGCGCCTATCACGCGCGCGTCGCCTATCAGCCCCTCGACCGGCGGCGCGACAAGCGGCCGTTCAGGGGATAGCGCTAGTTCGCGTGGCCGAAGCGGTCGTCGAGGGCGTAGCCGGCGCCGCGCACGGTCCGGATCGGATCGGCGGCATGGCCGCGGTTGATGGCCTTGCGCAGACGCCCGACATGCACGTCGACGGTGCGCTCGTCGATATAGATGTCGGAGCCCCACACGCCGTCGAGCAACTGCTCACGCGAGAACACGCGGCCGGGGCGCTCCATGAGGAATTCCAGCAGCCGGTATTCGGTTGGCCCCAGATTGATGGGCCGGCCGCTACGCACCACGCGCTTCTTCTCGCGGTCGAGCTCGATGTCGCCGATGGTGAGCACGGTGGCGACCCGCTCGGGGCTGGCGCGTCGCAATAGCGCGCGCACGCGCGCCAAGAGCTCCGGCACCGAGAACGGCTTGACGATGTAGTCGTCGGCGCCGGTGGCAAGCCCGCGCACTTTCTCACTCTCCTCGCCGCGCGCGGTCAGCATGATGATCGGCAGTTGCCGCGTCTCTGGCCGCGCCCTTAAGCGGCGGCAGAGCTCGATTCCGGAAAGGCCGGGCAGCATCCAGTCGAGCACTACCAGATCGGGCGTCGACTCCTTCAGGCGGGTGTCGGCCTCATCGCCGCGGCCGGCGGTCTCGACCTCGTATCCCTCCGCCTCGAGGTTGTAGCGGAGCAGCATGGTAAGCGGCTCCTCGTCCTCAACGATCAGGATGCGCGC
>CAYLMY010000075.1:9996-13134 GCA_964384635.1 uncultured Undibacter sp.
TCCCCGACCCGCAAGGCGGCGATGGTCGTGGTATCACCCTTCGGCCGCTCGTCCGCGATCGGCCGGCCTTCGATGATGTAGTGTACCGATTCCGCGATGTTGGTGGCGTGGTCACCCATGCGCTCGATATTCTTGGCGCAGAACATCAGGTGGATGCAGAAGGTGATGTTGCGCGGGTCTTCCATCATATAGGTAAGCAGCTCGCGGAACACCGAGGTGCAGACCGCGTCGATTTCTTCGTCGCCGCGCCACACCGCCATGGCCTTGCTGATGTCGCGGCGGCCGTAAGCGTCGAGCACCGTCTTGAGTTGCTCCAGCACCAGGTCGGTCATGTGCTCAACGCCGCGAATAAGCTTGGGCGGTGGAAATTCGCCATTGAGCGCGACGACGCGCTTGGCGATGTTTTTGGCGAGATCGCCGATGCGCTCCAGGTCATTTGCGAGCCGCAGCGCGCCGACGACCTCGCGCAGATCGACCGCCATCGGCTGGCGACGGGCAATGGTATTGACCGCCTTTTCTTCGATCTCGTGCTGCAGCGCGTCGATATTGTCGTCGGCGAGGGTGACCCTCTGGGCCAGGGCGGTATCGCGTTTGGCCAAAGCATCGACCGAGTCGGCGACCTGCTTCTCAGCCAGCCCGCCCATTTCGGCGACCATGCGCCCGAGATCCTGCAAGTCGCTGTCGAATGCCTTGATCGTGTGGTCGGTCATTGTCGTTGTCCTTGCCGGGCCCGGTTCATAACCGGTTCCCACCTTTCGGGATCGTGCGCTAGCCGAAGCGGCCGGTGATGTAGTCCTGGGTGCGGCGATCGCTCGGCGTGGTAAAGATGGTCGTGGTTTCGCCGAACTCAACCAATTCGCCGAGATACATGAAGGCGGTGTAATCGGACACGCGCGCGGCCTGCTGCATGTTATGGGTGACGATGGCGATCGTGTAGTCCTCCTTGAGCTCGTCGATCAGCTCCTCGATCTTGGCGGTGGAGATCGGGTCGAGCGCCGAGCACGGCTCGTCGAACAGGATGACCTCGGGGCGCACCGCGACGGTGCGGGCGATGCAAAGGCGCTGCTGCTGGCCGCCGGAGAGCGATAGCCCGTTGGCGTTCATCTTGTCTTTCACCTCGTCCCACAGCGCGGCGCGTTCCAGACAGTGCT
Organism: uncultured Undibacter sp.; assembly: GCA_964384635.1. GTDB lineage: Bacteria > Pseudomonadota > Alphaproteobacteria > Rhizobiales > Xanthobacteraceae > Pseudolabrys. The sequence goes on from CAYLMY010000075.1 coordinate 11,148, forward strand.
TGACGCGATCGTCCAGCTCGGATTTCGAAAGCCGTTCGTAGAGCCGGATGCCGAAGGCGATATTCTCGTAGATCGTCATCGGAAACGGTGTCGGCTTCTGGAACACCATGCCGACCTTGGCGCGCAGCAGGTTGAGATCCTGCGACGGCGAAAGAATGTCGGTGCTATCCATCGTCACGTGGCCGGCGGCGCGCTGGTTCGGATACAGGTCGTACATGCGGTTGAGAATGCGCAGTAGCGTGGATTTGCCGCAGCCGGACGGGCCGATGAAGGCGGTGACCTTGTTCAGGTACAGCGGCACGTTGACGCTCTTCAACGCGCGGTTGTCGCCGTAGAAGAAATCCAGATCGCGGACCGAGACCTTCTCCGTGAGCCCCTCGGCGCTGGCGGGCAAACTGATGGCGGTCGGTGTGGGCGTGGTGAAACTTGCTACGCTCATGTCGATTTTCTCTGTGCCGCGAGGAGACGGGCGATGATGCTGAGCGCAAGCACCGCCAGTGTGATGATCAGCGCGCCGGTCCAGGCCAGTTGCTGCCAGTCGTCATAGGGACTGAGCGCAAACTGGAAGATGACCACCGGCAGCGAGGCGACCGGCGCGTTCATGTCCGTGCTCCAGAACTGGTTGTTGAGGGCTGTGAACAGCAAAGGCGCGGTTTCGCCGGAAATACGGGCGACGGCCAGCAGCACGCCGGTGACCATGCCGGCGCGGGCGGCGCGGTAGGCAACCTTCTGGATCATCAGCGAACGCGGCAGGCCGATCGAGGCGGCGGCCTCGCGCAGCGTATCCGGCACCAAAGTCAGCATATCCTCGGTGGTGCGCACCACTACCGGCACCACGATCACGGCCAGGGCGACGGCGCCGGCCCAGCCGGAAAAATGGCCCATCTGCACGACCATGACCTCGTAGATGAACAGGCCGATGACGATCGACGGCGCGCTCAGCAGGATGTCGTTGATGAAGCGCACGACGGAGGTCAGTTTGTCGTAGCGGCCGTACTCGGCCATGTAGGTGCCTGCGAGGATGCCGAGCGGCGTCCCGATCAGCACGGCAATGAAGGTCATCACCAGGCTGCCCATGATCGGATTGAGCAGACCGCCGGCGGAGCCGGGTGGCGGCGTCATCTCGGTGAACACTGCCAGAGTGAGGCCGCTGAAGCCGTTCCACAGCAGCACCGCCAGGATCAGCACCAGCCAGGTCAGCCCGAAGCCGGTGGCGCCGATCGCCAGTCCGATGGCGAGCTGGTTGCGGCGGCGGCGGGTGTCCTGCAGCGCCATGGTCAGGCCCCCACCCGCGCGTTAAGCCGCATCAGCATGTAGCGCGCCAAGGCCAGCACGATGAAGGTGATGACGAACAGGATAAGGCCGAGCGCAATCAGCGACGAGGTATAGAGATCGCCGTCGGCTTCGGTGAACTCGTTGGCGATGGTGGCGGAGATGGTGGTGCCGGGCGCCATAATCGAGCCGGAAATGCGGTGCGCATTTCCGATCACGAAGGTGACGGCCATGGTTTCGCCGAGCGCGCGGCCCAGGCCCAACATGACGCCGCCGATGACGCCGACCCGCGTGAAGGGCAGCACAACGTAGCGCACCACTTCCCAGGTGGTACACCCGACGCCGTAGGCCGCCTCCTTGAGCACCGGCGGCACCGCGTCGAACACGTCGCGCGAGATCGAGGTGATGAAGGGCAGCACCATGATGGCGAGGATCAGGCCCGCGGTCAGGATGCCGATGCCATAGGGCGGCCCGGCGAACAGGGTCGAGAGCACCGGTATGGGGCCGAACACCTCGATGATGAACGGCTGCACGTATTGCTGCAGGAACGGGGCGAACACGAACAGGCCCCAAATGCCGTAGATGATGCTGGGAATTCCGGCCAAGAGCTCGATGGCAATGCCGATCGGGCGGCGCAGCCACATCGGGCAAAGTTCGGTGAGAAACAGCGCGATGAACAGGCCGATCGGCACCGCGATCAGCATGGCGATGAGCG
>CAYLMY010000076.1:0-11535 GCA_964384635.1 uncultured Undibacter sp.
GGCCCTCCTGTGAATCACGCCGCCATCTGTCTCAATTTATCTGACGACGGACAGTTCGTTGGCCGCTGCCAATAGCCCTTCCACTGGCGAGACACAGGATGGTTGAGCGATAGGCCAAGCGCTCGATGCGCAAGTGCGCCGTTGTCTTCCCGCCGATGATCCTCTAGCCAAGCCGCATGGGCCGCGTACTGATGCAGATATTGGCCGGACACTTTGTGGTGCTGTCCGCCGACCATGCGACGCAACCGGCTGAAAAATGACTCGGCTTGATTGGTGCAAGCGCCATCGTCAGAGAATGCCAGCGAGTGATTAATGCGCTTCGCGGTGTACCAGCCGTGCAGCACGTCCCAGCTAGCAGCCTCATCGGCAAGAATGAGCGAACCGGCGCGCACGCGTTCTTGGATCATGCCGACCGAGTCGTCTTCCGACTTAAAAACGCCCGTCAGAGTGCGGCCTTTGTGCTGGCGCATGGCGACCACAACGCGGCGCTTGCCGGTCTGATGTTCGGCTAAGCGGCGGTCTTTCCGGTCTTCCTTGCGGTTCTCAGGCCGCACATGACCGCCGAAATAGCAGCCGTCAATTTCGATATTGCCATACAGATTGTGCGATTTGGTTTCTGCGGCCATCGCCTCGCGGAGCTTGTGCGAGAAAACCCAAGCGGTTTTGAAATTGCAGCCAAGATCGCGGCTCAATTGAAGTGCCGAGACCCCCTTCGCGCCGTTGGTCACGATGCAGATCGCCGCCAGCAAATCGACAAAGGTCATCTTGCGCGAAGCAAGAATGGTCCCGCTCGTGACGCTGAATTGCTTGCCGCAGGCCGCACACTTGAAGCGGCGACGCGTGGTGATCTCGTAAGCGTCTAGGCCGCCACAGTGCGGGCATACCGGCTCGCCGTCAGTATCGGGCCAGCGGAGCTTGCGGAAGGTGGCGTAAGCCTTGTCCTCGCCAGCGGCGTAGATCGCCTTGAGGCTGAGGGTCCGGGCTTGGGCGGAAAGGAGAAAGTGCTGGGCCATTTGTCATCACATCCGATGTTTATGTCATCGAATGTAATGAAGAAATATCCCGTTGTCAATGACAAAAACATCGGATATGATGATTTTCGTCACCTGATACGGGACTATCACATGGCTAAAAATCCTGAATGGGAACAACGAGTTAAGGGGATATTGAAGGCCGAACTCAAGCGGCGGGGTATTGGCTATCGGGAATTGGCTGAGAAACTGACCGAAATGGGGGTGCCGGAGACAGAACGGAACATCGCCAATAAGATCAGCCGGGGAGGGTTTACGGCGGTCTTTTTCGTGCAGTGCCTTAAGGCTATCGGTGCGAAGACTATTCAGATTGATTAGTTTGTTCAGCAAAGTGTTGCGCTTGAAGCTTAGCGGCCTCTAGGTGTCCGTTTCCTAGTAGTGTTCCTATCGCGACCAAATAATGTTGAAGGTTATATAGGTTTTGCTCAAGGTTCGCTTCATTATCGACTCTGATGAAAGGAATACCTAATTTATTTAGATCAATTGCTATCGCACTGTATTCAGAAATTAGGTCTGGAGTATCGCGGCCATAAAGCCATGTATTACCAGCAATTCGCTTTGCGTGCCTGCTAGCATTTATGCACCTAATGCCTAGTTGAGACATTTTTTGAGCTTTGGTGGGACGCTTCGAATCAAACCTTCTAAGAACCGCATCGACCCAAAGGCCCAGCGTAAACGAAATCACGCCGAATCCCATGAGAGCGAGCCAAGGCTGTAAGGCGAAGGCGAGAAGATTAGGCATCCGACCCGCCAAACTGTCGCGGAGGATGACATCCCAGCCCTTCGATTGAGCGTAAGTTTCGATATTCAGATAAAGCACCACCAAAAGCGGTGCGCTTAGGAGCGTAAATACAATTCTTACGACCTTCCTTACCCTCATTCGGTAAGAATGCCCTTGCGCGCCTGAATTGTGGAGTCTCCATCTTCTCGCCTCGATTAGTCGAGGCATTGGCAGCCTACCTTCCAACTTTCCCCAATATCGGCATTAGGCCGGGGAAGTCAGTTGGTGCAGTTGCTACCTAATGCCGGAACTGCTGGAAGTGTCGATGATCGCTTCCGTCGCCGGCGAGATTGAAGGCGGCGCGCTCACCAACAAGCGGCCGTTCCGCTCGCCCCATCATTCGGCTTCCATGCCGGCGCTGGTCGGCGGCGGCTTGCGCGCGCGGCCGGGCGAAATTTCGCTGGCGCACAACGGCGTGTTGTTCCTCGACGAGCTGCCGGAGTTCGCCCCGCAGGTGCTCGATTCGTTGCGCCAGCCGCTGGAGACCGGCGAAGTCGCCATCGCGCGCGCCAACCACCGCATCACCTATCCGGCGCGCTTCATGCTAGTGGCCGCCATGAATCCCTGCCGTTGCGGCAGAGCTAGCGATCCCGGCTTTGCCTGCAAGCGCGGGCCCAATGCGCGCTGCGCCGCCGAATACCAGACGCGGCTGTCCGGCCCGCTGCTCGACCGCATTGATTTGCATATCGAGGTGCCGCCGGTCACCGCCGCCGACCTGATCCTGCCGCCGCCGTCGGAAGGCAGCGGCGAGGTTGCCGCGCGCGTGGCGCGCGCCCGCGACACGCAAGCCGCGCGTTATGCCGCGCTCGGACACGCGCATGTGCACACCAATGCGCAGGCCGCAGGCCCGCTGCTGGAACAGGTGGCGCGCGCCGATCCCGCCGGCATGACGCTGCTGCGCGACGCCGCCGACGCCATGCATTTGTCGGCGCGCGGCTATCACCGCGTGCTGCGCGTTGCGCGCACGCTCGCCGATCTCGACGGCGCCGAACGCGTTGGCCGCGTGCATCTGGCCGAGGCACTGTCCTACCGCGCGCTCGCCGACGAGGTGCGTCGCGCGGCGTGATCAAGGCGTGAGCGCTGGCTCGTCTAGCAAACGATAGGCCCGTTGCCAGGCGTTTAGCCGTCCCTATACTGCATGGCAGCGCGCGTGCTGGGTCAGACCGTCCCCAGCGCCGAGTTCTCTAGCAACCCGCTATTACTCAAACAAAATTGTCGGGTTTCAAGCTCAGCGCGCGCTAGTGAAGCTCTTCTGGATAAACGCGCTGATGCGTGCGTAGGTGTCCGCCCGACTGTGCTTGTCATTCCCCTCGGTGATACCGGTTTTCCTGCAGCTGCTGGCATACTTTTTCAAGATGCCGCCAATGTTAGGTGTCCCGAGCGCAACTGTCGTGCCATCCCCAAGGCGCAGGGCGCGTTGCGCGAGATCTGTCACCGTGTAGCAATCGCCCATCGTACTCTGCGTACGATCGCGGTGCACGCGGTAGGTCAACTCCCAGTTATGAACGACACCCGGGTAGACGACCATTTCGAAATTGGCGCCACGGGAAACTGCTTCCTGCCGATAGAATTGGCAGGGTTTCAAAGGCATAAAATCGTCCCGCTCTCCATGCAGCGACAGAATCGGCGTTGCCGAAAAACGCTGGCCCAGCGTGGCGATGCCGCAATAGGGGCTGATCGCTACGATGGCGGCATAGTGCAACTCGGGGCCGACATACCTGGTGCGCAACCCCTCGATCGCTGCGCCAAGGACCGACATACCGCCATTAGACCAACCCATGATAGCAATGCGTTTTGCATCGATGCGTGAATCGGCTGCCAGAAAATTCAACGCCACAAAGACGTCCACCATGGTCGCATAACGGTAACGGAAGACTTGGCCGATAAGTTTATTTCCAGGCGCGCGTGCTTCGAGACTGTTGACAATCAGCACCGCATAACCCTGGCGATGGAATTTTCCGCTCCAGTAACCCTCTTTGTTATACACCATTGTGTTACCGCAGTTGAATATCACGACAACCGGAACAGGACCCTTTGCCTCGTCTGGCATCCATAAATAAGCTTCGACCTTCGTCGGCTCACCTTTTCTGGCCACCAATTCCGTAACTGACAGCGGCGAGCGGCTGTCCAAATAAACTTTTTCTCCCGGCAAATCTCTCCAGGCATTTTGCTGAATCCGCTCTTGGCGTGTCCGCGCTCCCGCTTCCGCTGACCAAGTCGCTAGCGCGAGAATGGACAGAAAACACATGCACAGGTGCCGAGCGGTCATTTTTCTTTTTTCTTTCCGTGAGAAGAACGCCTGATTTGTGCGGACGGGGTGGAACGCCAATTTCATGGCGCTTGCGATTACGAAGCCCCCCTTAGGATCCAACAACATCGTCAGTTTGCCCAACTCGCGCCTCGTCGGTCAAATAAAAACATCCCCGGCGCTCAGTCGGGATCGCGCAGCGCTGATACTAAGCGCGCGCCGATCCCGCCGGCATGACGCTGCTGCGCGATGCCGCCGACGCCATGCATTTGTCGGCGCGCGGCGTGAGGTGTGCCCGTACCCGACCCCGTTACCGCCGGTTTAACCCTTCCTTCACCACATTCGCGCGAGCGCGCGGCAAGCGGACGCCGCGGGGAATGAAATTGCAATATTCGCGGCGCCAAATAGCCGCCGACCATGCGACCCAAGTCATCATCCTCGCTCGTGCACGCCGCGCGGACCAGATCGCGCAACAAGGCGGCGCTGGTGCTATTCGGCCGCGCCGCCATGACGACGCTGGCGTTGTTCTCGGGCGCGGTCGGCTTTTTCGCCGGCATCCGCGTGCAAGCGGCGAATTACGACCCTTACGCCTACGCCACCGGGACCGGCGCGCTGCTGGCCGCCGCCTGCACGACAATCGCCTACCTGCTGGTGCGCCGGCGCGCAGCGGCAAAGAATATCCGCGCGCTCGAAGGGCGCGTCGAAAAATTATCCGACGGCAATTGGGAGCTGCGCGAGGCGGAAGAGCGCGCGCGCAGCCTGCTGGAGGCGCAGGGCGACCTGATCGTGCGGCGCGATGCCAATGCCTGCGTCACTTACGCCAATGACTCTTTCTGCGCGCTCGCCGGCCAGCCGCGCGACGCGCTCATCGGCAAAAAAGTCGAGCTGCGCGTGCTCGAGCAGGGCGAAGTCCAGGTGCTCGCCGACGGCACCCGCGTGCACGACCAGAAGATCGCTTCCGGCGACAGCGCGCGCTGGATCGCCTGGCGCGAAGTCGCGGTGCGCAGCGAAACCGGCAGTGAAGTGCAGGGCGTCGGCCGCGACGTCAGCGACCGGGTCGAGGCCGAGCACGCGCTTGGCACCGCGCGTGACCAGGCCGAAGCCGCCAGCCGCGCGAAATCGCGCTTCCTCGCCATGGTCAGCCACGAGATCCGCACGCCGCTCAACGGCATGCTCGGCATGGCCGATCTCTTGCTCGACACGCCGCTCACCCCCGAGCAGCGCACTTACGCCAAGGCAGCCAAGACCTCCGGCGAAACGTTGCTGTCGCTGATCGAGGAGATTCTCGATTTTTCCAAGATCGAGGCCGGCCGGCTCGATCTGGAAGCGCGTCCGTTTGCGCTCCAGCCGATGGTCGAGGAAGCGGTCGAGCTGCTGGCGCCGCGCGCGCAGGCCAAGGGCATCGAGATCGCCAGTTTTATCGACGAGCGGCTGCCCGCGCAGCTCGTGGGCGACGCCGCACGCTTGCGCCAGGTGCTGCTCAATCTCGCCGGTAACGCCATCAAGTTCACGGAAAACGGCGGCGTTGCCGTCATCGTCGAGCCGGATGAGGCGACGGGCGCCGTGCGCTTCCAGGTGCGCGATACCGGCATCGGCCTCAAGGGTGAGGACCAGGCGCGCATCTTCCGCGACTTCGAGCAGGCCGACGGCTCCTCCACCCGCAAGTTCGGCGGCACTGGCTTAGGCCTCGCCATCTCCAAGCGCATCGTCGAGCGCATGGACGGACATATCGACGTCGAGAGCGTACCCGGCGTCGGCTCCACCTTCAGTTTCACCGTGCCATTGCCGCCGGCGCTCGCCGACGAGAACAGAAACGAATTCGCCGCGCCCGATCTGCGCGCCACGTCCGTGATGATCGTGGCCGCCGCCGAGATCGAAGCGTCCCTGCTGGCGCGCCGGCTCGGACGCTGGGGCGCGCGCACCTGCGCCGCGACCGACGAAAAGATCGCCCTTGCTCTATTGCCGGAACGGCATTGGGATACGCTGCTGGTCGATTACCCGCTGGCCTCGGCGATGATCGCGCAGGGCGCACTCGATAAGCTAAAATCGACGCGCCGCATCGTCCTGATCCGGCCGACCGAACGGCACGAGCTGCCGGCGCTGAAAGCCGCCGGCTTCACCGGCTATCTGGTCAAGCCGGTGCGCGCGGCTTCACTCGCCGCGCGCCTCGCCGACGACGACGCCTTCGAGCACGCAGCCGCCGAAGTTGCTGCCGAGAGCGGCGAGACGGTTTCGCCCGCAAGCGGCAAGGGTCTGTCGATTCTGGTGGCCGAGGATAACGACATCAACGCGCTGCTCGCGCGCGCGCTGCTCACCCGCCTCGGCCATCGCCCGACCATTGCCGGCACCGGCGAAGCCGCAGTGGAATCTTGGCTGGCCGCCCGCGCGGCCGGCTCGCCTTACGATCTGGTGCTGATGGACGTGCAGATGCCGGTGATGGACGGATTGGAAGCCGCGCGCCGCATCCGCGCCGCCGAAGCCGAAACGAACGCCGAGCCGACGCGCATGCTGGCGCTCACCGCCAATGCCTATGCGGAAGACCGCGAGGCAGCCCTTGCCGCCGGCTTGAACGGCCTGCTGGTCAAGCCGCTCGATCCCGAACGGCTGCGGCAGGCGATCGAGGCGGCGCCGGGCGCCGGCTCGGCCACGCTTGCGGCCTGAGCGGCGTTTCCCCACATTGTCATAATTCGGTATTGGCCCCATGCTGTAGGGGGGAGCGACGTTCGCTTTGTGATTCGCAGACCTTTAACTGCGGCCAATCGCAAGGTTTTTCGCGCCAAAAGGACCGGGATCCTCCATGGCAAACCCCAACATCCTGATTCCGCCCCGTGGACTGTTCGAGCGCTTTCGCCCGCTGCCGCCGGGACCCGGCGTCCCCGGCCTGATCTCGGCGCTGCAAGCCTATGGCGGCTTGCAGGCCTGGGCCGCGCGCACGCACCGGCCGTCGCAAAGCCTCGGCCGCATGGGCTCGCTCGAGGTGCGGCTGGCGCAGACCGCCGCCGAAGTGCGCCAGGCGCAGAAATTGCGCTACCGGGTTTTCTACCAGGAGGGCTCGGCCATCCCTAATCCGACGCGGCTGTTCGCGCGCCGCGATGTCGACGGCTATGACGCGATCTGCGATCACCTGCTTGTGCTCGATCACGCCGCCCGCGCCAACCATCCGCTCAACAAGCCGACGGTGGTCGGCACCTACCGGCTGCTGCGCCAGCCGCTGGCGGAAGAATACGGCGGCTTCTACACGGCGGGCGAATTCGACATCGGCGCGCTGATCGCGCGCCACAGTCGCCTGCAATTCCTCGAGCTCGGCCGCTCCTGCGTGCTCGCGCCTTACCGCAACAAGCGCACGGTCGAACTGCTGTGGCTCGGCATCTGGGCCTATGTGCTGCAGAACGGGCTCGACGTGATGATCGGCTGCGCCAGCCTCGACGGCACCGACCCCAAGCGGCTGGCGCTGCCGCTGTCGTTCCTGCATCACTACGCCCGCGCGCCGGAGGCATGGCGGGCGCGGGCGCTCACCGAGCGCTACGTCGAGATGAACCGCATGTCGAAAGAGGCGATCGACCCGAAGGAAGCGCTGCGCATGCTGCCGCCGTTGATCAAGGGCTATCTGCGGCTCGGCGCATCAATCGGCGACGGCGCGGTAGTCGACCGTGAATTCGGCACCACCGACGTGCTGATCGTGCTGCCGGTGACGGCGATCAAGCAGCGCTATCTCGAGCACTTCGATTTGAGCCGGCGGGCGGCGTGACAATTCCGTTCGTCCCCGCGCAAGCGGGGACCCAGTTCTTATTGTCTGGATTCCCGCTTTCGCGGGAATGAATGGTGGAAAGGTTCTGGCTTAAAGCCGCCGCAGCGACACTTCCTCGACCTGATGGCTCTCGACCTTCTTCAGGATCAGGTGGGCGCGCTGGCGCGTCGGCAAAATATTTTCGTGCAGGTTGACCAGGTTGATGCGTTCCCAGATCGACGACGCGGTCTCGACCGCTTCCTCGTCCGACAGGTTCGAATAGCGGTGGAAATAGGATTTCGGATCGCGGAAGGCGGTGCTGCGCAGGGTCAGGAAACGGTCAACGTACCACGACTTGAGCACCTCCTCGCTGGCATCGAGATAGACCGAGAAATCGAAGAAGTCCGACACGAAGGGAATCGCCTTGCCGTCTTTCGGCAGCCGTCCGGTCTGTAAAACGTTCAAGCCCTCAACGATGAGGATATCCGGCCGGTCGATCTCGATCCACTGGTTCGGCATCACATCGTAGATCAGATGCGAATAAATCGGCGCCCGCGCCGGCCGCCGCCCCGCTTTCACGTCGGTCAAGAAGCGCAGCAGCGACGGCAGATCGTAGCTTTCCGGAAACCCTTTCTTCTCCATCAGACCTTCGCGCTCGAGCACGGCGTTGGGATAAAGAAAGCCATCCGTGGTGATGAGGTCGACCTTGGGCACGTTCGGCCAGCGCGCCAGCAAGGCTTCCAGCACGCGCGCGGTGGTCGACTTGCCGACCGCTACTGACCCCGCGACGCCGATGACGTAGGGCATCTTGACGTCTTCAGTGGCGAGAAACCGTTGCTGAGCGTAGAACAGCCGCTGCGTCGCCGCCACATACATCGACAGCAGGCGCGACAGCGGAAGGTAGATTTTCTCCACCTCCTCCATGTCGAGCCGGTCGTGCAACGAGCGCAGGCGCGCGACCTCGTCATGGGTCAACGTCATCGGCGCGTCTTCGCGCAACGCCGCCCATTGCTCGCGCGTGAACGTGTGGTAGGGCGAAAGCGTTTCGTCGGTGCGCTGTTCCATCATGATTGCCCGCGCGGACGCGAGGCTTTTTCCTCGTGTCCGCTCTGCGCCGTGCGCTTCTCAAGCGCGGCTTCCACCTGCTCAAGCGTCACCCCGCGCGCCTCCAGCACCACCATCAGATGATAGAGCAGGTCGGCGGCTTCCGCGATCAGCTTGCTCTTGTCGTCTTGCAAGGCTGCCAGCACGGTTTCGATAGCCTCCTCGCCCAGCTTCTTGGCGCATTGGGCGACGCCCTTGTCCAGTAGGCTGCGGGTGTAGGATTCGGACGCGCTTGCCTTGGCGCGTTCGTGCACCCGCTTTTCCAGGTCGGCCAGGGTGAATTTGCTCATCGCGCGCCCTTTGGCGATTCCCTTAGCGCGGCTCAATAGCACCCTTGGCCCTAGGGATCGAGCCGCATCGGCAGGCCCGCTTTGGCCATGTAAAGCTTGGCCTCGCGCACCGAGTGCTGGCCGAAGTGGAAGATCGAGGCCGCCAGCACCGCGGTGGCGTGGCCGTCGCGGATGCCCTCGACCATGTGTTGCAAGGTGCCGACCCCGCCGGAGGCGATCACCGGTACTGTGGTGGCGTCGGCCACCGCGCGGGTGAGCGGAATGTCGAAGCCGGCCCGCGTGCCGTCGCGGTCCATGGAAGTCAGCAAAATCTCTCCGGCGCCGAGCGCCACAACTTCCTTGGCATACGCCACCGCATCAAGCCCGGTCGGATTGCGGCCGCCATGGGTGAAGATTTCCCAGCAGTCCGGCTCGCTCGGTTTTGACACTTTCTTGGCGTCGATCGCAACCACGATGCACTGGTCGCCGAACTTCTCCGCCGCCTCCTTCACGAAGGCGCGCCGCGCCACCGCCGCGGTGTTGATCGAGACCTTGTCGGCGCCGCAGTTCAGCAGCTTGCGGATGTCTTCGATCGTGCGCACGCCGCCGCCGACGGTGAGCGGCATGAAGCAGGCTTCCGCCGTGCGGGTGACCACGTCGTAGATGGTATCGCGGTTTTCGTAGCTGGCCGTGATGTCGAGGAAAGTGAGCTCGTCGGCGCCGGCCGCGTCATAAGCGATCGCGGCTTCCACCGGATCGCCGGCGTCGCGCAGATTGACGAAATTGACGCCCTTGACCACGCGGCCGTCTTTGACGTCGAGGCAGGGAATGACGCGGACCTTGAACATGGCTCAGGCCGCCGTCTTGGCGTCGCGGATCAGCTTCAAGGCTTCGCCTGCATCCAGCCGCCCGTCATAAAGCGCGCGGCCGGCGATGGCGCCTTCCAGTTTGCGCGCGCGCGGCGCCAGCAACGCCTTGATGTCGTCGATCGAAGCGAGCCCCCCCGACGCGATCACCGGAATGGAAATCGCCTCCGCCAGCGCGATCGTCGCGTCGAGATTCAATCCCTTCAGCATGCCGTCGCGCATCACGTCGGTGTAGACGATCGCCGCGACGCCGACGTCCTCGAAGCGCCGCGCGATCTCCAGCGCCGACAATTCCGAGGTTTCCGCCCAGCCTTCCACCGCTACCTTGCCGTCGCGCGCGTCGAGCCCGACCGCCACCTGGCCCGGATAGTCGCGCGCCGCCTGTTTGACGAAGGGCGGATCGCGTACCGCCGCGGTGCCGATGATGACGCGGGTGACGCCCTTCTCCAGCCAGGCCTCCACCGTCGCGGTGTTGCGGATGCCGCCGCCGAGCTGCACGGGAATGCTCACGCTCTCCAGGATGCGGTCGACGGCATCAGCGTTCACCGGTTGGCCGGCGAAGGCGCCGTCGAGATCGACGATGTGCAGATAGTCGAAGCCCTGTTGCTCGAAGGCCGTCGCCTGCGCCGCCGGGTCGCGGTGAAAGACAGTCGCGCGCGCCGGATCACCCTGCTCCAGGCGGACCGCGAGGCCTTCCTTTAGATCAATGGCGGGGAAGAGGATCATGAACTTATCCTGTCATTCCGGGACGGCGTGCAGCGCCGGACCCGGAATCCAGCAGCAAGCACAACATTTGTTTCTAAATTCCGGATTCGCCGCCTTCGGCGGCGCCCCGGAATGACAAATGAGAGTATCACGGCGACCACCGCAAAAAATTCGCGATCAGCGCCAGGCCGAGCCGCTGGCTCTTCTCCGGGTGAAACTGCGTGCCGACCATGTTGTCGCGGCCGACGATCGCCGTTAGCGGGCCGCCGTAATCGGCCTGCGCCACCAGGTCGGAACGCTGCGCGGGTTTCAGTTCGTAGGAGTGCACGAAATAGCCGTGCAAACCGTCGGGCCCGAGCGCAATGTCGGTGAGCAGCGGATGCGGCTGCAGCATGTTGAGCGTGTTCCAGCCCATGTGCGGAATCTTCAGGCTGGCATCGGAAGGCTGGATGCGGTCCACCTCGCCGGCGATCCAGCCCAGGCCCGACGTCACCTGATATTCGCGTCCGCGCTCGGCCATCAATTGCATGCCGACGCAGATGCCGAAGAACGGCCGGCCGCGCTGCAGCACATTTTCGTTCAAGGCTTCGACCATGCCGGAGATGGTGTCGAGCCCGCGCCGGCAATCGGCGAAGGCGCCGACGCCCGGCAACACCACGCGGGACGCCGCGGCGACCTGCGCCGGATCGCTGGTGACCTTGATCGCCATGGTCGAATCGAGGTCGCGCGCGGCGCGTTCGAACGCTTTGGCCGCCGAGTGCAAATTGCCGGAGCCATAGTCGACGATGGCGACGCTCATTGCCC
>CAYLMY010000076.1:11635-13131 GCA_964384635.1 uncultured Undibacter sp.
CCGATCACGTCGGAGCCCGACGGCGGCCCGCGCCGCATCGGGGTCGCATAGTGCGGCTCAGCTGCTGGCGGCGCCGCCGCGCCTGCTTGCTTCGTCCACTGCGCAAAGAAACGCCGCTCGGCCGCTTCCGCGTCGTCGCCGACCACGAAGCCGAGCATGCGCCAGCGGCGCCGCGCCAAGGTCCAGCGCCATAGCGTCGCCGCTTCGAAGCCCATCAGCAGCGCCACCAGCAGGCTGCCAAAAAATTTCAGCAGCCATGGCGCGTCCATCCAATAGAAGGCGCCGCCGAGCAGGCCGGTGATCACGACATAGGTCAGCAGCACCAGCCACAGCCCGCGCAGCAGCAACCAGAGCGGCGCCAGCAGGAAGGCCCAGAAATAAAATCCGTCGCGCACGAACAGGAAGCGCTCGGGGTCGCTTTCGGTTGCACTCGCTCGCGGCGGCGGTGCGTGCACGGTATAGGTGGGCATTGCGTTACGCCTCAAACTCTGACTCGTCATGCCCGGGCTTGGCACTGAAAGTTGGCTATAGCCGACTTTCAGCACAATTTTAATACGCAACTCGGGCAAGCCCGAGTCGCGGTGGCATCCCGCTTAGGAAGGCACTGCGTCCCTGATCGAGATCGCACCGGAAGTCGGGCTTGCCCGACTTCCGCACGTAATAGCCGCCGCAAGTCGGGTAAACCCGACTTGCGGGGTCAAGCCCGGCGATGACCACATATAGGCATCGCCTCACCCGCCCAGCGAGCCTTTGGTGGACGGCACCTCGTCCTTGGCCCGCGGATCGATCGCCACCGCTGCCCGCAATGCCCGCGCCAGCGCCTTGAAGCAGGACTCGGCGATGTGGTGGTCGTTGCTGCCGTACAGCGTCTCCACATGCAGCGTGATGCCGGAATTGGTGGCGAAAGCCTGGAACCATTCCTGCACCAGCTCGGTGTCGAACGACCCGACTTTGTCGCGCACGAACTCGCACCTGAACACCAGGAACGGCCGCCCGGAAATGTCGAGCGCCACGCGCGTCAGCGCCTCGTCCATCGGCACATGCACATCGGCGTAGCGCGTGATGCCCTTCATGTCGCCGAGCGCCTGGCGCACCGCCTGGCCGAGCGCGATGCCGACGTCCTCGGTGGTGTGATGGTGATCGATATGCAGGTCGCCCTTGGCCTTGACCGAGATGTCGATGCGCGAGTGCCGCGCCAATAGATCGAGCATGTGGTCGAGGAAACCGATGCCGGTTTCGACTTGCGAGCGGCCGGCGCCGTCGAGGTCGATCGCGACCTCCACGTCGGTCTCCTTCGTCTTGCGCTTCACCGAGCCTTTGCGCATGGAAGTACCCTTAATTCGCGCGCCTTTTATCAGGGGTAGCCGGGATTCGCCACAGTCGCCCGGGGCCGGTTTGCAATAGCGCCAAGGCGTGCATAGATCACCGCCTTCAAGAGGTTAACGTATGGCGTCCCCTGAACTACCCTCCTGGCACGGCACCACCGTCCTCACCGT
>CAYLMY010000077.1:0-8463 GCA_964384635.1 uncultured Undibacter sp.
GCTCGAACACCTCGTCGTAGGGCACGTTGGCCTCGGCCAGCAGCACGTTCATGTGGCCGGGCATGCGGCCGGCGACCGGGTGGATGGCGTATTTGACCTCGACGCCTTCCCGCTTCAGGGAGTCGGCCATTTCGCGCAGCGCATGCTGGGCCTGCGCCACCGCCATGCCGTAGCCCGGCACGATGATGACCTTGGACGAGTTCTTCAGGATAAAAGCCGCGTCATCGGCCGAGCCGAGCTTGACCGGCCGCTGCTCGGCGCCGCCGGCCGGGCCCGCCACCTCGCCGCCGAAACCGCCGAGGATGACCGCGAAGAAGTTGCGGTTCATGCCCTTGCACATGATGTAGGACAGGATCGCGCCCGAGGAGCCGACCAGCGCGCCGGTGATGATCAGCGCCGAATTGCCCAGCGTGAAGCCGATGCCGGCGGCCGCCCATCCCGAATAGGAATTGAGCATCGAGATCACCACCGGCATGTCGGCGCCGCCGATCGGGATAATGATCAGCACGCCGAGCAGCAGCGAGATCCCGGCGATGGCCCAGAACTGGTAATCGGCCTGGTTGAGATAGAACAGAACAATGAAGGCGATCAGCGCCAGAGCAAGCGCGATATTGACGACGTGCCGTCCGGGCAGCGTGATCGGCTTGCCGCTCATGCGGCCTGACAGCTTCAGGAAGGCGATGACCGAGCCGGTGAAAGTGACGGCGCCGATGGCAGCGCCGAGCGACATTTCGATCAGGCTCTGTTGGTGGATGTGGCCTTCGCTGCCGATATCGAAGGCCGCCGGTGCGTAGAAGGCGCCGGCCGCCACCAGCACCGCCGCCATGCCGACCAGCGAGTGGAAGGCGGCGACCAGTTCCGGCATGGCCGTCATCGGCACGCGCCGCGCGATCACCGCGCCGACACCGCCGCCGATGGCGATGCCGCCGACAACAAGCGCCCAGGAGATTGGGCTCGCCGGCGGATGCGCGCCGAGCGTGGTGGCGACCGCGATCGCCATGCCGATCATGCCGAATTGGTTGCCGCGCCGGCTCGATTCCGGACTCGACAGACCGCGCAGCGCCAGGATGAACAGGACGCCGGCAACGAGATAGAGAAGCGCGACCAGATTTGGGCTCATGCGGCGCTCATTTCTTCTTTTTCTGATACATGCCGAGCATGCGCTGGGTGACCAGGAAGCCGCCGAAGATGTTGACCGAGGCGAACATCAGCGCGAAGAAGCCGAGCGCACGTGCCCACAAGGGGCCGTTGTCGTCGGCCACCAGCGCCACGCCGACCGCCAGCAGCGCGCCGACCACGATCACCGATGAAATCGCGTTGGTTTCCGACATCAATGGCGTGTGCAGCGCCGGCGTCACCGACCAGACCACGTAATAGCCAACGAACACCGCCAGCACGAAGATCGAAAAACGGAACACGAAAGGATCGACCGCGGTTGCGATATGCTCCATGTCGGTTCTCCTTAAACCGTCGTCCGTTGAAATTGTATCACCGTGCTCGCCTTACATTTTGTTTGCGCATGATCTTATCCGAAAACCGGTTCCCACTTTTCGGGATCATGCGCTAGGCCGCCGTCTTCGGCTGGAAATTCGGATGCACCACCGCACCGTCACGGGTGAGCAAGGTGCCTTTGACGATCTCGTCGTCCCAGTTGACGGCGAGCTTCTTCTCTTGCTTGTCGATCATCGTGTCGAGGAAGGTCAGCAGGTTCTTGGCGTAGAGCGCGCTAGCCGACGCCGCCAGCCGCCCCGGCACGTTGAGATAGCCGACGATCTTGGCGGGACCGACCTGCGCCACCTCGCCGGGCCGCGCGCCTTCGACATTGCCGCCGCGCTCGACCGCGAGATCGACGATCACCGAACCGGGGCGCATCGACTCCACCATCTCCTTGGTGATCAGACGCGGCGCCGGGCGACCCGGGATCAGCGCGGTGGTAATGACGATGTCCTGTTTCTTGATGTGCTCGGCCACCAGCGCGGCCTGCTTGGCCTGATACTCTTTCGACATTTCCTTGGCGTAGCCGCCGGCGGTCTGCGCGTTCTTGAATTCCTCGTCCTCGACCGCGAGGAACTTGGCGCCGAGGCTTTCGACCTGCTCTTTGGTGGCGGGCCGCACATCGGTGGCGGTGACGGCGGCGCCGAGCCGGCGCGCGGTGGCAATCGCCTGCAGGCCGGCGACGCCGACCCCCATGATGAACGCCTTGGCCGCCGGAACGGTGCCGGCCGCGGTCATCATCATCGGCAGCGCGCGACCATATTGTTCCGCCGCGTCGATCACGGCGCGGTAGCCGGCGAGATTGGCCTGGCTGGAGAGCACGTCCATCGACTGCGCGCGTGTGATGCGCGGCATCAGCTCCATGGCGAAGGCGACAAGTCCGGCGTCGGCCATTTGCTTGAGCGCGGCTTCGTTGCCGTAAGGATCCATGATGGCGATGATCAGCGCGCCTTTTTTGTACTCGCCCAATTCATTGGGGGCCGGGCGGCGCACTTTCAGCACCACGTCGGCGTCCTTGGTGACGTTCTCGCCGATGGTGGCGCCGGCTGCCTCGAATTCGGCGTCGGGAATGCCGGAGGCGATGCCGGCACCGCGCGCGACCGCGACGTCGGCGCCGAACGATTTGAACTTCTTGACGGTTTCGGGGGTGGCGGCGACGCGCGGCTCGTTGGCGTCCGACTCTCGCGCTACGGCAATTCGCATTCGCGCCTCTTTAGCTTTCCGGGTGATTGCCTCAGTGCGACAGGCCGGCGTAGGCGAAGATCAGGAAGCACAGCACGAAGGCCACGAAGGTCGCCCTTGTGCCGCCGCCCAGCAGACCCGGGACCGCACCCGCCAGGCCGATGACGAAGATCGCCGCCGCCAGAAGCCAGTGGCCCATGACGCCGCCGGTTGCCAGGCCGAACAGGACCGTGACCACATAGAGGATGCCGACGAGGGTGAAATGGACGAAGCGCTCGTAACCTTGCTCGTGCGCCGGGTAATCGTTGCCGGCGGCGGTGGCATACTCGACGGTGCCGTGTTCGGCCATGGGGAGGGTCTCCGGGAGGTCTCAAAATAGGCAGGAACCGGGCACGAGTTAGCGCACTTGGCCGTGCAGGGCAACGGCCGCATCGCTGATTTGCCGTCCCAGTAAGCCCTCAATGCAGGGCCAACTATGATTTAGATCAAATTGACGGACTGCGCACAAACATGTGCGCTATGCGGCAGCGGATGGCTCGAGCCCGGCCTTTGCCAGAGCGGCGCTTTGGCGCGCGGCGACCGCGCCAACCGAGAAATTCTCGATCGCCTCGTTGAACAACTTGTAGAAATTCAGCTCCGCGGCCAGATGCAGGAACACCGCACCCAAGCCGATCGCCGCGCGGTCCATGAACACGAATTCGCGCGGCACGGTGACCGGGCCCTTGACCTTAAGCGCCTGGTGCACACGGAAGGCTTCCTTGCGGCCGTAGTCGCCGGGCTTGACCCCGTCGGCGATGGTGCGCACGCGGTCGTCGAGCAGCGGGCCGTAGATGAAACGCGCCCAGATGTTGAGGATGTCGATCAATTCGCGCGACAGCCGCTTGAAGCCCCAGGTCTCATAGGCGTGCACGACCAGATCGTCGTCGCCGCGCAAGAGGCCGTGATAGAGATCGACCACGCCGCCGACGAAGCTCGGCGGGAAGATGCGGATGCAGCCGTAGTCGAGCAGGTTGATCCCGGCCGGCTTGCCCCCAGTCGTCTTGCGTGGACTGTCTCCGTCACCCTCATTGAAAACAGTGTAGTTGCCGAGATGCGGGTCGCCGTGGATGACGCCGAAGCGGGAAAACGGCAGCCACCAGGCGGTGAACATGGCGCGGCCAAGCCGGTTGCGCACCGTCAGCGCGTCGTGCTTGTGCGCGAGCAGCTTGCTGCCTTCCATCCAATCGAGCGTGAGCAGGCGGCCGGTGGACAATTCCGGCCACACTTTCGGAACGCGGATGGCGTGCTCGCCCGCCAGCATGGCGCTGTAGAGATTGACGTGCTTGGCCTCGCGGATGTAGTCGAGCTCCTCGCGCAGGCGGGCAGCGATCTCGACCGCGATCTCAGTGGTGTCGAGCGCCGGATCGAACCGCTTGCGGATCGCGAACAGTATTTGCAGCTGACTCAAGTCGGCTTCGACCGCCGACTGCATGTCGGGATATTGCAGCTTGCAAGCCAAGGCCGAGCCGTCGAGCGCGGCCGCTTTGTGCACCTGGCCGAGGGAAGCGGCCGCCGCCGGGTGGTGCTCGAAGCTCTCGAATTTTTTCTCCCAGCCGGCGCCCAGCTCCGCCTGCATGCGGCGCTTGACAAAGGCCCAGCCCATGGGCGGCGCCTGGCTCTGCAACTTGATCAGCTCGTTGGCGTATTCCGGCGGCAGCGCGTCGGGAATGGTGGCGAGCAGCTGCGCCACCTTCATGATCGGACCTTTGAGCCCGCCGAGCGCGGCGGTCAGCGCAATGGCATTGCCTGCGCGGTTCGCCGGCCGACCAAGAACGCGTTCACCCGCCATGCGCGCGGCCACGCCGCCGATGCTGGTGCCGACTTTGGCATAGCGGCGGGCGCGGGCGGAGAAGCGGTTTTTTTCGCGGTCGTCCGGGGGCATGAATGAACTCACCGGCACCATCTAATGCCGGCCGGGGTGTAAAATAAGGCCTGGACGCGGCCTAGCCCAACGCCTCCAACTCCTCGATCAGCTTGGCGATCACGCTCAAGCCCCCGTCCCAGAATTTGGGGTCGCGGGCATCCAAGCCGAACGGCGCCAAGAGTTCGGAATGATGCTTGGTGCCGCCGGCCGACAGCATCTCTAGATAGCGCTCGGCAAAGCCGCTCGCCGACTGCTCGTAGACCGCATAAAGCGAGTTCACCAGGCAATCCCCGAAGGCATAGGCGTAGACGTAAAACGGCGAATGCACGAAGTGCGGGATATAGGCCCAGAAGGTCTCGTAGCCCGGCTTCAATTCGATCGCGGAGCCTAAGCTCTCGGCTTGCACCGACATCCATAGCTCGCAGAGCTTGTCGGAGGTCAATTCGCCGTTGCGGCGTTCCAGATGCACCTTGCGCTCGAAGCTATAGAACGCGATCTGCCGCACCACCGTGTTGATCATGTCCTCGACCTTGGCGGCGAGCATGGATTTGCGCTGCTTCTTGTCGGTGGTGTTGGCCAGCAGCTTGCGGAAGGTGAGCATCTCGCCGAACACCGAGGCGGTTTCCGCGAGCGTCAACGGCGTCGGCGCCATCAGCGGGCCGTTGGGCGCCGCCAGCACTTGGTGCACGCCGTGGCCGAGCTCGTGCGCGAGCGTCATCACGTCGCGCGGCTTGCCCATATAGTTGAGCAGCACGTAAGGGTGCACCGACGGCACGGTCGGATGCGAAAAGGCGCCGGGCTGCTTGCCGGGGCGGACGGCTGCGTCGATCCAGTTCTTCTCGAAGAAGCGGTCGGCGACCTCCGCCATCCTGGGCGAGAAGGCGCCATAGGCGGTGAGCACGGTGGCGCGCGCGTCCGACCACGGGATCGTGCGCTGGGCGACCTTGGGCAGCGGCGCGTTGCGGTCCCAATGAGGCAACTTCTTCTTGCCGAACCATTTCGCCTTCAAGGCATAGTAGCGATGCGACAGCTTGGGATAGGCGGCGCGCACGGCTTCGACCAGCGCCTCGACCACTTCGGGCTCCACGTGATTGGAGAGATGGCGCGCGTCGGCGACGTCCTTGAAGCCGCGCCAGCGGTCGGAAATTTCCTTGTCCTTGGCGAGCGTGTTGGTGATGAGCGTGAACGGCCGCAAATTTTCCTTAAAGGTCGCCGCCAGCGCTTGCGCCGCGCTTTTGCGCTTCCTGCCGTCGGCGTCCACCAGAAGATTGAGCGCTGGCTCGATCGCGAGTTGCTTGCCGCCGATCTTGAAGCGCAATGAAGCGATGCTCTCGTCGAACTGCCGGTGCCAGGCGGAGGACCCGGTGACGGCTTTTTCGTGAAAGAGCTGCTCGACCCGGTCCTCGAGCTGATAGGGCTTCTCCTTGCGCACGTCCTCGACCCACGGCCGGTAATGCCCAAGCGCCGGATCGCGCATGGCCGCTTCCAGCGCAGCATCGTCGATGCGGTTGAGCTCGAGGGTGAAGAACAACACATGCAGCGAGGCAGCGGTGATGCGCTCCTGCACGTCGCCGAAGAACTTGGCGCGCCGGGGATCGGTGGTATCGCCGGCATAGAGGAGATGGGCAAAGGAGATCAACCGCCCCAGACTGTCCTCCAGCGCCTCGTAGCGCTTGACCGCTTCGGCGAGAGCGGCCCCCTCGCCCGCGGCCAGCGCGGCCAGCCGGCCCTTGAAATCCCGCTCGAAGGCGGCGCAGTCGGCATCGGCCGCGGCCAGGTCGCGCTCGACCGCGGGGCTGTCCAGGCCGGGATAAAGGTCGTCGAGATTCCACTGCGGCACGGCGCCGAGCGTGGACTTCTTGGATTTTCCGAGCGCGGCACTTTTGGCCATGACAGGGGGCAATTCCATTGCGGGGCAATCGGCGGGGTTAAGCCTTCATTTAGGCCGCCACGCGTGGCGATGCGATGGCCGACGGCATTTTTTTCAACAGCCTAGGCGCGGCCAGCCGGTACCGCCGATTGCAGGCCAAGCACCCGCACTTTGGCCCACCCATTTAACACCCCGTTAAGCGAGACCGGCGACATTGCACCAAATCGGTACAGCGTGAGGGGTGCCATGTCCGAAACCGTGCTCATCGTCGACGACGATCCGGTCCAGCGCCGCCTGCTCGAAGCCATGGTGACCCGCTTCGGCTATCAGGCAATCACCGTCGACGGCGGCGATAAGGCGGCGGCCCTGCTCACCGGCCCCGAGGGCGCAAGCGTCGATTGCGTGGTGCTCGATCTGGTGATGCCCGATCTCGACGGTCTCGGCGTGCTGGCGCGTATGCGCGAAGCAGGCTGCAACACCCCGGTTATCGTGCAGACCGCCCATGGCGGCATCGACAACGTGGTCTCGGCCATGCGCGCGGGCGCGGCCGATTTCGTGGTCAAGCCGGCGGGCGCCGAGCGACTGCAGGTCTCGCTGCACAACGCCATCGCCACACGCGCGCTGGCCGGCGAATTGCAAAAGCTCAAGCGCAAGCACGACGGCACGCTCACGATCTCCGACGTTGTCACCCGTTCCGCTGCCATGCGGCCGGTGCTGCAGGCGGCCGAGAAGGCCGCGGCGTCCGCCATTCCCGTGCTGATCGAAGGCGAGTCCGGCACCGGCAAGGAACTGATCGCGCGCGCCATCCATGGCTCGGGCGCGCGGCGCGCCAAACCGTTCGTGGCGGTCAACTGCGGCGCGCTGCCGGAGAACCTGGTCGAATCGATCCTGTTCGGGCACGAAAAAGGGTCCTTCACCGGCGCCACCGAAAAGCACACCGGCAAATTCGTCGAAGCCGACGGCGGCACGCTGTTCCTCGACGAGATCGGCGAACTGCCGCCGCCGGCGCAGGTCAAGCTGTTGCGCGCGCTGCAGGAGGGCGAAGTGGAGCCGGTGGGCGGGCGCAAGCCGGTGAAGGTCGACGTGCGCATCATTTCCGCCACCAACCGCGACCTGATCGCCGACGTGAAGTCAGGCCGCTTCCGCGAAGACCTGTTCTACCGCCTGCACGTGTTTCCGATTTCGGTGCCGCCGCTGCGCCGGCGGCGGGAGGACATCGCGGCACTGGCGCGCCATTTCCTCACGCGCATTGCGGCCGAGGAAGGCAAGCGCGTGCGCGGCTTGAGTGCCGACGCGCTGGCGCTGCTCTCAGCATGCCGCTGGCCGGGCAATGTGCGCCAGCTCGAGAACGCCGTCTTCCGCGCGGTGGTGCTTGCCGACGGCGAGGAGATCGGCGTGAACGATTTCCCGCAACTCGCCGCCAATGTCGATCCCGACGCTGCGGCGGCGCAGCCGATGATCGAACCGTCGCCGGCGATGGCGGCGTCGTGGCCCGATGCGCGCGAGCCGGCGGATGCACCGGGGTTAACCATGCCGGCGGCGTCGCTGCGGCTGATCGATGCACAGGGCGAAGCGCGTCCACTCGATGAGATCGAAAGAGAAGTCATCCGCTTCGCCATTTCGCATTATCGCGGGCAGATGTCGGAGGTTGCGCGGCGTCTGCGTATCGGGCGCTCGACGCTTTACCGCAAGCTCGAAAGCCTCGGGCTCGACGACAACAGCGCGGACATTAGCGAAGGCGCAGTCGCGGAATAACGTTTCGCCCGCCGCTTAACCATTCGCGCGCGGCGTTAGCCGTGATCGAAGGTAAACGCCGAAACATCTCGGATTTCATTCGTCCGCGCGCGCGTCGCGGCGCATAATGGCAATGCAGCGCCGTGCGTAGCGCGATGGCAGCCCGCCACGGCGCGCGTTGCCCAGCGGCGTTGCGTGTTTGGAGTCCAGTGTATGTGTTTCGGTCGAGTCGGCCGGCTGCTTGCCGGCGCGCTGCTGGCGCTGATCGTCGCGGCGCCAA
>CAYLMY010000077.1:8563-13058 GCA_964384635.1 uncultured Undibacter sp.
CGACCGACCAGCCGCTCGGCAGCGCCGACGCGCCGATCGCGGACAAGCTGCGCGAGATCGTCACCGGCAAGCGGTTCGGCAAGCACATTGCGCGCGCGCCCGACCGCCACGCGATCGAGGCCTTCTATGCCGCGCGCAACTACGCCCCGCTGTGGATCCACGATGGCCGGCTCACCGCGCGCGCCACGACAACGATCGCGCGGCTGAAAGACGCCGCCGCCGATGGGCTCGACGCGTCGGCCTATCCGGTGCCGCGGATCGACGCCTCCACCGGTCCTGCGGCGCTGGCCAGCGGCGACATCGAGCTTACCAGTTCGCTGCTGACCTTCGCCCGCCATTTGGCGGCCGGGCGCATCGCGCCGAGCCGCGTCTTCGAGCAAGTCGACTATGGCGACCACACCCCGCAACCGGCCGACGCCCTGAAAACGATCGCCGACGCCGGCGACGTCAACGCGGCGCTCGACAGCTTCAACCCGCCGCACCAAGGCTTCCGCGCGCTCAAGCGCGAGCTCGCCGCGCTGCGCGCCCACGCCGGCGAAGCGCACGAGCGCATTCCCGATGGCCGCGCGATCAGGCCGGGCAATAAGGACGCGCGGGTGCCGATGCTGCGTGCGCGTCTCGGCCTGAAAGGCACGCGGCACGACACCACCTATGACAGCGCCCTCGTCAAAGCCATCCAGGCGCTGCAGCGCCGTCACGACCTCCGGCCGAGCGGCATCATCGACCGCAAGACGCTCGCCGCCATCAACGAACCGAAGGCGGGCGAGGTCATCGACCGCGTGCTCGCCAACATGGAGCGCTGGCGCTGGCTGCCGCGCGATCTCGGC
Organism: uncultured Undibacter sp.; assembly: GCA_964384635.1. Classification (GTDB taxonomy): domain Bacteria; phylum Pseudomonadota; class Alphaproteobacteria; order Rhizobiales; family Xanthobacteraceae; genus Pseudolabrys. The sequence goes on from CAYLMY010000077.1 coordinate 9,391, forward strand.
AGCACCTATGTGATGGTCAATGTTCCGGATTACACGCTGAAGGTCGTGCACCGCCAGCGCGTGGTGTGGCGCACCAAGATCATCGCCGGCAAGCCGCAGACGCCGACGCCGCTCGCCACCGCGACCATGGACAGCGTCATCGTCAATCCCTCCTGGCACGTGCCGCAATCGATCATCGAGAACGAGCTGCTGCCGCGCTACCAGACCGACCCGAACATCTTCGACCGCATGGGTCTCGAGCTGAAGCGCGGCCGCGACGGCAACATCAGCGTGGTCCAGCCGCCCGGCGCCGCCAACGCGCTCGGCCGCATCAAATTCAACTTCCCCAATAAGTTCCAGGTCTATCTGCACGACACGCCGCAGAAGCGCCTGTTCAAATACGGCCGTCGCGCTTTCAGCCACGGCTGCATGCGGGTGGAAAATCCGACCAAACTCGGCGAGCTCGTGCTGCACTTCGCAATGAAACGCCAAAGCCCGAACGCGCACGAGATCCAGTCGATGTTCGGCCGCGACGAACGCGTCTTCAGGCTCGCCGAGAAGCCGCAAGTTCATCTCACCTACCAGACCGCCTTCGTGGACGACGCCGGTAAGCTGCAGCTGCGCGACGATATCTACGGTTTCGACGGCCGCATCGAAGACATCCTGCATGGTAGGCAACCGCGTGTTGCCGCGGTCGCTCCGCCGTCGGCCTCGAAACGCAATACCCGGACAATCCGGCATAGCCGGACGAAGGCGACCAACGGGGAACCGCCGCGGCCGATCGAGCGGCAAGAGGCGTACAATCCGCCTTTCAATCCGTTGCGCATCTTCGAAAACATTTTCCGCTGAGCGCGATCCAACAAGCTTAACGGCCGGACCTCATGGTCTGGCCATAGGCGTTCCAAAAAGGCACAATTCCCGGGTGATTTCCCGGAAATCCCGCAACTTTGGCCTCATTTTTGGCCATGTTCGACGGGTAGCCTTGGGTTAGCGGGGACCGCCGCTAAGGGCGCGTTAACCGATAGCGTTAGACACTGCGGGCCGTCGTCGTGACGGCCATGGGGGCGTAGCGGCGACGGTGGGACGGCGATTTTCACGGAACACGGCAGTGCTGGTTGATCGCGCGCGCGAGCTCAATCTCGTCAGGGCATGGGCGCGTGCCGGTGCCAGGCTGGGCATGGCCGGGCTGTTCCTGCTGGGCGCCAGCAGCTCTCTGCAAACGGCAATCGCGGAAGGCGACACCCGCACCCTCTCCTTCCATCACGTCAACACGAACGAAGACATCACGGTCACCTTCAAGCGCGACGGTCGCTACGACGAAGCCGCGCTGAAGAAGCTCGACTGGTTCATGCGCGACTGGCGGAAAGAGAAGGCAACTCACATGGACCCGCATTTGATCGATCTGCTTTGGCAGGTCTATCGCGAGGTCGGCGCCACGCAACCCATCGACATCATCTGCGGCTACCGCTCGCCCGGAACCAACGCCTTGCTGCGCGCGCGCTCGAAGGGCGTCGCGGAATACAGCCAGCACATCAATGGCAAGGCGATCGACTTCTTCATCCCCGGCGTGCCGCTCGCCAAGCTCCGCGCGGTCGGCCTGAAGCTGCAGGACGGCGGCGTCGGCTTCTATCCGACCTCCGGCTCGCCCTTCGTGCATATGGACACCGCCAGCATCCGCCACTGGCCAAACATTTCGCGCGAGCAGCTCGCCAAAATCTTCCCCGACGGACGCACGGTGCACATTCCCGCCGACGGTCGCCCCTTGCGCAATTACGCGCTGGCGCTCGCCGACGTGGAGCGCCGCGGCAAAACGCCGAACGGCCGCTCGCTGGCGGCAGCGCGCGACGCCGGCGTCATCAGCGAGAGCCAGGTACAAGAGGCCGAATTGGTGACGCAACGGCCGAAGCGCACGGTGCTCGCCCGCCTGTTCGGCTTGGGCCGCGACCAGCATGCGGCGGATGCAGAGCCTGCGCCGGCGCCTAAGCAGTCGCGCAGCCCGCTGGTGCTGGCGAGCGTGATGCCGAAGCCCAAGCCGCTTGTCACTACGCGCATTGTGCCGCTGCCGTCGGCGCGCCCACAGCCGGTCGTGGTTGCGGCCGCCGAGCCGAAAGCCGCCGCACAGCCGATGGTGACCGCCTCGCTGTCGGCCAAGCCAAAGGCTGCCGCACGGCCGATGGTGACCGCTTCGTTGGCGAGCAGGCCGGTCAAGCACAATGTTTGGGGTGACCCAATTCGCAATATCTGGGGCGATCCGATCGTGGCACGGCCGGCGGTGACTGCGCAGCCGCCGTTTGAAGTGGCCGCCGCCGATTCGACGCCCGCCGGCGGCAAGGCGCTTTCCTATGCCGAGGAATCCGGTCCGACGCCGGCGGTACGCGCCCGCCCGATGGGCGATGGCGTGCCGCGGCTGGCACGCGAAGCGACCGTGATCCCGGCCGCGTCCAACACTACCGTGGCGGTCAAGCCGCCGGCGCTGACCAGCGGCAGTGAGCGCACCGACAGCCCGTGGCTGCGCGCCGCAATGCTGACGCCGAGCGTGCGCGGCTTCATGACCGCGACCCGGCTCGGCAGCGTCAATCCGGATTGGTTGGGCACGCTGTTTGATAAGCCAGCGCAGTCGCTGCTGATGACGTTCTCGGCCGATCCGCATCTCGGTATGGTGGCCAACCGCTTCTCGGGCCACGCGGTGGTGTTCCTCGCCACCGCCACCTTCGCGACGCAGACGACGGCGTCGTTGCGGTAATCTAAAAGTCACGCACAGCGTCGTCCCCGCGAAAGCGGGGACCCATACGCCGTGCACTATCGATTGACTGCGGAGTATGGGTCCCGGCTCGCGCTCGCTGGCGCTCGCTTGGCCGGGACGACAGAGATTATTGCAACATCCCCAACGCGTGCATGTAGGTTTCGAGCACTTCCTGCTGCTCGCGGCGCTCGTCGCTGTCGAGCTTGCGCATGCGCACGATGGAGCGCAGCGCCCTGACGTCGAAGCCGTTGCCCTTGGCCTCGGCATAGACCTCGCGGATGTCGTCGGAGGTCGCCTTCTTCTCTTCTTCCAGCCGCTCGATGCGCTCGATGACGGCCTTGAGCTGATCCTTGGCGAAGCGGGTGGCGGGCTTTTCCGGCTGGGCCGCGGCACTGGCAGGCATCGAATTCTCCTCAAATGAAGCCGGGCGGGCTTCCCGCCACTTTCATAAGAAGAATTCCGACGTGGGGGCTCTCGCGTCAATGCGAAGCCCCCGACATTCACACCTGTTCACAAAATCAGTGTTGCGGCCTGGACTTTTCGAAAGCCGCTTTTTGGTCGGCGGAGGCTTCCTTCTGGTGCTTCGCGCGCCACTGGTCGTAAGGCTCGCCGTAGACGATCACGCGGCTCTCGTCCTTGGACATGGCGATGCCCTTTTCGTCGGCGGCGTCCTTCATCCAGTTCGACAGGCAATTGCGGCAAAAGCCGGCGAGATTCATCATGTCGATGTTCTGCACGTCGGTGCGGTCGCGCAGATGCTCGACCAGGCGCCGGTAGACGGCGGCTTCCAGCTCGGTGCGGGTCTTGTCGTCCATTACGCCAAATCCTTTGCTACTTTAGGCCGAAGATAGGCGCCCAAGCGCGCGACTTCCATGCCCATGAACATTCCCGTGAAAAAGCCCGCCGCGGCCGGACTGGATGCGGCGGGCCTTGTCGTCGGGGCGAA
>CAYLMY010000078.1:0-13039 GCA_964384635.1 uncultured Undibacter sp.
AGCAGGCCGGCGAAGGTATGGACCGAGAATGCCTGGCCGATGCGTTCGGACGGCACGTATTGCGAGAGCAGCGCGTAGTCGGCCGGGTGGTAGACCGCATTGCCGAGGCCGGCGAGTGCGAACATGGCCACCAGCACCCAGTAGGAATCAACGAGGCCAGCGATCACGAAGGCGCCGGCGCCGAACAAAAGTCCGCAGAGCAACAAGATGCGCGCGCCCAGCCAGTCCACCAGGAATCCGGCCGGCGCCTGCAAGACGGCAGATACGGTGTTGAAGGCGGCGAGCGCGAGCCCGATCTCGGTGTAGCTGACGCCGTAGTCCGCGCGCACGAAGGGCAAGAGCGGCGCCAGCAGCAGGATGTAATAGTGCGAGACGAAATGCGCCGCGCTCACCGCGCCGACGACGCGGGTGTGGGGTGCGGGCTTCACGCCCAGCAGTTCGCTCGCCTGGCTCATCGTCGGTATTCCCGCCGAGGGAAGCTTATTGCTTGCCCTTGGCCTCCTCGATCGCCTGCCAAATGCGCGCCGGCGTCATCGGCATTTCGAGATGCCGGATGCCGTAGTCGGACAGCGCGTCGATCACCGCATTGGCGACCGCCGGCAGGCCGCCGGACGTGCCGGCTTCCCCGCAGCCCTTGGCGCCGAGTGGATTGCTCTTGGTCGGCACCGGGTGACTGGCCACTTCGATCATCGGCGCATCGTGCGCGCGCGGCATGGCGTAGTCCATGAACGAACCGGTGACCAGTTGCCCGTCGGAATCGTAGACCGCCTGCTCCATCAGTGCCTGGCCGAGGCCCTGCACCACGCCGCCCTGGATCTGGCCTTCCACCAGCAGCGGATTGACGATGGTGCCGAGATCGTTGACCGCGCAATAGCGCACCACCTGGGCGTGGCCGGTCTGTGGATCGACCTCCACTTCGGCGATGTGGCAGCCGTTGGGGAAGGCCGACGGCACCGGTACCTCACCCACGTGATCGGTGTCGAGCGAGCTTGGCACGCCGTTGGGCAGCTTCAGTCCGCCGCGCAGCCGTTCAGCCAGTTCCAGAATGCCGATCGAGCGGTCGGTGCCGGCGATGGTGAAACGGCCGGCCGCGAACTCGATGTCGCTCGGGGAAGCCTCCAGCATATGCGAGGCGATCTGCTTGCCACGGTCGATCACGATCTTGGAGGATTCGGTCAGCGCGGAACCGGCGAACATGACCGAGCGCGAGCCGCCCGAACCGTTGCCGTAAACCATTTGGTCGCTGTCGCCCTCGACGATGCGAATGCGGTCGAAGGGAATGCCGAGCGTGTCGGTCAGGATTTGCGCATAGGTGGTCGCATGGCCCATGCCGAAATCCATGGTGCCGGTAACGATGGTTACCATGCCGTCCTTGTCAAAATGAATGGCGCCGAGTTCTTTGCCGCCGCCGGCAGTGACTTCGAGATAGCAACCGACACCGAAGCCGCGCAGCAAGCCCCGCTTCTTGCTCTCGCGCTTGCGCTTCTTGAAGCCGGCATAGTCGGCCATCGCCAAAGCCTGCTTGAGCACGCCGAGGAAGTCGCCGCAGTCATAGGTCATGCCGGAGGCGGCCTTGAACGGCAGGTCGCTCTTGCGGATCATGTTGCGCTTGCGCAACTCGATGCGATCAATGCCCAGCTCCGCGGCGGCAACGTCGAGCGCGCGCTCGACATAGTAATTACCCTCGGGCCGACCGGCACCACGATAGGCCGAGACATGCCCAGTGTTGGTGAACACGCAGCGTGTCGCCACCTCGATCAGCGGCGTGCGGTACATGCTGGCGATATTCTTGACCTGGTTGCCGCTCGGCAGCAGCGCCCCGAACTGGGCGAGATAGCCGCCCATGTTGCCGAAGCCGGAAAGCCTTACCGCCAGGATGTGCGCGTTCTCGTTGAAGGCGATCTCGATCACCATGTCCTGCGCGCGCCCGTGCTGATCGGACACGAAGCTGCCGGAACGCTCGTCGGTCCATTTCACGGGGCGGCCAAGCATGCGTGCGCCGTGCAAGATGCAAACATATTCGGGATAGACCGCGGATTTCATGCCGAACGAGCCGCCGACCTGGCCGGTGATGACGCGCACCTTGTCGGCCGGCGCGCCAAGGATATCCATCAGTGCCGTCTTCAGGCCGTGTACGCCCTGGCTCGGAGAATAGAGCGTCCACTTGCCGGCCACCGCGTCGAATTCGGCGATGGCCGCGCGTGGCTCGATCGCCGCCACGATCATGCGCTGGTTGGAGGTCTCCAGCCGCGTGATGTGCTTGGCCTTGGCGAAGGCCTCGGCCACCTTCTCGGCGTCGCCATAGTGATAGTCGAGCGCGATATTGTTGGCGATCTGATCGAACACCAGCGGTGCGCCGGGCTTGACCGCGTCGGCGGGCTTAAGCACCGGCGTGAGCGGCTCGATGTCGAGCGCCACTGCTTCGGCGGCGTCCTTGGCTTGCGCGACGGTTTCCGCGATCACACAGGCGACGGGATCGCCGACGAAGCGCACTTTGTCGCCCGCCAGCGCCGGTCGCGGCACATAATGGATCGGCGAGCCGTCGCGATTCTTCAGCGGCAGGGTGCATTTGAGCCCGGCATAGCCGGCAAGATCCGCCGCGGTCAGGACCGCGAGCACGCCCGGCATGGTCTTGGCGGCCTCGATGTCGATCGAGCGGATGACGCCGTGGGCGTCACGGCTGCGCACCATCGCGGCATAAGCCTCGCCGGCCCGGCTGACATCGTCGGTGTAGCGGCCTTGGCCGCGCACCAGCGTCGGATCTTCGCTGCGGCGAACCGGCTGGCCGACACCGAACTTGGTCAGTGAAAGCGCGGTTTCGGCGGTCCTGTCGTCCATGCGGGGCTTGCTGGGTTCGTGGGAGCGTGGGAATGCCCCAGATAAAGCAGGCAGCCCGCTTCTACAAGAATAGGTTTCGCAGGGGCCGGCTTGGCCTGCCGCATGGCCGCTGTTAGACTTTTCGCGATTATCGGGAACATTGCTGCAACCTCAGCGCTGGAAGGCAGCCGGGGGCGGCAGGAAGGCTTAGACGCATGAGCGGCGAGGCCGGGGACAACCCAGGCCTCGATCCCATTGGCGAGCGCGCGCAGCGTGCGCGGTCCCCGTGGGGTCGGCGGTCGCCCGGGCGGATCAACGGCGCCCTCGGCAGTGACCGGGGCGGACCGACCTATGCCGCACTCGATCTCGGCACCAATAATTGCCGCCTGCTGGTGGCGCGTCCGACCGGCGACGGCTTCCGCGTGGTCGACGCCTTTTCGCGCATCATCCGGCTCGGCGAGGGCGTCTCCACCTCCGGCCGCATCAGCGAGGCAGCGATCGAGCGCGCCATCGCGGCGCTCGCCATCTGCCGCAACAAGATGAAGAACAAGGGCGTCACTCGCGCCCGCCTGATCGCCACCGAGGCGTGCCGCGCCGCCGTGAACGGCGAGGAATTCCGCGCTCACGTCGCACAAGTTTTAGGGCTTGAACTCGAGGTCATCGACCGCGAGACCGAGGCAACGCTCGCCGCCACCGGCTGCACGCCGCTGATCGATCCGCAGGCCGAGGGCGTCGTGCTGTTCGATATCGGCGGCGGCTCCTCGGAATTGGTGCGGCTCAACCGTTCGCATAAAGTCCAAGCCGGGCCGCCACTGCCGCAAATCGCCGGCTGGATGTCGCTGCCGCACGGGGTGGTGACGCTGGCCGAGCGCTATGGCGGAGACACCGTCAGCCGCGACACCTATGAGGCCATGGTTGCCGACGTGGCGGAATTCATCGCTCCATTTGCGCAGGAACACGGCAGCGAGGCGTTGCGCGGCCTCCATATGCTCGGCACCTCGGGCACCGTGACCACGATCGCCGGCGTCCATCTCGATCTCAAGCGTTACGACCGCAACCGGGTGGACGGCTGCTGGCTGAGCGAGAAGGAGATCAGCGCGGTGTGCGAGAAGCTTTTGGCCATGAGCTACCAGGACCGCGTCGCCAGCCCCTGCATCGGCGTCGAGCGTGCCGATCTGGTGCTGGCCGGCTGTGCCATCCTGGAAGCGATCCGCCGCGCCTTCCCCTGTCCGCGCCTGCGCGTTGCCGACCGGGGCTTACGCGAAGGCATGCTGGTGCAGATGATGCGCGATGATGGTGTGTGGGGCGGCGGCTCGCAGGTGGCGGCATCGTGACCGTGCGCGGCAAGTCGAGCAAAAAATCCGGCGGCGGTTCGCGCGCGTTGAAGGTTCGGGTCAAAGGCGGCACGACCCGCAAGCCGTCATCGCGGCGCTGGCTCGAACGCCAGCTCAACGACCCATACGTCGCCCGCGCCAAGCGCGAAGGTTTGCGCTCGCGCGCCGCCTTCAAGCTTTCGGAAATCGACGACAAGGCGCGCTTCCTGAAGAAGGGCGCGCGCGTCATCGATCTCGGCGCCGCGCCCGGCGGCTGGAGCCAGGTGGCGGCCAAGCGCGTCGGCGCGCCGCGCGAGGGCCGCGTGGTCGCCATCGACATCCTGCCGATGGAGCCGATTACCGGCGTCGATTTCGTCCAACTCGATTTCCTCGACCCTTTGGCGCCGGAAAAACTGAAAGCCATGCTCGGCGGCGGCGCCGACGTGGTGCTCTCCGACATGGCGGCTAATGCCACCGGCCACGCCAAGACCGACCATCTGAAGATCATGGCGCTGGTGGAAGCGGCCGCCGACTTTGCCCGTGAAGTCCTCAAACCCGGCGGCGCCTTCCTGACGAAGGTGCTGCAAGGCGGCACGGAAGCCTCCCTGCTGGCCGCGCTCAAGCGCGACTTCAAACAGGTGAAGCACGTCAAGCCGCCGGCCAGCCGTGCCGACTCGGCCGAGCTTTATCTGTTGGCGACAGGGTTTCGTGCTCAGCCGACCCGCTGATCGGGGGGCTCGGTCAGGGTCGAGGTCCGATCGGCCAGTTCCGCACCGGCATCGGGCGACAGCCGGGCGAAAATGATCGCCGACAACGCCGAAATCACCGCCACCGCCAGAAAGGCCGGCGGGAAATCCCTCGCTTCCAACGTGCCATGACCCCTGAGGGCGACCGTGATCTCCACCGCCAGCGCCCCGAACGCTACGCCGGCCGAGATCGCGAGTTGCTGAGCGACGCTGACCAACGAGGTGGCCCGGCTCACCCGGGCGGTTTCCACCTCGGCATAGGCAAGCGTGTTGATGCAGGTGAATTGCAGCGAGCGGAAGAAGCCGCCGACCAGCAGCAAAGCCAGCATGGCTGCGACCGGGGTGGTTTGCGTGAAGGCCGCGCAAGTCGCCAAAAATGCCGAGCTGATGACGGCGTTGGCGACGAGGACGGTGCGGAAACCATAGCGGCGCAGGATGGTGGCCGCCGCCACCTTCATGGTCATGGCGCCGATGGCCGAGGCGAATGTGATCAGGCCGGATTGAAACGGCGACATGCCGAAGCCGACTTGCAGCATCAGCGGCAGCAGAAATGGCAGCGCCCCGATGCCGATCCGGAAAATGAATCCACCCGTCACGCTGGCGCGAAACGTCCGCTGGCGGAATAGTGTGAGATCGAGCGCCGGCACCGGCGTCCGGCGCGCATGCACGAGATAGGCGGTCATGAAAATTGCGCCGCCCGCGACCAGCGCCACCACCACACTCCATGGCAGGAAATTGAGCCCCAGCACCGACAGGCCGAAAGCAATTCCGGCGATGCCGAGACCGGCCAGTGCCATGCCGGTGACGTCGAAGCGCTCGTGCTTTTCCGCCCGCAGGTCCTCGATGTAGCGGGTGGCGAGCACGATGCCGATAAGGCCGATCGGCACATTGATGATGAAGATCCAGTGCCAGCTGGCATAGGTGGTGATGAAACCACCGACCGGCGGCCCGAGCACCGGCCCGACCAGCGCCGGCACCGTCACCCAGGCCATGGCATTGACCAATTCCCGTTTAGGGATGCTGCGCACCAGAATTAGGCGGCCGACCGGGGTCATCATGGCGCCGCCCATGCCCTGCACGATGCGCGCGATGACGAAACCGGTGAGCGAACTCGACAGCGCGCAGCCGATCGAGCCGATGACGAACACCGCAATCGCCGCGCGGAACACGGTGCGGGCGCCGAAACGGTCGGCCGACCAGCCGCTCGCAGGGATGAAGATCGCCAGCGACAACAGATAGGAAGTGATGGCGAGCTTGAGCGCCAGCGGATTGACGCCGATATCGACCGCGATCGCCGGCAGGGAGGTGGCGATCACCGTGGAGTCCATGTGTTCCATGAACAGGGCGACCGCGATGATCAGCGGCACGATGCGGTCAGCGCGCATGTGATAGGGACCCCGGCGGGAGCGGCATTGCGATGCATCTTCAACAGCAAACCGGCGGCGGAAGGAAGGCCATGGCGGGTGCCGGGATTCATAACAGGCATCCGCGATTGCCCTAGGAATCGACATCAACCCGTGCTAGGGACCCACGCCAACCCAAAAGCGGGCCGTGAAGTCGGGCGAGGAACCCTCGCGACAGGCGTTTTATAAGCCTGCGGCACCGGTCTCGATCTCCTTTTCGGGTGAGACGGAGTTGGCGATGGCACCGAAAAACAACAAAAGTCCGCGCGAAGCGCTCACTTTCGACGACGTGCTGATTAAGCCCGGCCTGTCGGAGGTGCTGCCCGCCGACGTCGATATCCGCTCCCGCGTTACCCGCTCGATCCCGCTCAATATCCCGATTCTCGCCTCCGCCATGGACACCGTGACCGAGGTGCAAATGGCCATCGCCATGGCGCAGGCCGGCGGCATCGGCGTCGTCCATCGCAACTTGGAGCCGGAGGCGCAGGCTGCCCAGGTTCGGCAGGTGAAAAAATTCGAATCCGGCATGGTGGTGAACCCGCTTACCATCGAGCCGCGCGCCACGCTGCAAGAGGCGCTCGACCTCATGGAGGAAAACCACATCTCCGGCGTGCCGGTGGTGGAAGGCGGCGGCAACGGCAAGGCCGGCAAGCTGGTCGGCATTCTCACCAATCGCGACGTGCGTTTTGCCGACGATCCGCGCCAGCCGGTGGCGGAGCTGATGACGAAAGACAAACTCGTCACCGTGCGCGAAGGCGTCAGCCAGGACGAGGCCAAACGCCTGCTGCACCAGCACCGCATCGAGAAGCTGTTGGTGGTGGACGATCAGTATCGCTGCGTCGGCCTCATCACTGTGAAGGACATCGAGAAGGCGGTCGCCAACCCGAATGCCTGCAAGGACGAGCAGGGGCGCCTGCGCGTCGCCGCCGCCACCACCGTCGGCGACAAGGGCTTTGCGCGCACCGAGGCGCTGATCGCCGCCGGCGTCGACCTGGTGGTGGTTGATACCGCGCACGGTCATTCGCGCTACGTGCTCGACGCCGTCGTGCGTATCAAACGGCTGTCGAACGCGGTACAGGTGGTGGCCGGCAATGTTGCGACCGTGGAGGGCGCCAAGGCGCTGATCGATTGCGGCGCCGACGCCGTCAAGGTCGGCATCGGGCCGGGCTCGATCTGCACCACGCGCGTGGTGGCAGGCGTTGGCGTGCCGCAGCTTACCGCCATCATGGACAGCGTCGAAGCCGCCAAGGCGAGCGGTATCCCGGTGATCGCCGACGGCGGCATCAAATATTCCGGCGATCTCGCCAAGGCGCTGGCCGCCGGCGCCGACTGCGCCATGGTCGGCTCATTGCTCGCTGGCACCGACGAGACGCCGGGCGAGGTATTCCTTTATCAGGGCCGCTCCTACAAGAGCTATCGCGGCATGGGCTCGGTCGCCGCCATGGCGCGCGGCTCGGCCGACCGTTATTTCCAGCAGGATATCAAGGACGCGCTCAAGCTGGTGCCGGAAGGCGTCGAGGGCCAAGTCGGCTACAAGGGCCCGGTCGCAAACGTGCTGCATCAGTTGAGCGGGGGCCTGCGCGCCGCCATGGGCTATGTCGGCGCCAAGACGGTGGAGGAATTCCACGCGAAGGCGGAATTCCTGCGCATCTCGGGGGCGGGCTTGCGCGAAAGCCACGTGCACGACGTGACCATCACGCGCGAGAGTCCGAATTATCCGGGGCGGACGTAAGCCACGCCGGCGGCTCATCTGTTTATTTGGAAGCCGTCATGACCATCCCGATCGTCCTGCTGCCGCTGTTCGTCGAAGTCGCGCTGACGCTCGGGCTGCCGCTCTGGCGCGGCCTGCCATGACTCCGGGCGCGCGTCTTGCGGCTGCCATCGAGGTATTCACCGCCATCGAGAGCGAGCGCCGGCCAGCCGCCGATGCGCTCAAGAGCTGGGGTATGGCACACCGCTTTGCCGGCTCCGGCGACCGCGCGGCCATTGCCGGCCTCGTTTATGACGCGCTACGGCGGCGTTCGTCGAGCGCCTGGATCATGGGCGCCGAGACCCCGCGCGCGATCCTGCTCGGCATGCTCAAGCGCGAGCGCGGGCTCGATACCGATGCGATTAGTAAGCTGGCCGATGGTTCGCGCTATGCGCCCGCAGCGCTGAGCGAGGAGGAGCACCACGAGCTCGACTCCACCAATCTCGCCGGTGCGCCGCCGCGGGTCGCCGGCGATTATCCGGAATGGCTTGAGCCACATTTCATGCGCGCCTTCGGTGACGCGCGTGCGGAGGAGGGGGCGGCGCTTAGCTCGCGCGCGCCGCTCGACCTGCGCGTCAACACATTGAAGGCCGAGCGCGACAAGGCTGCGGCGATGCTCTCGGGCCTGAACCCTGAGCCTACGCGCTGGAGCCCTTGCGGCCTGCGCATCCGCTTGTCGGCCCACGCCAAGAGCCCGGCGATCCATGCCGAGCCGGCCTTCCTCAAAGGCATGATCGAGGTGCAGGACGAAGGCTCGCAGCTCGCCGCGCTTTTTGCCGGCGCCACGCCCGGCGAGCAGGTGGTCGATCTCTGTGCCGGGGCGGGAGGCAAGACCCTGGCGCTGGCCGCGATGATGCAGAACAAGGGCCAGCTCTATGCCACCGACGACGACAAGCGGCGTCTGGCGCCGATCCACGCGCGGCTCAAGCGCTCCGGGGCGCGCAATGTCCAGGTGCGCACGCCTAAATCGGTCGGCGGCGAGCTCGACGATCTTGCCGGCCGCGTCGACCTGGTGCTGATCGACGCGCCCTGCACCGGCACCGGCGCCTGGCGCCGCAATCCGGACGCCAAATGGCGCATGCGGCCCGGCGCACTTGAGCAGCGCGTGAAAGAACAGGCCGAGGTGCTCGACCGTGCCGTGCCGCTGCTCAAAACCGGCGGCCGCATTGCTTACGTTACCTGCTCGGTGCTGGAGGAGGAGAACGCAGCGCAGGTGCGCGCGTTCCTTGGCCGCCACGCCGCCTTCTCGGTGCAGCCGTCAGCGCAAGTCGCCGAGGCGCTGGGCGAGCGCGCTTTCTTGTTCGCCAAAGCCGCCCGCCTCTCCGACGAAGGCATAACGATGACCCCGCGCACGACCGACACAGACGGCTTTTTCGTCGCGCTGCTCCGGCGCCGGTAATCGAATCTTTACGTGAAAACCGCGATTGCGCCCCAATCCCGGCTCAAATTCTCCGCGATGATTTCGTGACTGGTGAGCCGAGGTCTCTTCAGCCGAGGTTTTCTCCCATGTTGGTGGCAAGGCGCGATCCCCCGCTCTATTCCGGGGCGCACGAGATCCCACATATCTCGGGTCACCACGCCGCCCACGCCCCGCACGCCACCCGCTTCATGACGGCGCTGCAAATGATCGGCTCCGTGCTGGCGATCCCCGTGGGTCTTGCGAGCGGCTATTCGATCTATCACGCCAATTTCTCCCCCGAGGCGAGATGCCAGAGCCTGCGCGCCAACATCATCTCGATGCTCGACAAGAGCGCCGACGCGTCCACCCTGCGCATGCTGGTGCGCCGCGACGTCGTCGAGTTCGGGGGTTCCTGCGGCGCGGTCGATCCCGACGCGGTCGCGGCTTTCAAGACGCTGCTCGCCAGCGGCAAGTCGACGGCACCGACGGCTACTGCGGGGGCCGCCGCGCCGCCGCGGCAGATGGCGGGCGCGCCCGCGCGGCAGCAGCACGAAGCGACGAAACTTGTGGCGCTGCCTAAAGCCCCGCCGACCGTTGCGGCCGCCAGGCCGGTCCGGCGCGACGCCGCAGCTTCCGATGTCAATTGGCTGGCGGCGGTGCGCCGGGCCTTGATCCATGCGCCAATGACACGCGCCGAAGCTGCCGAGGCTCCTGCTGTGGCTCCAACGGCTGCGCGTCCGATCGCGCCGCAAATCCGCATCCCGCGCGCTACGCGCGCACCGGATTTGCCGCTGGCGGCACCCGCGCCGGCCTTGCCGCCCGCAGCCTCAGTCGCCACCGTGTCTGCGCCGCCGGCAGATGCCGAGCATCCGATACCGCCAGCGCCGATCCCCGAAGCCGCGTCACTGCCGAAGCCAGCCGATGCTGCGCCGGCTGAGCGGCATTCAGGATTTTCCGGACTGATCGCACATATCCCGCTGCTGGGCCGTGTAGTCGGGCACTAGGCTGACGGTTGGGATTCCCGGCTTCCAGTCCGCCACCGTCGCCAGATCCACCTCGACCTGCCAGCGCCCGCTCTTACCCGCCTGACGCTCGGCTTTGCCGAGTCGCGCGAGAAACTCCCGGCGCGGCAACTCGCGAAAACCCATGTCCTTGCAGGTCGGCGTCATCAGCTTGCCGTCGTTGAAGGTAAAGCCCCAGCGCGCCAGATGCCAGTTGAGCACGGTGAAGCCGATCTTCGACGTGTTGGGCTCGCGCGAGAACTGCGACTCGGTGACGAAGGCGTTGTCCACCGCGACGCCGTAGCCGCCGCCGGCGAGCTCGCCGCGCTCATTCCACACCTCGAAGCTATGCGCGTGGCCGGCGTCGAACAGCTCGGCATAGGCGTGCATGATCTTCGGCGTGATCCAGGTAAGATGCCAGCGGCCGGCGCGGTGAGCGGCGCAGCCGCTGATGACGCGTTCGAAATCGCGGTCAAAGGTGACCGTGTAGTGGTCTTGACGCATCTGCCGGCGCAGGCGCTTGGCGATGTGCAATTCCTCGAAGAACAGCAGCGAGCGCCGCGGCGGCGACCACCATTTCAGCGGTCCCACATGTGCGAACGGGTAGAGCCCGCGCCGGTAGGCGGCGAGCAAAGTCGGCATCGTGAAATCGTGCACGATGCCGGCCAGTCCCGGCGGCTGATCGAGCGCGCGCTCGGGATCGGGCAAGGCGAAGTCCGGCGCCAGAAATTCGCGGCAGCAGAGCCTGACAAGGTTCGGTATGCCGGCAATGCGCGACGGCATCGCCGCCCAGGCGAGCCCCAGCGTCCAGCGCTCGGCCATGTCGGCGAAGCTCTCGCGGAACAGCGCGGACCGGCGGTCGTCGCCGGCCCGGCTTGGCGCGGAAAGCGTCACATGATCGGCGTGGTAGGCCACAAGATCCCCAAACGTGTGGAAATGGCGAGTTTTTTCTCCCCTTAACTCTCACGCCGGGGCTAAGGGAGGGTTATCTGAATAGGTCAAAATTTGGCGTAGTTAACTGGAACCTGACGCAGCCTTGACCCAAAGCGCACTCAATCCCACAAAGCCGCCTCGAACGGGTCCGATTCCAGAGCCGTTCGCGGAACGGCCGTCCATGCACGACAAGGTTCTCATCGTCGATTTCGGTTCTCAGGTTACCCAGCTGATCGCGCGCCGGGTGCGGGAGGAGAAGGTCTATTGCGAGATCGTGCCGTACCAGAAGGCGGAGGCCGCCTTCCGGGAGATGCGGCCGAAGGCAGTGATCCTCTCCGGCGGCCCCGCTTCCGTGCTCGACAAGGATGCCCCGCTCGCGCCCAAGGCGATCTATGACGCCGGCGTGCCGATCCTGGGCATTTGTTACGGCGAGCAGGCGATGGCGGCCCAACTTGGTGGCCAGGTCGAGGGCGGCCATCACCGCGAGTTCGGCCGCGCCGAAGTGGAAGTGGCCGCCGACAGCCCGCTGCTCGAGGGCGTTTGGCGCAAGGGCGAGAAATATCCGGTGTGGATGAGCCACGGCGACCGCGTCACCGTGCTGCCGGAAGGCTTCAAAGTACTCGGTACGTCGTCCAATGCGCCGATCGCCATGATCGGCGACGACGCGCGCAAGTTCTACGCCACCCAGTTCCATCTCGAAGTGGTGCACACGCCGCATGGCGCAGCGCTCTTGCGCAATTTCGTGCGCAAGATCGCCGGCTGCAAGGGCGACTGGACCATGCGCGCCTTCAAGGAAGAGGCGATCGAGAAAATCCGCGATCAGGTCGGCCGCGCGCGCGTGATTTGCGGGTTGTCCGGTGGCGTCGATAGCGCGGTCGCGGCCGTTTTGATCCATGAAGCGATCGGCGACCAACTCACCTGCGTGTTCGTCGACCACGGCCTGCTGCGGCTGGGCGAGGCGCAGAAAGTGGTGACGCTGTTCCGCGACAGCTACAATATTCCGCTCGTGCATGTGGACGCCGCCGACACTTTTCTCAAGGCGCTCGATGGCATCGAAGAGCCCGAGATGAAGCGCAAGATCATCGGCAGATTGTTCATCGACGTGTTCGACATGGAGGCGAAGAAGATCGGCGGCGCCGAATTCCTCGCGCAAGGCACGCTCTATCCGGACGTGATCGAGAGCGTCTCCGTCATCGGCGGGCCGTCGGTGACTATCAAGTCGCACCACAACGTCGGCGGACTGCCCGAGCGCATGCACATGAAGCTGGTCGAGCCGTTGCGCGAATTGTTCAAGGACGAGGTGCGCGCGCTCGGCCGCGAGCTTGGCCTGCCGGAAGCCTTCGTCGGCCGCCACCCGTTCCCCGGACCGGGTCTCGCCATCCGCTGCCCGGGGCCGGTCACGCGCGACAAGCTCGACATCCTGCGCTTCGCCGACGAGATCTTCATCGAGGAGATCCGCCGCACCGGCCTCTACGACGACATCTGGCAGGCCTTTGCCGTTTTATTGCCGGTGAAAACGGTCGGCGTCATGGGCGACCAGCGCACCTACGAATACGTCGTCGGCCTGCGCGCGGTGACCTCGACCGACGGCATGACCGCCGACTTCTATCAGTTCGATATGAAGTTCTTGGCGATGGTCGCCACCCGCATCATTAACGAGGTCAAGGGCGTCAACCG
>CAYLMY010000079.1:0-5582 GCA_964384635.1 uncultured Undibacter sp.
CGACATATTTCAGCATGAACTTGACGCCCTGATCCGCCAGCGCGGTGCGCGCGCCGTGCCAGTCGCCGCTGAAAGTGTCCTGCTCCCAGATCGACGCCGGCGTCTTGGCCTTTTCTTTGGCCGCAGCGCACGTTGCGCCGGTGCCGAGGATTGTCGCCGCCGCCAGCGCCACAAGGCCACGCCGCATGTTGACGCTACGCACTTTTTTGCCCCACATAATCGCCCCTGTCTGGCTTGCCCGATTACCGTTGTGTTGTAACGCCGCGGTAAGGTGGATCATTTTGCCAAGTCGGCGAGCCGTTGCAGCGCCGCGAAATGCGCTTTCCGCACCGCCGGATTGAACAGCGACCAGCGCTCCGCCACCTTCATGTTCGCGGCCGCCACGGCGACCTCGCGGCGATAATCAGCATAGGCCCGGGCCGCACCGTCGAAATCATCGTCCGCAGCCGCCATCGCGATCCGCCGCAGCGTCAGCACCATCTCGCTGACCGCGCCGCGTGCGCGCCGGCGCTCGGCGAGGCCGCCGCTGACGCTGGTATCGGAATGGCTGGGGAAGTTCTCGCTCAGCTCGCGCCATTCGTTGCCGACCGAGTCAACCGTCAAGGCAATCACGAGTTTGTTGCGCTCGGCGATTGCCGTGTCCAACACACTGGCAAAGGCGGCGATTTCGTCTAGCTCGGCCTGCACCGTGTTGCGCCTTATGGGTTCGGCAGCGTCACCGACCGCGTCGAGATAAGCGACCAGGTCGGCTTGTTCGTCCTTGCTCAAGCCGAGATCGAAGTGGCGGTCGAAATAGCCGACCACCTGGCCATAGCTGTCGAAGCGCCCATCGTGGAAATAGGGTGCGTTGAAATTTGCGTTGAGCAGCGTCGGCGTCTTGAACCAGCCGCCGCTGCCGACGTCATGCACCTGATGATCAACGAAAGCGCCATCGGGCCGGTGGCAGCTCGCACAGGACATCGCCGCGGCGCGCCGGAACGGCTTGACGAACAGCATCTGTCCGCGGCGCGCGGGTTCGGAGGCCTGCGCGCTCAGGCGACCGCCGGGGCTGAGCTTCGGATTGGGCAGGAAAGCAATCTCACGCACGTAAGCTTCGAGCGCGTCGAGCACTTGCGGCGACGGTTCGGCGCCCGCGAACTCGTTGACGATAGCGTTGCGAATGAACCCGCGCAGCGTCGGGAAGTGGCCATCATGGGTATAGGGCGCAAGATATTTGGCGCCGCGCAGGCTCGGCACCCGCACCGCGTCGAACACGCCATTGTCCGTATTCGGATTGAACAGCGCGCCGGTGGTGTCGAAGGTGCCGGGCCGGATCGACAGGCCGGGAACGTAGAGCCTGGCGTTGCCGGAGCCTTGCTGATGGCAGGTATTGCAACTGATGCCGGCCTTGCGTGCGACGCCGCCGAAGATCGCCGGCGAGGAGAACAGCATGTCGCCGAGATTGAACAGGTAGGAACGCTTGCCGCCGGCGGCTTCGAAGGAAAACAGCTCGGTCGGCTGGTCGAGCTGCTCTTCGTAGAGCTCGGTGCCCGGCGGCAGCACGCCTTCCGCGGTGGTGATTGGCCGGGCAGACGCCGCGGCCAGCCCGACCATCAGCAGACCGGCCACGCAAGCGGCGACAGCCGTCAATCGAAGCGGTTGGTATGTGGGCTGGCGCATCTCAGTCGCCCAGTTTCGGCTTCTTCAAGCCCAGTTTGGGCGCCGCGCTCTGCAGCAGCACCGCCAGCTCCTCTCCCGCCTTATTCAGCGCGGGCTGGTCGATCTGCTTGACGTTCTTCACCTGCACCAGCTTCTCGACATCCTCGATTTTCTCGTGGATGCTTTCGGCCAGCTTGGCGTCTTTCTTCTTCAGGGCGCCTTCGAACACCAGCTTGTAGACCGCTTCGATGCCCTCGACGTTTTCCTGCATGTCGATATGCGAGGTGTGGGCATAAGGCGACTCGCCGCCCTTCGACTTGTTTTCACCGATCTCGTAGGCCAGCCCGGTGACGCCGTTGAGCAGGCCCTGAGCCGAGAAATTGAAGCTTGGCGCTTTGAGCTGCTTCTCGAATTCCGCGAGGTTCTTGACCAAGCCCTCCACCGGCGCGCCGATTTCGTCGAGCTTGCCCGCGAACAATGCCGCCTCGACGGCGTGATAGCCCTGCTTGGCGTCGGGCCAGGCGTCGATCGCTTCATCGAGCTTTTCGAAGAACTCGCCGGTGATCGGCTCGATCGCTTCCCAGCCTTTACGCGACTTGATCCACGCCGCTTGCGCCGCCTTCACATTGCCGGCCTTTGCCGCGGCCTGCAATTCCTTGGCGCCGGCGAGCGCCTTGCCGATGTGCTCGACCGCGAACGGCTTGTAGTTCTGCGCACCTTTCACCAATGACCGAGCGTCGGCGCGCGTCGCCGCCGCCGCGACAAAAACGAAGACGATGAACGCGCCGCAAAATTTCAGCGCGCGCGATGTGAAGCGCACGCTTGTGTTTGGCTTGGTGATCGTCAGTGACATCGGCATGGTCTCCCCGCGCGCGAGAAATGTTGCGCGCACGATTCATCGGGGCCAGAACGCTGTCAACAAAATTCTGCTTTAATATCAATAGTTTATAATTAGTCCAATGTGACTTTGGTGCCCGACTTCGCGCGAGTACGCCGCCTTCAAATTATTCCAATGAAGAGATTGGCCTTAAGCGGCTGGCCGCGTTCGCGAACGCTCAGCGATAGCGCACTGCTATTGCTGTCGGATCTTAATTGGATGACAGCAATGTGAAACGCGCGGCTCAGTCGCCGGGATTGTCGTTGGCCGCGGATTGCGCTTTCGCGGCCTTGGCGACGGCGACCATGGCCGGGCGCAGCACGCGGTCGCCGATCATGTAGCCGGCTTGGATCACCTGTGCGACATGGCCGGCCGGAACGTCCGCGCTCTCCAGCTCGAACATCGCTTGATGCACGTTGGGATCGAACTTCTCAGCCTGCGGCGAGAATTTTTTCACGCCGTGCTTTTCCAGCGCCTTCATTAATTCGCGTTCGGTGAGCTCGACGCCCTCGATCAGCGCCTTCACCTTGGCGTCGGCGTGCTCACGCAGCTCAGGGCCGATCGCTTCAAGCGCGCGGTGCATGTTGTCGGCCACCGCCAGCACCTCGCGGGCGAAGCCGGCGTGGCCGTAGAGCCGCGCGTCGGTGACTTCGCGCTCGGTGCGCTTGCGCAGGTTCTCCATCTCGGCGAGCGTGCGCAGGAGCTTGTCCTTGAACTCGGCGGCTTCGCGGCGGGCTTCCGCCAACGGATCGGCCTCGGCAGCGGCCTGTGCCGGCGGGCCCTGCGCGGGCGCACCGTTTCCCTGGCCGTTCTCGGTCTCGGCCACTGCATCCTCGCCCTGGCGAGCGGTCGGGTCCGTCATCGTCAATCAACCCCAGAAAATGGTCGGATGCCGGGCATATCAGGGTTCCGGCGGCAAAAATCAAGCTTTCATCCACCCAACAGCTTGCTCACCACCCGCGCGGTGTAATCGACCATGGGGATGACGCGGGCGTAATTGAGCCGGGTCGGCCCAATCACCCCGATCACGCCTACAATGCTGCCCTTGTTGTCGCGATAGGGCGCGATGATGGTGGAGGAACCCGACAGCGAGAACAGCTTGTTTTCCGAGCCAATGAAGATGCGCACTCCCTCGGCCCGCTCGGCGCGCCCGAGCAGGTCGATCACGCCGCGCTTGGTCTCGAGCGCGTCGAACAACTGGCGCACCCGCTCCAGATCCTCGACCGCGTGCAGGTCCTCCAGCAGATGGGCCTGGCCGCGCACGATCAACTGGCGGTCCTCGCTGTCGCCGCCCGACCAGCTGGCGAGCCCGGCAGAGATGATCTTCTGGGTGAGCTGGTCGAGCGCGTCCCGGCCTTCCTTGACCGCGCTCTCGATCTCGTTGCGCAATTCGGCCAGTGTCTTGCCGCGGATGCGAGCGTTGAGGAAATTGCCGGCCTCGGTCAGCGCCGAGGTCGGCAATCCGGTCGGCACGTTGAGCACTCGGTTCTCGACCTGGCCGTCCTCGGCCACCAGCACGGCGAGCGCGCGCTCCGGCTCCAGCCGCACGAACTCGATGTGCTTGAGCCGCACATTGCTCTTGGCAGTGAGCACGATGCCGGCCGAGCGCGTCAGCCCCGACAGCATCTGCGAGGCCTCGGTGAGGATCGATTCCAGCGACTTGCCCGCGCCTGAGCCGGCCACCTGCGCTTCGATGGACTTGCGGTCGCTTTCGGTGAGGTCGCCCACTTCCATCAGCGCGTCGACGAAGAAGCGCAGGCCCAGTTCGGTCGGCAGCCGGCCGGCGGAGGTGTGCGGGGCATAGATCAGGCCGAGCTGCTCCAGGTCCGACATCACATTGCGCACCGAGGCCGGCGACAGCGGGATCGGCAGGATGCGTGACAGGTTGCGCGAGCCGACCGGCTCGCCGGTGGCGAGATAGCTCTCGACGATCGAGCGGAATATCTCGCGCGAGCGCTCGTTGAGCGCCGCCAGGCTGACTTGCGTCGCGCCGATCGGGACGTCGTGGGAAGCCACCGTCTAACTCCTTAAAGCCAGCCCACAATTGACCATTAAGCCCACCTTGTTCAAGGCAGGCATCTGGTTATGGTGTGCGGCAACGAAAAAGCCGGTGTTCATGC
The DNA here is from genome assembly GCA_964384635.1 of uncultured Undibacter sp. Classification (GTDB taxonomy): domain Bacteria; phylum Pseudomonadota; class Alphaproteobacteria; order Rhizobiales; family Xanthobacteraceae; genus Pseudolabrys. Next base: position 4,636 of record CAYLMY010000079.1, read on the forward strand.
CGGTCTCAGGGAGGATCATGCCCGATGCGGCCGAGCCGCCGACAAGTCGACGAGTTGCGCGCCGTTTCGCTCGAGCGTGGCGTGGTCAAATACGCCGAAGGCTCCTGCTTCGTGAAATTCGGCGATACCCATGTGCTGGTCACCGCCAGCCTGGAAGAGCGGCTGCCGCCCTGGCTCAAGGGCCAGGGGCGCGGCTGGGTCACCGCCGAATACGGCATGCTGCCGCGCGCAACTAGCGAGCGCACCCGCCGCGAGGCCTCCGCCGGCAAGCAGGGCGGCCGCACCGTCGAGATCCAGCGGTTGATCGGGCGGTCTTTGCGTTCGGTGGTCGATCTACCGGCGCTGGGCGAGCGCCAGATCACCATCGACTGCGACGTGATCCAGGCCGACGGCGGCACCCGCACCGCCGCCATCACCGGCGCCTGGGTGGCGCTTTCCGATTGCCTGACCTGGATGAAGGCGCGCGACATGTTCAAGGCGCAAGTGCTGCGCGATCACATCGCCGCTGTTTCCTGCGGCGTCTGCAACGGCACCGCCGTGCTCGATCTCGATTACGCCGAGGACTCGGAAGCAGACACCGACGCCAATTTCGTCATGACCGGCTCCGGCAACATCGTCGAGGTGCAAGCCACCGCCGAGAAGATCCCGTTCAGCGAGGATCAGTTCCTGGCGCTGCTGGCGCTGGCGCGCAAGGGCATCGAGAAGCTGGTGGATTTGCAGAAATTGGCGGTGACGTAATTTTCTCGTCATGGCCGGGCTTGACCCGGCCATCCCGATGAGGGACGCACGGCCTTGCGTTCCTAAGCGGGATGCCCGGCACAAGGCCGGGCATGACAAGTTTTCAAATGCCCCGACAACTCACCGGCCCGGTGGTGATCGCCACCCACAATCCGGGCAAACTCAAGGAACTGCGCGAGCTGCTGGCGCCCTTCGGCGTCGCAGCGCAA
>CAYLMY010000079.1:5682-8937 GCA_964384635.1 uncultured Undibacter sp.
GGGCAAACTCAAGGAACTGCGCGAGCTGCTGGCGCCCTTCGGCGTCGCAGCGCAATCGGCCGGCGAGCTCGGCCTCGCGGAGCCTGTGGAAACCGGCAGCACCTTCGCCGAGAACGCGGCGCTTAAGGCGCTGGCCGCGGCCAAGGCCAGCGGGCGGGCGGCCTTCGCAGATGATTCCGGATTGGTTGTCGATGCGTTGAACGGCGAGCCCGGCATCCATTCTTCGCGTTGGGCCGGACCGGACAAGGATTTCCGCGGCGCCATGAACCGCATCCAGACGCTGCTGATCGCGCGCGGCGCCAAAGCGCCCGAACAGCGACGCGCGCATTTCGTCGCCGCGCTCTGCCTGGCCTGGCCCGACGGCCACATCGAGGAATTCGAGGGCCGCGTCGATGGCATCGTGGTCTGGCCGCCGCGCGGCGACAAAGGCTTCGGCTACGATCCACTGTTCCTGCCCGACGGCTTCGACCGAACTTTCGGCGAGATGACGGCACAAGAAAAGCACGGTCTTCCACCGCAAGGCCAAGGGCTGTCGCACCGCGCCCGCGCCTTCATCAAGCTGGCGGAAGCCTGTTTGCGCCGCGATTGAAGCGCGCCCTTGCCCCCGCGCAGAATCGTTACAATTTTAAATAGTTGTTCGCGACGAAATCGCATCCGCGCTGGCTGTAATGCCCGACGCGGCCTATGATGGTTAACATGACATCAACCGTGCCGTTTGGCGTCTACGTGCACTGGCCGTTCTGCCTGTCGAAGTGCCCCTATTGCGACTTCAACAGCCACGTCCGTCACGTCGGCATCGACGAGGCGCGCTTCGTGCGTGCCTTCGAGCGCGAGCTGGCGACCACCGCCGCGCGCATCGGCGCCCGCAATGTCTCCAGCATCTTCTTCGGTGGCGGCACGCCCTCGCTGATGCAGCCGGCATCGGTGCAGGCCATACTCGACGCCATCGCCAAACATTGGAGCGTCGCGCCCGACGCCGAAGTCACGCTGGAAGCCAATCCGACCAGCGTAGAAGCCACCCGCTTTCGCGGCTATCGCTCAGCCGGCGTCAACCGCGTCTCGCTCGGCGTGCAGGCGCTCGACGACGCGGCGCTCAAAGAGCTCGGCCGTCTGCATAGCGCGCAAGAAGCGCTCGACGCGGTCGCGGTCGCGCGTTCGATCTTCGACCGCTATTCCTTCGATCTCATCTATGCCCGCCCGCGCCAGACGCTTGACGCCTGGGCGGCCGAGCTCAAGCGCGCCATTGCCGAAGCAGCCGAGCATCTCTCGCTCTATCAACTGACCATCGAGCCCGACACACCGTTCGCCGGCCTGCACGCCGCCGGCAAACTGTCGGTGCCGGACGACGATCTGGCGCGCGATCTCTACGATCTCACGCAAGTGATCTGCGCCGACGCCGGCCTGCCGGCTTACGAAATCTCCAACCATGCGCGCCCGGGCGCCGAGTGCCGGCACAATCTCATCTATTGGCGCGGCCACGAATATGCCGGCATCGGGCCGGGGGCCCATGGCCGGCTCAATCTCGACGGCCGCCGCGTCGCCACCGAAACCGAGAAGCGTCCGGAAAGCTGGCTGATGCGCGTGGAAGCCACCGGCTCAGGTCTCACCGTCGACGAAAAGCTCAGCGCGGGAGAAACCGCCGACGAATTTCTGCTGATGGGGTTGCGGCTCGCCGAGGGCATCGAGCCTGCGCGCTATCTCGCGCTTTGCGGCCGCGAGATCGATCCCAAGCGCGTCGCCATTCTGCACCAGGAAGGCGCGGTGGAAACCACCGCCGACGGCCGCTTGCGCGTGACGCAGTCGGGCTTTCCGCTGCTCGACGCCGTGGTCGCCGATCTCGCTGCTTAAGCCCCCGTCCCGAACGAGCGCGGCGCCGGGTTCACCACCTGGCCGCCGGTTGCGCCCACGCGCAACACCGCCAGCCCGCGCTCGTTGGTGCCGTCGGGACGGAAGCGGAAAATACCGTCGATGCCGGCAAAGCCCGACGAATTGGTCAGCACGGCTTCCGAAAAGCGCTGCTGCCCTTGCGTCTTCACCAGCGCCGCCACCAGCGCCACCGCGTCATAGGCAAGCGTCGCGGTGCGCACCGGGTCCTGGCCGAAGCGGGCGCGGTAACGGGCCGAGAAATTGCGGAAGCCGCCCGATTCGGGCGCGGCATAGAGGCCGCCTTGCAACAGTTTGTCAGAGAAGATGCGCGGGTCGTCCCATAGGCCGGTGCCGAGCAATTGCAGCCGCCGCAGATTGACGCGGTCGGCGGCCAGCGCCTGCACCACCTGCGGCACCGCGTCGGCGCCGTCGGGAATGAAGATGCTGTCGATCTGGGCCGCCGCCTGCGCCACGCGCTGCACCGGCTCGGCGATCTTGCTGGGATCGAGCGGATATTTCTCCAGCACCACTACGCGGCCGCCGTGGCGCGGCACTTCCTGCTGGAACGCCGCCTGCACCACCGCGCCATAGGCGTTGTCCGGCACCAAAGCCGCAAACGAGCGGCGGCGGCGCGAGATGGCATAGTCGACGATGCGCTTGACGTCGGTCTCCGGCAGGAAGCTCAACAGATAGACGCCGCGCGCGGCGACGCTGGCATCGGTCGAGAAGGCGATCACCGGAATGCCGCGTGGACGAACCACCTGCGCCACCGCGCGCACCGACTGCGCGAACAGCGGGCCGATAATGATCTCGGCGCCCTCGCTGATCGCCTGCTCGGCGCCTTGTTGCGCGCCTTGCGGCGTGCCGGCGTCGTCCTTCACCAGCAGCTGGATATTCGGATTCTTGAACTCGGCGAGCGCCATCTCGGCCGCGTTCTTCATCGAGGTCGCGGCCACCCCGGCATTGCCCTGGGCCGACAGCGGCAGGATCAGGCCGGCCCGGATCTGGCCGCTGCCGATGGCGGCCCCCGGCTGGGTCTCGGGCTGCGGCGTGAACGGGTTTTTGAAATCGCCGCCGAAATTGCCGAGCTTGTCGCCGCTGCAGGCCGACAGCACGGCCGCAGCCGCAGCCCCCAGCGCCGCGGTCACGCTGCGCCGGCTGAGCATCAGTGCTTTCTCTTGGTCCGGCGGCGTCCCCGACATGGCCTCCCCACGCGACGGATTGACTTGTCAGTGCGATGACAAGCCGCGATTTTATCTCACAAAAGTTAAGGTAATGAAAGAGCAAGAGAATTTGTCGCGCAATGACGCCGCCGGGGCAGCCCTCTAAAGTATCCGGCATGGTCAAGCGCAGCAGAACCGCGGGTGGCGGCAATCCCCGCCGCACTTT
>CAYLMY010000079.1:9037-13014 GCA_964384635.1 uncultured Undibacter sp.
CAAGCCGGCGGCCGGGCTCTACTTGGTCGCCACCCCGATCGGAAACTTGAGCGATATCACCTTGCGCGCGCTCGAGGTGCTGGCCGGCGCCGACATTATCGCCTGCGAGGACAGCCGCGTGACCCGCAAGCTCACCGAGCGCTACGGCATCGCGACACCGCTGACGCCCTATCACGAGCACAATGCCGCACTGGCACGGCCGAAGCTGCTGGCGCGCCTCGCCGCGGGCCAAGTTATTGCGCTCGTGTCGGACGCCGGCACGCCGCTGATTTCCGATCCCGGCTACAAGCTGGTGCGTGCGGCGCAAGATGCCGGCCATGTGGTGACGGCGATCCCCGGCGCGTCGTCGGTATTGACGGCTCTGAACGTCGCAGGATTGCCGACCGACCGCTTCTTCTTCGAAGGCTTCCTGCCGCCCAAGCAGGCGGCGCGGCAAAAGCGCATCGCGGCGCTTAAGCCCATTCCGGCGACGCTGGTGCTGTTCGAGAGCGGCCAGCGTTTGGCCGCCGCGCTCGCCGACCTGGCCGAGGGGCTCGGGCACCGCGCGGCCGCGGTCTGCCGCGAGCTGACCAAGCTGCATGAGGAAGTCCGCCGCGGCGACCTGCCGGGGCTCGCTCACGACTATGCCGAAGGCGGCGAGACGCGTGGCGAAATCGTCATCGTGGTGGCGCCGCCGGGAGATGAAAGTGGCGAAGCCGGCGATGTCGATAAACTCTTGCGGCAAGCCCTCGCCCGCGTCTCGCTCAAGGACGCCGTCGGCGAGGTCGCGCTCGCCACCGGCCGGCCGCGCCGCGCGGTCTATCAGCGTGCGCTCGAACTCAGCAAGGACACGGGCGATGGCGCGCCGTAGTAGCGACGGCCGCGCGCCCAAAGCAACGCCGGTTGGCAAAGCGTCGCCGCGGCCGCAGCGGCTAAAGCGTGAAGCGCGTCCTGAAAAAATTGCCGCGTTCCGCGTCGGCATTTCGGCGGAAAGCCGCGCCGCCGCGTTGCTCATCGCCAAGGGATTCCGCATCCTGGCGCGACGCTGGAAATCGCCGGTCGGCGAGATCGATATCGTCGCGCGCCGGCGTTCACTGCTGGTCTTCGTCGAAGTGAAGGCGCGCAATAATCTCGATGAAGCGGCGGAGGCACTGCAAGCGCGCCAGCAGCGCCGCATCGCCGCGGCGGCGGAGGTCTGGCTCGCAACCTATCCCGACGATGCCATCCGCGATTGCCGTTTCGATGCCATCCTGGTCGCGCCCGGCAAGCTGCCGCGCCATATCCCGGCGGCGTTTGAAGTGTGTTGAAGACCTAAGCGCTCAGCCGCTCGAAAAACTGGTCGACCTGGGCGCGGATGCGGCCGGCCACCTGGCCCAGATCGTCGGCCACCGCCTTCACCGCGCCGGCGCTGGCGCGGGTGTCTTCGGTGGCGCCGCCCACCAAATTGACCTCCTCGGCAGTCTCCACCGTGCGCTTGGCGGCGGTCTCGACGCTGCGGGCGATTTCGCTGGTGGCGGCCCCCTGCTCGGTCACGGCCGCCGCAATCGCCCCGCTGATGTCGCCGATCTCGCGGATGATCGCCTTGATCGCAGTGATCGCGCCGATCGAGCGCGTGGTGGCGCGCTGCATGCCGGCGATCTGCGTGGCAATTTCCTCGGTGGCGCGGCTGGTCTGGCCGGCCAGCGCCTTGACCTCGCCGGCAACCACCGCGAAACCGCGGCCGGCTTCGCCCGCACGCGCGGCCTCGATGGTGGCGTTGAGCGCCAAGAGATTGGTCTGCTCGGCGATGTCGGTGATCAGCTTGACCACGTCGCCGATGCGCGCCGCCGCCTCGTCCAGCTCCTTGACCGCGATATTGGTGTGGCCGGCCTCGTTCACCGCCTTGGTGGAGATGGCGTTGGACTGCGCCACCTGGCGGTCGATCTCATTGACGGAAGCCGACAACTCGTCGGCCGCCGAGGCGATATCGCGCACGTTGCCGGAGGCCTCCGCCGAGGCCGCCGCCGCGCGCGCGGTCTTGGCGGAAGCGTCGTCGGCGACGCCGGCGAGCTGGCTCGAGGCCGCCAGCATCTGATCGGAGATGCGGCCGAGCTCGGCAAGCGTCGCCTCCACGTCGGCAGAGAAGCGTGCGATTTCGGCCGACATCTGCTCCTGGCGCCGCGTGCGCGTTTCGGCGTCGCCGACCACGGCGCGGTTGAGCTCTTCGTTTTTGCGCATCGCGCGCTGGAATACGGCGATCGAGCGCGCCAGCGCGCCGATCTCGTCGCTGCGTTCGCTGAACGGCACCGCCATCTGGGCGTCGCCGGCGGCAACCGCCTCGGTCACACGGGTGATCTCGGTGATCGGCCTTGCCACGCTGCGCAGGATGATGAGTGCGCCGGCGGTCGCCAGCAGCACCGCGAAAGCGGCAAGCAGGCTGAGCAGCATGGCGGTCTTGTTGATGCTATCACTGAGCGCATCATAGAGGTCCTGCGCTCGCTCGGTGTAATGCTGGCTCAGCGTATCGATGTCGTTGGCGAGGGCTTTGCGGATCTCGTCGGGATGGTATTGCAGCACCCATTTGTGCGCCGCTTCCGGCCCCTGTTCGCTGGCTATGCGCACCAACTCCGGCACGAAATTGCGGAATTCCCCGATCCGCACCGCGAGGTGGCCGACAGCGGCGGCATCGCTGCTGGGCATGCTGGCTTGCCATTCGGAGAGCGCGCCGCCGATCCGGTCATTTAGTTCGGCCAGTTCCTTTGCGTGCGTGGCGGCGACCGGGAGGTCTTGCCCCGTGGTCGTGTCGCGCGTTTCCTCCAGCATGGCGGCGAGCAGGCTGTTGAGGCGCTCGACGTTACGGCTGCCACGATTGGCCGATTCGAGCTGCGCGGTGAGCGCGGCGTTGTCGCGGATGCCGACGATGGTCGCCGCCGACAGCGCCACGGTCGTGGTGGCCATCAACGCGAAGATCGCATAGAGCTTGGCGGCGATCGAAAGCTTCGGCAACGTCAAAGACGGCTCCCCCGTGGGCCCAGGTACCTTTCGGGCTACAATGGCGGTAATATGTTAACGTTTTGTTTTCCTTAAGCTTCCCGCCGGAAAAGGCGCCCAGAGTCCGCAAGATAAGAGCCCGACATGAGCCTGAAAATCGCGGTGCAGATGGATCCGATCGAGCGGATCAACATCAAGGGCGATTCAACCTTCGCCCTGCTGCTGGAAGCTCAAGGACGCGGCCATGCCTTGTCCTACTACACCCCCGAGCGGCTGGCTTTGCTCGACGGCCATGTCTTCGCCACCGTCGAGACCCTGAGCGTACGTGACGTCGCCGGTGACTTCTTCACCCTCACCGACCCGCGCCGCGTGGAGCTGACCGCCTTCGACGTGGTGCTGCTGCGCCAGGACCCGCCGTTCGACCTGCATTACGTCACCACCACGCACCTGCTCGAGCGCATCCACCCGCGTACGCTGGTGATCAACGACCCCGCCCATGTGCGCAACGCGCCGGAAAAGATCTTCGTCACCGAATTTCCCGAATTGATGCCGCCGACCCTGATCACCCGCGACCTCGCCGAGATCAAGTCGTTTCGCGCCAAGCACGGCGACATCGTGATGAAGCCGCTCTACGGCTTCGGCGGCGGCGCGGTGTTCCGCGTCACGCGCGACGACCTCAATTTCGGCTCGCTCTATGACATGTTCGCGGTCACCTTCCGCGAGCAATGGGTGGTGCAGAAGTTCCTGCCCGCCTTCAAGGACGGCGACAAGCGCATCATCCTGGTGGACGGCGAATATGCCGGCGCGGTCAACCGGATTCCTGCGGCCGACGACCTGCGCTCCAACATGGTGCGCGGCGGCTCGCCCAAGGCGACCGACCTGACCAAGCGCGAGCGCGAAATCTGCGCGCGGCTCGGCCCCGCCTTGCGCGAGCGCGGGCTGCTGTTCGTCGGCCTCGACGTGATCGGAGATTACATCACCGAGATCAACGTGACGTCGCCCACGGGAATTCGCGCGGTCAAGAACGT
>CAYLMY010000080.1:0-12847 GCA_964384635.1 uncultured Undibacter sp.
GCAGGCCCTTGGTGAGACGGGCCTGGGCGAGAAACATGGTGCCGAACTTGCCGGCGCCGATCAGGCTGACGGCCACCGGCTTTCCGGCCGCTTCGCGTTCGAGAAGTTTTGCGTAGAGGTTCACTGACGCGCTCCAATACTGACGCGCGACGGAAACATACGTGCCGGGCCGAGACAAGCACCCACCGGCCACGTCACGCACAGTATGAATATGCTATTGGCAGAGCGCGCGCGAGACGAAGGTTTCGGTGTGGCAGCCGGGCCCGCTGCGGCGGCCCGACAAATAGACCTGCGCCGGGCAGATCTCGGCGGTGGTCATGTCGACGCTCTTGCCGCTCTTGAAACCTTTCGCCTGGCAAATGGCATAGGCGGCGGCGATGCAGTCGGGCGCGCCGTTGGGCGCGATCTGGCATTTCTCGTGGCCAATGACCACGCGCGTATTGGGCAGGCGGCCGACGGCTTCGGCGGCGTCCTTGGCGGTATCGACCGTCGTCCTGGCGGCGACGCCGGCCTGCTGGCCTAAATTCTGGAAACGCTCGCGCATACTGCGAACGCCCGCATTGAAATTGATCGCTGTCTGGTCGAACCAGTGGCCGATGGCGGCGAAAAAGCCCGGTTGCTCGGGCGCCGGCGCTTTCGATGCGTCCTGGGCGACGGCCAGCGCCGACGTCAGCACGACCGCGCAAGCAAACAGACCGCCGAGCACGGTGTTCACCGCGGTTCGCCTTGCGAGAAAGCTCAAAGCCCTTTTGCTTTCCATGGCCGGTCAAACTGACATCTGGTCAGTCGCCTAACGGCAGTCATTGCCCAACGGCATTTGCGCCGGCACACTTCTCTATGGCGGCTCGGTGGCAAAAATACGGAATACCGACTCCGTCATATCAAGTATAGCGCAGCCACGATGCCGCCGACGAGCACGACGGCGAATAGCAAGGCCCAAAGCCCCAGCTGTTTTTCGATGACGTGTCGGGCCCGCTCCCCGTAACGGTGCAACAGAAATGCTACCACAAAAAAGCGCGTACCGCGGGTAATGACCGAAAAAAGCACGAAAAGCCCGAAACTATAGCCGGCAAAGCCGGACGTAATGGTCACGATCTTGTAGGGGATCGGGGTCAAGCCCTTGAGCAGGATGATCCAGGCCCCCCATTGCGCGTAAGCTGCCCGGAAGGCCTCGACCTTGTCGCCATAGCCGTAGAGCTGGATCAGCCAGGCGCCGACCGAGTCATAGAGCAGCGCGCCGATCGCATAGCCCAACATGCCACCGGTGACCGAGGCTACCGTGCACCAGGCCGCCATGACATAGGCCCGCTGCGGGCGCGCCAGGGCCATTGGGATCAGCATCACGTCGGGCGGCACCGGAAAGAACGAGCTCTCGGCGAAGGCAACCGCGCTCATGCTCCACAGCGCGTGCGGCTTGTGGGCGGCGTCCAGGCACCAGTCGTAGAGACGGCGTAGCAAAGAACGCGGCTCGGCGGCCTCAACGGTCATCAGTTACTCGCAGGGAATGAAAGCGGATCAGCGGCGCTTGCGGGCGCGCCTAGCTTCCAGGGCCACAACCTTACGCCGCGACGGACCGTGTACCATATCTTTTGGCACTTTTTCGGCGATGCCGAACATGGTTTCGCGCCGGTGCATCTCGGCCCAGACCTCGTCCGGATGTACCCCAGCATGCACCCAGAGCACCACCAGATTGTAGAGCAGGTCGGCGCTCTCCCGCACCACGGCCTCAGGCTGGCCGTGCATGGCGTCGATCACGACCTCTACGGCTTCCTCAGCCAGCTTTTTGGCCATTTTGGCGCGGCCGGCGCGCAAAAGCCTTGCCGTTCGCGACTTCGCGGGGTCGGAACCCCGGGCCGCGATGACCGCATCGTAGAGACGGGCAATCGAATCAGTCATGCGCCAGAGAATACCCGATCGCTTGGTCGATCGGGTTAACGTCCACCAAATAAAGCTTTTTTGGCTTAACGGCGCCGCGGAGCGGTTAAAAACCGAAGTAAAAATAATAGCCGGACCGCGGTCGATAGTAATATCTGTGGCGATAGTAATATCGCGGCGGGCCATAACGGTAGCCGTAGTCGTAATAGCAACCGCCGTAGTAGCGGCAATCCCGGCGCGCGGCGTCGGCCGCGGCGATGCTGGCGATGGTGCCGGCGATGAGACCAAAGGCACGCAGCGCAGCGCGGTTGCTGCCATAGTGGCGGTAATGGCGCCGGCGGGCGCTCAGATCGAGGGTAGCAGGGCCACTCGCCTGCTGCTGCTTCACAGGTACGGCCTGGGCTGGACCGGGATCGAGCGCGCTCAGCGCCAGTGTGCCGACGAGCGCGGCCACGATGGAACCACGAATTGTGCGTCGCATGGTCATTCTCCCTGGCTCGGGATGCATGACGATTCAACGTTCCGGCCGGCCAATTCCTTTGCCCGGGGAACACGCTGACGGTTGCAAATCGGCGCGACCGAATGTCGCGTGCCGTTCGCAACTGCAAAAAATCAGGCCGTCATTCGTCTTCATCCAGCAGCGCCGCGTTGCCGCCGGAGGCGGCGGTGTTGACGGTGACCACCTGCTCCAGCGCCAGGCGGCGCAAATAGTCCGGCCCGCCGGCCTTGGGCCCGGTGCCCGACAATCCGCTGCCGCCGAAAGGTTGCACGCCCACCACCGCGCCGATCATGTTGCGGTTGACGTAGACATTGCCGTGCGGGAGACGCGTGGCGATGCGCGCGACCGTGCCGTCGATGCGCGAATGAATGCCGAGCGTGAGCGCCGTGCCGTTGCCGGCGAGGTCGTCGAGCAGCGTTTCGAGCTCACCGCTACGCCAGCGCACCACGTGCAGCACCGGGCCGAAGACTTCTTCTTTCAGCGCGGACGCACGATCAAGTTCGATAATGGCCGGCGCAACGTAAGTCCCTTTGGCCGGCAGTGGCTGCTCGGCATCCAAACGAAAGCGCAAGGCCCCGCGCGCTTTCATGTCCGTGATCCAGCGGTCGAGCTTGCCCTTCGCCTCCTTATCGATCACCGGGCCGACTTGCGTTCCTGGATCGCGCGGATCTCCGATCTTCAGTTCGCGCGCGGCGCCCATCACCATGTCCAGCACGCGCCCGGCGACATCGTCCTGCAGGCACAGCAGGCGCAGCGCCGAGCAGCGCTGGCCGGCGGAGCGGAAAGCCGAGGCGATGACATCGTCGGTCACCTGCTCGGGCAGCGCCGTGGCATCGACGATCATGGCGTTGATGCCGCCGGTCTCCGCGATCAGCGGCGGGATTGGTCCGTCCTTGGCGGCGAGCGCGCGGTTGATGAGCCGCGCGACTTCCATGGAGCCTGTGAAGGCGACGCCAGCGACATGACCGTCGGCAATGAGCATGGCCCCGATGCTGCCGTCGCCCGGCACCAGATGCAGCGCGCTCACCGGCACACCGGCAGCATGCAGCAGCTTCACCGCTTCACAAGCGATGAGCGGCGTCTGCTCGGCGGGTTTCGCCACCACCGTATTGCCGGCGGCGAGCGCGCCCGCGATCTGGCCGGTGAAAATCGCGAACGGAAAATTCCATGGGCTGATGCAGACGACGACGCCGCGCCCGCGATAGCGCAAGGTATTGCTTTCGCCGGTCGGTCCCGGCAGTGGCTGCGGAACGAGCGTGCGGCGAGCTTGGGCTGCGTAGTAGCGGCAGAAATCGGCGGCCTCGCGCACTTCCGAGACGCAATCATCGATGGTCTTGCCGCCTTCGTTCTGCAGCAATGCGATCAGGCGGCCGCGGTTCTGCTCGATCAGATCGCCCGCGCGGGTAAGCGCGTCGGCGCGTGTCATAGGCCCCGCGCCATCCCACGACGCGAAGCCCTTGGCGGCCGCCGCCATCGCCGATGCCGCGATCGCCTCGTCGCCTTCCTGCACCGTGCCAGCCTTTTCGTCGTCGATTGGCGACAGCACCTCGCGCGCGTGGCCTTTGACGACAACGCCGTCGATCAACGGCGTAGCCTCCGCGCTCTGCGAAGCGGCATTGATCTCGGCGAGCAGCGTCTCGAGCGCCGCGCGGTCGCCGAATTCGATCCCGGTTGAATTCTTCCGCTCGGACGCGAACAGGTCGCGCGGCAACGGAATATGCGAATTGCGCGCCCGTTCGGGGCCGGCGATCCAGCTCTGTGGCCGCTTGAGAATGTCGACGATCGGCACTGCCGGATCGGCAGCCACCGAGACGAAGGATGAATTGGCGCCGTTCTCCAACAGCCGGCGCACCAGGTAAGCCAGCAGATCGGCATAGCCGCCGACCGGCGCATAGACGCGGCACGTCAATGCCGGCAGATCCTCGAGCAAGGCGTGATAGAGCGCCTCGCCCATGCCGTGCAGCCGTTGGAATTCATAATCGCCGGCGCCGCCGGCATCCTCGATCACGCTTGCCACGGTCAACGCGTTGTGGGTGGCAAATTGCGGATAGAGTCGCGGGCGGGCATCGAGCAGCCGGCGGGCACAGTCGAGATAGCAGAGATCGGTCATCGCCTTGCGGGTAAACACCGGATAGTCGGCAAGCCCGCGTTCCTGCGCACGCTTGATCTCGCTGTCCCAATAGGCACCCTTGACCAGCCGCACCATAAGGCGGCGGCCGAGCGCACCCGCCGTATCCGCAATCCAGTCGATCACGGCGCCGGCCCGTTTCTGATACGCCTGCACTGCCAGCCCGAAGCCGTCCCAGCCGGCAAGCGATGGGTCTTGCAACACGGCGCCGACCACTTTTAATGAGAGTTCCAGCCGGTCAGCTTCCTCGGCATCGACTGTGAAATTGAGCTCGTAGCTTTTCGCGACGCTCGCGAGATCCAAAAGCTTCGGCGTAAGCTCGTTGAGCACGCGCTCACGCGACAGCGGCTCGTAGCGCGGGTGCAGCGCCGACAGTTTCACCGAAATGCCCGGCCGTCGCGGCAACGCCGCATGGCCCGCGCTACGGCCGATTGTCTTGATGGCGCCCGCGTATGAGCTGAAATAGTGCTCGGCGTCGGCGTGGGTCCGCGCGCCCTCGCCCAGCATGTCGAAGGAATAAAGAAATTCATCCCCGCTGCGGGCGCGCGCCAGCGCTTCGTCGATGGTCTGCCCCAGCACGAAATGCGAGCCGAGCAGCCGCATGGCCTGGCGGGTGGCGGCGCGCACCGCCGGCAGGCCAAGCCGCTTGATCAGCGCCTCGACGATGCCTTCCGGCGTCTCGCCCGGATGAATGACGCGCGCGGTGATGCCGAGAGTCCAGGCCGAGGCCGATACCAGGAACGCGGTCGAATGACTGTCATAATGGGCCCAGTCGCCGCTTTTCAGCTTGTCTTCGATCAGGCGGTCGGCGGTGACGGCGTCTGGCACGCGCAGCAGCGCTTCGGCCAGCACCATCAGGGCGAGGCCTTCCTTGGTGGACAGCGCATAGGCATGCAGAAAGTCCTCGACCCCGCCGAGGCCGCCGCTGCGGGCGCGGATGGCCTCGACGAGGCGGGTAGCGCGCGCATCAATTCGCGTTTCGGCCTCGCCCGGGCGGGCGGCCGCGTCGAGCAAGACAGCAGCAAGCGCTGCGTCCGCCGGCGCATAAGGCGCCCGGAAGGACGGAATGCCGCAGGTGCTGGCGGACTTTGCCGCCTGCATGGATCAAGCCTCCAAGCTCAAGCGCAGCATATCTTAACCGTGTGATTCCCGCGGCTTGAGATTTATGACGGCGGCCAGATTAGCCATATTGCCAATCAATGCCGCCATCGGCGCGCCTACATCTTGCTCTTTGCAAGAGCATGTACTTTGTTGGAAGCAAGACAATCAGCCTGCCGGGACAAGCATGCGGGATCGCGGGCCGCAATTAGGATCAGTGCTATGAGTGCTTGGCGCGCCGGCAGGCCGGTCTTGGCGGGGTTATTGCTGGCCGCCATGCTGGTGACCGGCGCCACGGCTGCGGAAACCAACCTCAAGTTCAGTCTCGACCGCAAATTCGAAGGCCCGGCTGCGCCGTTCCTGCTGCCGCTCGACAAGGGCTACTACAAAGCCGAAGGTCTCAATGTCAGCATCGACCCGGCGGACGCCGAACTCGAACCGATCAAGCGGGTGGCGTCGGGCAGCTACGACATGGGCTTTGTCGATATCAATGCGCTGATCAAGTTCCGCGACGCCAATCCCAAGATGCCGATCAAGGCCGTGTTCATGGTCTACAATAGGCCGCCGTTCGCGGTGATCGGCCGCAAGAGCCGCGGCATCAGCACGCCGAAGGATCTGGAGGGCAAGAAGCTCGGCGCGACGACGACCAGCAATGTCTTTGCGCAATGGCCGATCTTCGTTAAGGCCAACGACATCGACGCTTCCAAAGTGACGATCGAGAACGTCGGCTTGCCCGTGCGCGACCCGTTGCTTGCGGCCGGCCAGGTCGACGCCATTGTCGGCCTCTCGTTTTCTTCCTTCATCGATCTCAAGGACAAAGGCGTGCCGGTCGACGACATCATCGTACTGCTGATGGCCGATTACGGCGTCAATCTTTACGGCAACGCGATCATCGTCAGCCCCAAATTCGCGGAGGCACATCCTGAGGCGGTAAAGGGATTCCTGCGCGCCTTCCTGAAGGGCCTGAAAATGACGGTGAAGTCGCCGGCGAGCACGATCAGCTTCGTGCTCGAGCGCAATGACGCTGCCAAGAAAAACCTCGAGCTCGATCGCCTGAAAATGGTGATCCACGACAACATCGTGACGCCGGAGGTGAAGGCGAACGGCTACGGTGGCATCGACGACCAGCGCTTTGCCGGCGCCATCGACCAGATTGCGCTCACCTACAAATTCAAGTCGGCAAAGCCGAAGCCGGAGGACATCTTCGACGCCTCCTATCTGCCGCCGGCGGCCGCGCGCAAGGTGAACTAGCGCCTCAGGCCGCGGACGTGCGCGCCTTTGCGATGGCCGGTACCCGTTTGGGCGCGGCCGTCGGCTGCGGGTTCAGAACCTCGACGATTTCGTCGGCCAGTTGCTCGTAGGCGACGCGGGCGCCACCCTCGCGGATATAGATGCCGCTTTGCAGGTCGGGCAATTTCGGCAATGGGCCGTCTTCCCAGATGAGCAAATCAAGCTCGTTGACCCGCCGACGGATCATCGGCATGACGCCCAATCCGGCCATGACCGCGCTGGTCAGGCTTGTCATGCTGGGACCGGTGAACACGTCCTCCCAATCAAGTCCGGCATTTTTCAAGACCTGAACGGCGAGCTGATGATAGACGCAAGGCTCGCCATAGGAGACCAGCGGCACCGGCCGATTGAGATCGAGCTCGGTGGTCAGGCTGCGCACCCAGACGACTTCCTGCGGCCAGGCATGGCGCGCGTCGTGCGGCTGGTTCATCGACAGGCCGATGAACAGATCGAGCGCACCGCTGTGCAATTCGCGCACCAGCGAATCGAAATAGCTGGTGCGCACGATAAAGCGCACATCCGGCCAGCGCTCGCGGAAACGCGCCAGCGTGCTCGGCAGCCGCGAGGCGACGAAATCGCTCGGCGTGCCGACGCGGATCACCAGCTCCGGCCGCGGGCCGGCGCCGCCGATATGCACGATCTGGTCGTTGAGCGAGAGCAGGCGGCGCGCATAGCTGACCACGATCTCCCCTTGCGGCGTGAGCTTGATGTCATGGCTGCTGCGGTCGAATACCTCGCAGCCCAACAGAACTTGCAAGCGCTTGATCTGCGCGCTCACCGCCGGTTGGGTGACGCCGAGACCGATCGCGGCTTTGGTGAAGCTGCCGCGCTCGACGACGGCGACCAGCGCCCGCAAAAGTTCGGTCGAAATATTTGTCATGTGCGGGCTTTCAGTCATCGCCATCGCCACCCTTAGGGTTTGTATTTGTATGCACGCAAACGATAATATTTATGCGCAGGTAATATATCACAGTCGCACTTTGAACCGGCAAGCAATCGATCATGGACCTGCGCGGCGGGCTGCGCCAGCAAAGCGAACAACGGAAACAGCAGCAGCGGGGAACGCGCTGGCGCTACTTGATGCGCTCGAGAATGCTCACGTAGTTCGCCACCGACGTCCCACCCATATTGAAGATGCCGCCAAGGTGGGCGTTCTTCACCTGGATGTCGCCGGCCTTGCCGGTGAGCTGCATGGCGGTGAGCGCGTGCATCGACACGCCAGTGGCGCCGATCGGATGGCCTTTCGCCTTCAACCCGCCCGATGGGTTCACCGGTAACCGTCCATCCTTCTGCGTCCAACCTTCCGTGATGGCGCGGGCGCCCTGCCCTTCGCCCGTCAGGCCCATGGCCTCATATTCGATCAGCTCGGCGATGGTGAAGCAGTCGTGGGTTTCCACGAACGACAAGTCATCGAGCGTGATGCCGGCCTTTCCGAGCGCGCGCTGCCAAGCGACCGCGCAGCCTTCGAACTTGAGGATATCGCGCTTCGACATGGGCAGGAAGTCCTGCACGTGCTGGGCGGCGCGGAACGCCACCGCCTTGTCGAACTGGAGCGCGGTTTCGATATCGGCGAGCACCACCGCGGCGGCGCCGTCGGACACCAGCGAGCAATCGGTGCGCTTGAGCGGGCCGGCGACAAAGGGGTTCTTCTCGCTCTCGGTGCGGCAGAACTCGTAGCCGAAGTCCTTGCGCATCTGGGCGTAAGGGTTACCGACGCCGTTCTTGTGGTTCTTGGCCGCGATCAAGGCAAGCGCGTCGGACTGGTCGCCCCATTTCTGGAAATAGAGCCCGGCGATCTTGCCGAAGACGCCGGCGAAGCCCCCGTCGATGTCGGCTTCCTCGCGCACATAAGAGGCCTTCAGCAGGTTCTTGCCGATCTCCGGCGCGGGCGTGGTCGTCATCTGCTCGACGCCGACCACCAGCACGATGCGCGCGGATCCTGCCGCGATTGCTTTCAGCCCCTGGTGCACGGCGGCGGAGCCGGTGGCGCAGGCGTTCTCGACGCGGGTGGCCTGCTTGAATCGCAGGTCGGGCGAGGCCTGCAGCACCAGCGAGGCGGTGAAATCCTGCGCCGAGAAGCCAGCGTTAAAATGGCCGAGCACGATTTCGTCCACGTCCTTGGGCGACAATCCGGCATCGGCCAGCGCCTCAGCCGCCACCCGCACAATCAGGCTCTCGACGCTCTCGTCGCTCAGCTTGCCGAAGGGAGTATGGGCCCAACCGACGATGGCCGCGGTCATGGATGCCTCCTTTGCCGAACTTTGGTCGCATTACACGGCGATAAGGCCAATTAACATAGTTCATAACCGGGGCACGGCCGCCTTTGCCTCCTGGCCTATGCTTAGATAGCCTAGTGTCGCTACCCGTGGAACCCGACCGGTTCCAAAAGGCCCACGCCAACGACCGGACAAACCGTGAGCTGTCGTTTGAGCCTCCGCCCCCTGCTTTTCGCCTTTGCCGCGCTGGCGCTCGTGCTGAGCGCGCCGATGCGCGCCCATGCCGAAGCCAAGCTGCTGATCGAAGCCGCCACCGGCAAGGTGCTGCACGCCGAGAACGCCACCTACCCCTGGTATCCGGCTTCCGTCACCAAGCTGATGACGACCTACACCACGCTGCGCGCCATCAAGGCAGGCCGCCTCGGGTTGAGCACCCTGCTCACGGTCTCGCGCAACGCGGCGGCGCAGAATCCGACCAAGATGGGGTTCAACGTCGGCACCCGCGTCACCGTCGACAATGCGCTCAAGATGCTGCTGGTCAAGTCGGCCAACGACATCGCGGTGACGATCGCCGAAGGCGTCGGCGGCTCGATCGCCGGCTTCGCTGACATGATGAACGCCAATGCCCGCCGGCTCGGCATGACGCAATCCAATTTCGTCAATCCCAACGGCCTGCCGGCGGAAAACCATGTCACCTCCGCGCGCGATCTGGGCATTTTGGCACGCGCGCTGATCCTGGAATTTCCCGAATACGATTCCTACTGGCACATCCACTCGATCCGCTACGGCAACCGGGTGATGCACAACTACAATTCCCTGCTCGACCGCTATCCCGGCGCTGACGGCATGAAGACCGGCTTCATTTGCGCCTCCGGTTTCAACGTCGTCGCCTCCGCCACCCGCCACGGCCGCCGCCTGATCGCGATCATTCTCGGCGCCTGGTCCAGCGCGGTGCGCTCGCAGCAAGCCGCCCAGCTCTTGGAAACCGGCTTCAATAGCGGCGGCCTTTCCTGGCTCACGCCCTCGCTCGGCACCGTCGACGCGCTGGCGCCGATCGACGCGCAGCCGCCGAACCTGCGCGAGGAAATGTGCGGCGGCCACCGCCGCAAGCCGCCGTCCGAGGACAATGACGAAGAAGAGCCCACCGCCGCCGCTAATGGCAGCGACGGCCCGGTGCCGGCTTTCATGCTGTCCAGCCTGAAGCCGACCACCGGCAAGTTCGTGCTGGGTCCGCCGGTCGACACCACGCCGCCGGTCATCGTCTTCACCGGCCCCGCCGACCATCCGGACCAGGTGCAGACCCAAAGCCGTCCGCACAGGCGCGCGCACAAGCACAGCAAGCCGAAGGCCTCCTCGGCCAAGCAATGAGCGGACCCGCGCCAAGCGCCGACCGCCGCCAGCCGCCGACGCCGATCCCGCTGACCGTGCTCACCGGCTTTCTCGGCGCCGGCAAGACCACCCTGCTCAACCGCCTACTCAAGGATCCGGCGCTCGCCGAGACCGCGGTCATCATCAACGAATTCGGCGAGGTCTCGCTCGACCACCTGCTGGTCGAATACGTCTCCGACAACATGGTGCTGCTGCAGTCGGGCTGCCTGTGCTGCACCATGCGCGGCGACCTGGTCGACGCCTTGGAAACCTTACTGCGCGATCTCGACAACCGCCGCTGCACGTTCCGCCGCATACTCTTGGAAACCACCGGGCTCGCCGATCCGGCACCGGTGCTGCACACCGCCATGTCGCATCCCTATCTCGTGCTGCGCTATCGGCTCGACGGCGTGGTGACGGTGATCGATGCCGTGAATGGCGAGGCCACCTTGGATGCCCATCAGGAAGCCGTGAAGCAGGCGGCGCTTGCCGACCGCCTGGTGCTGACCAAGACCGACCTCGCAACGCCTGAGCAGTGCCAGCACATTGTGGCGCGCCTGCACGCGCTCAATCCGGCGGCGGCCATTCTTGACGCCGCCGAGGGCGAAGCCACGCCCGACCGCTTGTTGAACTGCGGGCTATACGATCCGGCGCGCAAGATCCCCGACGTGAAGAAATGGCTGGCGGCCGAAGCCTATGCTGACGGCCACGCCCACCACCATGGCCATGACCATCACGGCCACGATCACGCCTCGCTCGATCGCAACCGCCATGACGAGCACATCGCCTCTTTCGTGCTGACCAGCGACGCCGCGATCCCCGCCGGCACACTGGAAATGTTCCTCGAATTGCTGCGCGCGACCCACGGCGCCAAGCTGCTACGCGTCAAAGGCATCGTGAAGCTCGCCGAAATGCCCGACACGCCCGTTGTCGTCCATGGCGTGCAGCACGTCTTCCATCCGCCCGCGCGGCTCGAACGCTGGCCCGACGACGACCACCGCAGCCGCCTCGTCTTCATCACCCGCGACCTGCCCGAGCGCACCGTGCGCGAAATATTCGAGGCCTTCCTCGGCAGCGTCGCCCCCGACCGCCCCGACCGCGCGGCACTGACCGACAACCCGCTGGTTCCCTTCGGCGGGGCGGACCATTAAGGTCTGTACTCAATAAGGATTCTCGCCAGAAACTTCTTGGCTGATGCGCTCCTCGCCGCGACCGAAATCTAGTGATTCAATTGAGTCCAGACCACTAGGGGACTTTTATTTAATTTCTGTCACGATGGGAGCAGGTCCAATGCCGGCTACTGCCTATTTGTCCATCTACATTTCTTCTGGCGGATTGAGATAAAGGATGGGTGGCGATGTTCAAACGATTATTCTGCGGCATAGCATTCTTCGCCATAGCATTCTCGGGGTCTTTCTCGCACGCTGCGGACCGCGGCATGCCGGATAAAATCGATCCGGCGAAGCGTTATATTTTCTACATGCACGGACAATATATCGAACGGAAGGGCCCGAATGCCGACTATAAGTACTATCCTATTCTGGACGCAATCGAAGCCAAAGGATTCGTGGTTGTCGGCGAAGCGCGCGGTCCATCGGATACCAGAAAGTACGCCGACGGTGTGGCGCGCAAGGTTAAGGCGCTGTTGAACGCCGGTGTGCCTGCCAGCCACATCACTGTTGCAGGTCATTCAAAAGGCGGCATGATCTCCTTGACCACTGCCAAAAAGGTCGGGGAACGCGAAATCTCGTACGGCATATTTGCGGCTTGCGGTTTGGCAGGGTCGAAATACCGACGCTCATACAACCAGTTTGTAAAAAAGCTGCGCGTCAGCTCAAAGGACGGTTCCTGATCGTATGGGCGAAAGATGACAACCTTACCGGCCATTGTGATGAGGCAATGAAAAAGGGCGGTGTACGCTATAAGAATCTCATGCTTCCGGCGGGCAAAGGTGGACACCAGCTTTTCTATCGTCCTGATCCGTTGTGGCTTAACGTACTGTTGGATTTTGCCAACGGTGGCTGAGGCGGAAAGATTGGCTCGGTGGTAGAATGCGAAACTTCAGCGTGAAAAAAGTCAGGATCAGGTCCGCTAGGGTTTGTACTCAATAAGGATTCTCGCCAGAAACGTCCTGGCTGGCGCGCTCTTCGCCGCGACCGTAATCTGGTGTCTCAATTGAGTCCGGACCACTAGGGCTTTGGTCGACGCCCTTGCGCGCATCCCCGACTCGACCGATTCTCCGCCCACCGCTGCCGAGTCGGCAGATTGAGGAAATTCCATGGAACGCCTTTGGCTTCGGCATTATCCGCCGGGCGTCGCCGCCGACATCGACACCGCGCGCTACCCCTCGCTGGTGGCGATGCTCGAGGAAAG
>CAYLMY010000081.1:0-2321 GCA_964384635.1 uncultured Undibacter sp.
AGCCTCTCCCTCAAGGGGAGAGGGAAAGTGAGTGTGCAGCCCGTCTTTGACTTCTATTTAAGCTGCTGCACGCCGATCAATTCTTGCTCTTATCCACCAGCGCCCGCTGCTTGATCCACGGCATCATGTCGCGCAGCTTGGCGCCGACCTGCTCGGCGGGATGCTCAGCGAGCTTGGCGCGCATGGCCTTGAACGAGGTCTGGTTGACCTTGTTCTCCAGCATCCAGTCCTTGGTGAAGCGGCCGGACTGGATATCGGCCAGAATGCGCTTCATCTCGGTGCGCGTTTCCTGCGTGATCACGCGCGGGCCGGAGACATATTCGCCGTATTCGGCGGTGTTCGAAACCGAATAGTTCATGTTGGCGATACCGCCTTCGTAGATCAAATCGACGATCAGCTTCATCTCGTGGATGCATTCGAAATAGGCCATCTCCGGCGCGTAGCCGGCCTCGCACAGCGTGTCGAAGCCCGCCTTCATCAGCTCGACCACGCCGCCGCACAGCACGGCCTGCTCGCCGAACAGGTCGGTCTCGCATTCCTCTTTGAAGGTGGTCTCAACGATGCCGGCGCGGCCACCACCGATCGCCGCCCCGTAGGAAAGCGCGAGTTCGTGCGCATTGCCGGAGGCGTCCTTGTGCATCGCCAGCAGCATCGGCACGCCCGCCCCGCGCTGATATTCCGAGCGCACCGTGTGCCCGGGAGCCTTGGGGGCGATCATCATGATGTCGAGATCGGCGCGCGGCTCGATCAGGTTGAAATGCACGTTGAGGCCGTGCGCGAACATCAGCGCCGCGCCGTTCTTCATGTTCTTGGCGAGATGGTCGTTATAGATGTCGGCCTGCAATTCGTCCGGCGTCACCATCATCATGACGTCGGCCCATTTGGCGCCGTCAGCCGCCTCCATGACCTTGAATTTCTCGCCTTCCGCCTTTTTCACCCCGCCCGAGGTCTTGCGCAGCACGACCGCGACCTCCTTCACGCCGGAATCGCGCAAATTGAGCGCGTGGGCGTGGCCCTGGCTGCCATAGCCGATGATGGCGACCTTCTTGCCCTTGATCAGGTTCAGATCGGCGTCGCGATCGTAGTAGACACGCATGATTGTTACCCCTGCATCGGCCGCTTGTGCGGGCCGTTGGTTCTTCCCGCGCTGCTTCTAGATTTTATGGCGTCCGGGGACAAGCCCGGATCACATCCCCTCCGGTCCGCGCGCGATGGCGGCGATGCCGGTGCGTGCCACCTCGATGAGCCCGAGCGGCAGCATCAGCTCGATGAACTGCTCGATCTTGTCGCTCTTGCCGGTGATCTCGAAAACGAAGCTCTCGGTGGTAGCGTCAATCACGCGGGCGCGGAAGGCATCGGCCAGCCGCAGCGCCTCGACTCTGGTTTCGCCCTTGCCCTTGATCTTGACCATGGCGAGCTCGCGCTCGATCGAATTGCCGGCGAGCGTCATGTCGGCCACGTGGTGCACCGGCACCAGACGGTCGAGCTGGTTCTTGATCTGCTCGATCACCATCGGGGTTCCTGTTGTGACCAGCGTGATCAGCGACAGATGCGCGCGGTGCTCGGTCTCCGACACCGTCAACGACTCGATGTTGTAGCCGCGCCCGGAGAACAGGCCGATGACGCGCGCCAGCACGCCCGGCTCGTTGTCGACCAGCACCGACAGCGTGTGGGTTTCCGGCTTCTGCGCCGTCGGCGCCGCCGGATAATGGGTCGTCGTGGGAGCGTTCATCACACCATCACCTTGCCTTCCTCGGTGATCGCCTCCTCGACGCTGACGCCGGCGTCGCCGAGGATCATCTCGTTGTGCGCGCGGCCCGACGGGATCATCGGGAAGCAGTTCTCTTTCGGATCGACCACGCAGTCGAACAGCACCGGCTTGTCGACATCGATCATCTCCTTGATGGCGTGATCGAGATCGCCCGGCTTCTGGCAGCGGATGCCGTGGGCGTGATAGGCCTCCGCCAGCTTGACGAAATCGGGCAGCGCCTCCGTATAACTCTCCGAATAGCGCCCGCCGTGCAGCAGTTCCTGCCACTGCCGCACCATGCCCATGTATTGATTGTTGAGGATGAAGATCTTGACCGGCAGCCGGTACTGCACCGCGGTCGAGATTTCCTGCATGGTCATCAGCACCGAGGCTTCGCCGGCGATGTCGATGACCAGCGATTTCGGATGCGCCATCTGCACGCCGACCGAGGCCGGCAGACCATAGCCCATGGTGCCGAGCCCTCCGCTCGTCATCCAGCGGTTCGGCTCGGTAAAGCCGTAGAACTGCGCCGCCCACATCTGGTGCTGGCCGACCTCCGTGGTGATGTAGG
>CAYLMY010000081.1:2331-4603 GCA_964384635.1 uncultured Undibacter sp.
TTGCGGCTTGATCACCTCGTTCGAGCCCCGGTAGGCGAGCGATTTGCGCGCCCGCCACTTGTCGATCTGCTTCCACCACTCGCCCATCGCCTTCTTGTCGGCGTGGCGCGCCTCGGTGCGCCACAGCCGCACCATGTCTTCCAGCACGTGCGCGCAGTCGCCGACGATCGGCACATCGACATGGATATTCTTGTTGATCGAGGACGGGTCGATGTCGACGTGGATTTTCTTCGAGCCCGGCGAGAAGGCGTCGATGCGCCCGGTGATGCGGTCGTCGAAGCGCGCGCCGATGCAGACCATGACGTCGCAATCGTGCATCGCCATGTTGGCTTCCAGGGTGCCGTGCATGCCGAGCATGCCCAGCCACTGCTTGTCGGTGCCGGGATAGGCGCCGAGTCCCATCAGCGTCGAGGTGATCGGGAAGCCGGTGAGCTTGACCAGCTCGCGCAATAGCTCGCTCGCCGCGCGGCCGGAATTGACCACGCCGCCGCCGGTGTAAAACAGCGGCCGCTTGGCGTGCGCCATCAACTCGACCGCCTGTTTGATCTTCTCGATGTCGCCTTTGACCTTCGGCTTGTAGCCGGTGTGCGCGAAATCCTTCGGCTTGGAGTAGACGCCGGTGGCGAACTGGATGTCCTTCGGGATGTCGACCACGACCGGGCCCGGTCGTCCGCTCGCCGCGATGTGGAAGGCCTCGTGCAGCGCGCGCGGCAGATCCTCGATGCGCTTGACCAAGTAATTGTACTTGGTGCACGGCCGCGTGATGCCGACGGTGTCGCATTCCTGGAAGGCGTCGTTGCCGATCAGATGGGTCGGCACCTGGCCGGTGATGCAGACGATCGGGATCGAGTCACATAACGCGTCAGTCAAGCCCGTCACCGCGTTGGTGGCGCCGGGGCCGGAGGTCACCAGCACGCAGCCGACCTTGCCGGTCGAGCGCGCATAGCCTTCGGCGGCGTGCACCGCGCCCTGCTCGTGACGCACCAGGATGTGTTGCACCTTGTCCTGCGCGAAGATGGCGTCGTAGATCGGCAGCACCGCGCCGCCCGGATAGCCGAACAGGTGCTTCACGCCCTGGTCGGCGAGCGCCTCGATCACCATTTCGGCGCCGGTCATTTCCCGTGTCATGGTCGTCATCCTTGCTGTCGCTTTGCCTAGTCGCCTTTGTCGCCCCGGCCAATAAAAAAGGCCCGCAACGGGCCATGTCCGGACGCTTACCTGGCGAGCCCTATCAGGGCCGCTCGGATCGCGTCCGAACCTTTACCACTACCGTAATAATATTGCGCAACATGGTGTCTACCCGAACTTTCATTGCGCGCTTTATAGGGCCGGCCCAAGCCAGGGTCAAGCGCTTTTCGCGCGCGCAAAAGTCATATTAGAGGCCCGCGAGCTGCTTTTCGAGGGCCTTTTCGGCCTCCTCCGCCGGCGCCCAGGGCCAGTCCGTCATCTGGTTGCGGAACCAGGTGAGCTGGCGCTTGGCGTAGCGGCGGGTGTCCATCACCGCGCCGGCCGCGGCTTCCTCCAGCGTGATCTCGCCGTTGAGATGGCGGATCAGCCAGGGCACGCCGTGCGCCTTCATCGCCGGCAGCGACGGATCGAGCCGGCGCGCGGCCAGCGCCCGCACCTCCTCCAGCGCGCCGGCGGCAAGCATGCCGGCAAAGCGCGCCTCGATGCGCGCGACCAGCGCGGCACGCTCGCAGGTGATAAAGACTTTGGCCGCGCGCGCTGCAGCGAGCAGCGGTGGCATTCCCTCGCGGTGCCAGTCCGACAACGAGCGCCCGGTTGTCAGCATCACCTCGAGCGCGCGCGAAATGCGGGCGCGGTCATTGACCATCAGCCGCTGCGCGGTAACGGGATCGAGCTGCATCAGCTGGCCGTGCAGCGCGGGCGCGCCTTCGCTTAGCAGCCGCGCGCGCACGTCGCTCCGAATCTCGGGTGGGATCGGCGGCACCGCGGCCAGCCCCGCGGTCAGCGCCTTGAAATAGAGCCCGGTGCCGCCGACCAGGATGGCGGTGCGGCCTTGCGCCTTCAGTTCGGCCAGGACCTCGGTTACGTCGCGCAGCCATTGCCCGGTGGAATAATTGATCGCCGCATCGACGTGACCGTAGAGCCGGTGCGGCACGCAGCGCTCTTCCTGCGCCGTCGGCCGCGCGGTGATGACACGCAGGTCGCGATAGACCTGCATGGAATCGGCGTTGACGATGGTGCCGCCGAGCTTCTCGGCCAACGCCAGCGCCAGCGCCGACTTGCCGCTGGCGGTCGGCCCGGCGAT
>CAYLMY010000081.1:4703-12598 GCA_964384635.1 uncultured Undibacter sp.
CATCTTGAATGGATCGCCGCTAGTTCAACCGCTGCGATGACGGCCGCGCCATGGGCTCCTCCACCAGCGCGGCGATCGGGCTGGCCTGATGGTGGGTCATGCGCCACGTGCCATCGGCGCGCTTGAACATATTGGTCGCGGCCAGCCCCGCCCCGCCGACGAATTCCACGCACAGCACGCGGGCCTCGTCGCCCGAGACGATCACTGTCTCGTTGCGATGTTCGATCCGCTCCTGGTTCGGATTGCGAAGAATTTCGCGGTAGGATTCCAGGATCGCCTGCCGGCCGATGAGGGCGGGCCATCCCGGGTGAACGCAGGACACGTTGCCCTCCGCCCAGATGCGGCTCATCGCGGCAAAATCGGCGGTCGCGAAAGCGCGGTAATAGGCCGCGTTCGCGGCCAGAATTGCGGCCTCATCGCTCATACCTTGTGAAGTGCAGGAATTGCCAGCCGAAATCAATCGAGAAAACGGCAACGCCTTCAGCTTGCCGCTCGCGGTTGGGCCTGCAATAAGCACCGCCATCCCCCGGCGACCCGGAGACGCAATTGCCGCTCATTAAACCCTTTCGCGCCCTGCGTCCCGTGTCGGAGCGCGCCGGCGACGTATTGGCGCCGCCTTATGACGTGCTCTCCAGCGCGGAAGCGCGCCAACGCGCCAAGGGCAAGCCATGGAGCTTCCTGCACATCTCCAAGCCCGAGATCGATCTCGATCCGGCGATCAGCCCCTACGACCAGGCGGTCTATGCCAAGGCGGCGGAGAATTTGAAATGCATGACCGAGGCCGGTGTGCTGATGCGCGACGCCGCGCCTTGTTATTACGTCTACCGGCTGACCTGGCGCGGCCGCACGCAGACCGGCTTGGCATGCGTTGCCTCGCTCGCCGACTACGCCTCTAACCGCATCCGCAAGCACGAGCTCACCACCCCGGTGAAGGAAGACGACCGCGTGCGCCAGATCGAGGCGATCAACGCGCAGACCGGACCGGTGATGATCGGCTATCCGGACCGACCTGCCATCGACGCGCTGCTGGCCAAGGCCGCGGCCGGCGCGCCGCAAGTCGATGTCACTGCCGACGACGGCGTGCGCCACCAGCTCTGGATCGTCTCCGACGCCGCCGCCATCGACGCGCTCACCCGCGCCTTCGACGCCCTGCCGGCCGTCTATATCGCCGACGGCCATCACCGCTCGGCGGCGGCGGCGCGCGTGGCGGCCAGCCGCAAGGGCGACGGCGCGCACGGCTATTTCTTGTCGGTGCTGTTTCCAGAGCGCGAAATGACCATCTTCGATTACAATCGCGTGGTGAAGGACTTGAACGGACGAAAGCCTGAGCAGTTTCTTGGCGAGTTGCGCAAGAGTTTCACCGTCACCGCCGCCGCCGAGCCGGTGCGGCCGGTATCATCCTACGAATACGGGATGTATCTGGCCGGCCGCTGGTACAAGCTGTCCATCCGCCCCGATCTCGTTCCTAACGATCCGGTCGGGCGGCTGCCGATCACCCTGCTGACCCGCAACGTGATCGAGCCGCTGCTCGGCATCAAGGACCCGCGCACCGACAAGCGCATCGATTTCGTCGGCGGCGCGCGCGGACTCGAAGGGCTCGAAGCCCGCGTGAATTCCGGCGAGATGGCGGTCGCTTTCGCGCTTTATCCGACACAGATGCGCGACCTGATGGCGGTGGCCGATACCGGCGCCATCATGCCGCCGAAGTCCACCTGGTTCGAGCCCAAGCTCGCCGACGGCATGGTCAGCCACGTGCTCGACTAAGCAAACGGCCGGCGCGAAGGCCGGCCGCCGCGTCACCGCAAGCTTGAAATTATTGCAGGCTCAACGCCACGAAGCTCGGGTCGCCGTCGGGGCTGAGCACCAGCAGGATTGCCGATTTCTTGCCGTCCTTCTTGAGCTTGACGAGCCGCTGCTGCAAATCGGTCGCGCTTGTAACCGGCTGCTGCTGCACCTCGGCGATCACCATGCCGGGCGCCAGATGCTTCTCCGCCGCCGGTGAATTTGGATTGACTTCGGTGATCATCACGCCCTTCACCTTGTCCTTGATCTTGTGCTGCTTGCGCAAAGCATCGGTGAGGTCGGCCAAGCCGAGGCCGAGCGCCTTCTTCACCACCGGCTTTTCTTCCGGCGCGGCGTCCTTTTTGGGCGTCAGCGCAGCCTCTTTGTTCTCGGTGGCGTCCGCGAGCCGGCCGAGCTTGACGTGCTTGGTCAACTCCTTGCCCTTGCGCACGATGGTCACCGCAACGTCCTTGCCGACCGGTGTGTCGGCGACGATGCGCGGCAGATCGCGCATCTCCTTGACGTCCTTGCTGTCGAACTTGACGATGACGTCGCCCGGCTCGATGCCGGCGGGCTTGGCCGGGCCCTTGTCGTCGATGCCGGCGACCAGCGCGCCGCGCGCCGGCTTGACGTTGAGACTGTCGGCAATCTCGTCGGTCACCCGCTGGATGCGCACGCCGAGCCAGCCGCGCCGCACTTCCTTGAACTCGC
The DNA here is from genome assembly GCA_964384635.1 of uncultured Undibacter sp. GTDB lineage: Bacteria > Pseudomonadota > Alphaproteobacteria > Rhizobiales > Xanthobacteraceae > Pseudolabrys. Next base: position 7,197 of record CAYLMY010000081.1, read on the forward strand.
GCAGCTGGTCGATCACCGGCATCACGGTCTTCGACGGCACCGCGAAGCCGATGCCGATCGAGCCGCCAGAGGGCGAGATGATCGCGGTGTTGACGCCCACCACCTCGCCTTCGAGGTTGAACAGCGGCCCGCCCGAATTGCCGCGGTTGATGGCGGCGTCGGTCTGGATGTAGTTGTCGTACGGGCCGGACTGGATATCGCGATTGCGCGCCGAGACGATGCCGGCGGTCACCGTGCCGCCCAGGCTGAACGGATTGCCGATCGCGATCACCCACTCGCCCAGCCGCAGCGTGTCCGAGTCTCCGAACTTGACCGCCTTCAGCGGCTTGGTCGGCTTGACCTTGAGCAGCGCCAGATCGGTCTTGGTGTCGCGGCCGATGACCTCGGCCTTCAGAATTGTGCCGTCGTTGAGGATGACGTTGACCTCGTCGGCGCCGCTGATGACGTGGTTGTTGGTGACCACCAGCCCGGATGCATCGATGATGAAACCGGAGCCGAGCGAATTGATGCGGCGCGGCGTCGGCACGCCGTTCTTGCCCTGCCGGTTCTTGAAGAACTCCTCGAAGAATTCCTCGAACGGCGAGCCCGGCGGCAGCTGCGGCACCGCGTTGCGGCTCATGTCCACCGTCTGCTTGGTGGAAATGTTGACGACGGCGTCGATCACCTGCTCGGCGACGTCGGCGATCGCTTCCGGCCCGCGCGCCGCGGCAGGAACGGTCAGCGCCGGCCAAGCGATTGCGGCGGCAAGCAAAATCGCCGCGACCGGGCGGTGGACAGGCGTCGTCAGCGAAGCAAAGAGTGCGCCCATGGGCGTCAGTTCTCCTGGAAAAAGGGTGGCCATGAAAGTGGCCCTGTCTTCAAGGCGATTCAAGGGCAGTTCCCGTCAACCGCATGGAAGGCCGATTCGCCGGCAAAAGCGACCGTTTTGGCGGTGCGCCGTTTGGCGTGCTAGCTGCGCGCCAGCCAGACCAGCGCGAGCCCGATAAGTGCCGAGCCCAGCCCGATCGCACGCAAGGTCGTCTCTGGCGTATCCAGCACGCTCATCATCGCCCGCTTGGCCTGCGCCGGCAGTGCCGCGAACACCAGCCCCTCGATAACAAAGACCAGTCCGAGCGCGGCCAGGAAGTCGGACATGCCGGCCGCGCTTGCCCGCTAGCGGGCCGACGCCGATGGTGCGCCAGCCGCCGGCGGGCCGGCCGGAAGCGGCAGCGTCGGCTTGCCCGCGCCTGCCTTGCCCGACGGGTTGTTGAAGAAGCGGAAGAAGCTGGTGTCGGGCTTGAGCAGCATCCGGGTGTCGGCCGGCTTCAAGCCCTCTTCGTAGGCCTGCATCGACCTGTAAAACGAGAAGAAGTCCGGATCCTGGCCGAACGCCTTGGCGAAGATTTCGTTGCGGGTGGCGTCGCCCTCGCCGCGGATCTGCTGGCCCTTCGAGTTGGCGTCGGCGATCAGCACGGTCACCTCGCGGTCGGCGCGCGAGCGGATTTCCTGCCCACGCTGGGCGCCTTGGGCGCGGTACTCGGCCGCCTCGCGCTGGCGCTCGGTCTGCATACGCTTGTAGACCGCCTGGCTGTTTTGCTCCGGCAGGTCGGCGCGCCGGATGCGCGCGTCCACCACCTGGATACCGTAATTGGCGGCCTCCTTGTCGACCAAGCCCTGAATGCGCTGCATGAGCGCGGCGCGCTGGTCGCGCACCACCTGGATGAAGGTGGCTTCGCCGAGCACGCGCCGCATCGCCGAGTTGAGCAGAATGGCAAGCTGCGAATTGGCGCCGCGGATCGAACCGAGCGTCTGATAGAAGCGCAGCGGATCGGTGATTTTGTAGCGCGCGAAGGCGTCGACCACCAGCCGCTTCTGGTCGGAGGCGATCACCTCCTGCGGCGGCGATTCCAAGTCGAGGATGCGCTTGTCGATATAGACGACGGTGTCGATGAACGGCGCCTTGACGTGCAAACCGGACTCGGTGATCGGCGGCTGCGGCTTGCCGAGGCGGAGCACCAGCGCCAGTTGCGTCGGATAGACGGTGAACAGCGACGAATAGGCGACAATCAGCGCGGCGATGATGAGGACGACGATAACGCCGCCGATGACATTCAGTCTCATCACTGGCCTCCCGATTTCGACGGGGTGCGGCCGGAGCTCGACTTCGACAGCTCGTTGAGCGGCAAATAGGGCACCACGCCCTGCGCGCCGTCCTTCGAATCGACGATGATCTTGTCGGTATTGCCCAGCACGCGCTCCATGGTCTCCAGATACATGCGCTCGCGCGTGACGTCGGGCGCCTTCTTGTATTGCTCGTAGATCTTGAGGAAGCGCGCAGTCCGGCCGGTGGCTTCCGCCACCGTCTGCGAGCGATAGGCTTCCGCCGCCTGCGTGATCTTGGCCACGTTGCCGCGCGCCTCCGGCACCACACGGTTGGCATAGGTCTGCGCCTCGTTGACCGCGCGGTCGAGGTCGATGCGCGCGGCCTGCACGTCACGGAAGGCGTCGATCACCTGCTTGGGCGGATCGACCTTCTGCAGCTGCACCTGGGTGATGTCGATGCCGGCGCCGTAAGTATCGAGCGTCTTCTGCATCAGGTCCTGCACCGCGGTTTCGGTCACCTGCCGCGCGCCGGTCAGGATCGGCTGAATGTCCGAGCGGCCGATCACCTCACGCATGGCGCTTTCCGCCACCGCCTTCACCGTACCGGCGGGATGCTGGATGTTGAACAAATAGTCGCCGACGCCGGTCGGCTTGACCTTCCAGAAAACCGAGAAGTTGACGTCGACGATATTCTCGTCGCCGGTCAGCATCAGGCTTTCCTCCGGCACCTCGCGCTCGCCGGCGCCGCGGCCGGCACTGATCTCGCGCATGCCGATGTCGATCTTGTTGATGCGCAGCGCCTTGGGCGTGAGCGCGGTCTCGACCGGATAAGGCAGGTGGTAGTTCAATCCGGGCTGCACCTCGCGCACTTCCTTGCCGAAGCGCAGCACCACGCCGAGCTCGTCCGGCTCGACGCGGAAGAAGCCGGAAAAGCCCCACAGCGCGATCGCCGCCAAGCCGAGCAACGCGAAGCCTTTGCCGCCGAGATTGCCGCCCGGCAGGACGCGCTTGAGCCGGTCCTGGCCGCGGCGGAGCATTTCCTCCAAATCCGGCGGCTTCGGCCCCGACGATTGCGGTCCGGAGCCCCAGGGGCCCTTGCCACCCGAGCCCCAAGGACCGCCGCCACCACCGCCTTGATTGGTCCATGGCATTGAATTGATCTCCCGGCGCCGGGACTCAATGAGCCGGCCACCTGTTTCGCAAGGGGTTATAGGCGAGGCGCCCGGTCGTTACAACGCGCCTTCATGCCGCGCTTTTTTTGCGCATTGACGCGCAATCAACCCGCATCAATGTGGCTATGCGGAGGCAGCCTTGCCAGTGTCAAAATCGCCAAATCGGCGCGCGTCCCAAATCGCGCTCCGCCTCAGCGGAGGCGCTCGTAGGTCAGGATGGTGAAATCGGCCTCGTCGTCCGGCCCGCGCATGTGCGGCTCACGGGCGACCTCGCGCCACTGTTCCGGGTCGACCGGCGGAAACAGCGTGTCACCCTCCGGCCGGGCATGCACGCGGGTGATTTCCAGCCGGTCGGCGGCGGCCATGGTGACGGCGAACACGTCGGCGCCGCCGATCACCATGATCTCGTCGACACCGCGCTTGTCGGCGTCCTGGCGCGCAAAGGCAAAGGCGGCGTCCAAGCTGGTGGCTAGCACCGCGCCCGGCGCCCGCAGGCTGAGATCGCCGGTGAGCACGATATTGGTGCGCTCCTTCAGCGCCTTGCCGATCGCCTCATAGGTCTTGCGCCCCATGATCACCGGTTTGTTGAGCGTCAATTTCTTGAAATGCTGCAAATCGGATTTCAGCCGCCACGGCAGCACGCCCTGATTGCCGATGACGCCGTTCTCGCCGACCGCGGCGACCAGCACGACTTTCTTGCCGCCCTTCATGTCGCCGCCTCCTGGCGCGCGAACGATTCCAGCGCCTCGCCGCTTAAGCGGCAGATCTTCCACTCATCTAGCACCTGCGTGCCGATCGATTGGTAGAACGCGATCGACGGCGCATTCCAGTCCAACACCGCCCATTCAAGACGCGCGTAACCGCGTTCAATGCAAACCTGCGCCAGCCGCGCCATCAGCGCCTTGCCGATGCCGCGGCCACGATACGCGGGCCGCACGAATAAATCTTCAAGATAAATGCCGTGTCTGCCGCGAAAAGTTGAGTAATTGAGAAACCATACGGAAAAACCGGCGGGCTCGCCGTTCCACTCTGCGATGTCGCAAAAGAGTCGTGGTGCTTCTGTGAATAAAGCGGCCGCGATCGTCTGTTCACTTGCGTCGACTTCGTTAGCCAGTTTTTCATAGTCCGCCAGCTCCCGCACCAGCGCAAAAATCAACGCGCTGTCCGCCGGCCGCGCCGCGCGGATGGAGAGGCTCACACTGCGACCTCCGCCTTGATGTGTGGATGCGGATCATAGTTCTCGATCGTGAAGTCCTGGTAGCGGAATGCGAAGATGTCCTTCACGTCCGAATTGATCCGCATGATCGGCAAGGCGAGGGGGCTGCGCGACAATTGCAGATTCGCCTGCTCCAGATGATTGAGATAAAGATGCGCGTCGCCGAATGTGTGGATGAACTCGCCGGCCTTCAGTCCGGCCACCTGCGCCACCATCAGCGTGAGCAGCGCGTAGGAGGCGATGTTGAACGGCACGCCGAGGAACACGTCGGCCGAGCGCTGGTAGAGCTGGCAAGACAGTTTCCCTTCGGCGACATAGAACTGGAACAGGCAATGGCAGGGCGGCAGCGCCATCTTGTCGACGTCGGCCGGATTCCAGGCGGTGACGATCAACCTTCGCGAATCCGGATTGCGCTCGATCATGTCGATGACGTGGGCGATCTGGTCGATTGTTCGGCCGTCCTGCGCCGGCCACGAGCGCCACTGCTGGCCGTAGACCGGCCCGAGCTCGCCGCGCGCGTCGGCCCATTCGTCCCAGATGTGCACGCCGTGCTCGTTGAGATATTTGATGTTGGTGTCGCCGGCCAGGAACCAGAGCAGTTCGTAGACGATCGATTTCAGGTGCAGCTTCTTAGTGGTGAGCAGCGGAAAGCTCTGATCGAGCGCAAACCGCATCTGATGACCGAACACCGAGAGCGTGCCGGTGCCGGTGCGGTCGTGCTTCTCCACGCCACGGCTAAGGATATGTTCCATCAGGTCGAGGTATTGGCGCATCGTCCGGGTCCGCCTAGCACGACTCAAGATGGGCAAGTTTACCGTCCCCGGCAACCTCGGGGCAGGCGCTTATCAACGCTCATTTCCACCTCCCGCGCGCTCTTTGCGAGCGGTGGGGAGGGATCGCCGGCTGTCGCTGCGGCTATGGCGGGCTTGCTC
>CAYLMY010000082.1:0-2251 GCA_964384635.1 uncultured Undibacter sp.
TTCGTCATTGCGTTTGGGAATTTCGAAGGCACGTTCTACCGCTATGCCAAGCGCTATGAGGAGATGCAACGCTGGCAGCCGCCGCCGAGCAAATCGGTCAAGCGTAAGCCTTGATCACGCACGACCCTTGCGCAGCCGGCGCGAGGCGTTGCGCAGCCAGCGGAACGGCAGCGCCAGATAATATTTGCGCAGGATTTCCCAGCGGTCCGACAGGCCGGGCCGGTCGGCAGCCTCGTGCGGCACATACCAGCCGTTGTTCTCGTAGCGGCGGATGAGGCGATAGCAGGCAGTGGTCAGAAACCGGTGCTTGTAGAGATCACCGACGTGATCCTCGAGCAGGATCAAACGCGGGCGCCAGCGCGCGATGTCGAACCCGCGCAGCACCTCGATCTCATGGCCTTCCACGTCGATCGACAGAAAATCGAAGCCCGGCGGGCTGCCGGCTTCCTCCAGCACGCTATCGAGCGTGCGCGCCGGCACGTCGATGACGGCTTCAGGGCTCGCCCCCGGCGCCATGCGCGCGCGGTCGAGCGATGAGAGCGGTCCGGCCACATGCAGCGGCAGTGTTTTGCCGGCGTTGGCCGGCGAGGAGCAGGCGACCGCGAACACCTTGGCCGTGCGATGCGCGCGCAGTTGCGCGGCGAGCTCGGGCTGCGGCTCGATCAGCACGCCGGTCCAACCGGCCTGCTCCAGGTGCCAGGTCTGCGAACGCTCGCGCGGCTCGTTGGCGCCGACCTCGACAAAGTAACCTTGGCAGCCGCCAAAGAACGCGGCGATCAACCGCGTTTCATGATCGGGCGGAACGCGCGCCACGTCTTTTCGCTCAGCGCGCCTTGGACGCGCGGCTGCGCTCGACCATGGCGCTGGTCGAGTGGCCGGGCACAAGATCGATCAGGATCACTTCGCCGCCCAGCGCCTCGACGATCTCGCGGCCGACCACCTCGTCGCGGGCGTAGTCGCCGCCCTTGACCAGCACCGTCGGCTTGACATGGGCGATGAGTTTTTCCGGGGTGTCCTCATCGAACACCACCACCAGATCAACCGCCTCCAGCGCGGCCAGCAGCTCGGCGCGCGCCTCGACCGGCTGCACCGGCCGCCCCGGCCCTTTGATCCGCGTGACCGAGGCATCGCCGTTCAGCCCCACCACCAGCCGGTCGCAAGCCGCGCGCGCGCCAGCCAGCAATTTGATGTGGCCGGGATGCAGAAGATCGAAGCAGCCATTGGTGAAGCCGACGCGCAGGCCCTGGCGCCGCCATTCGGCGAGATGCTCGTCGAGTTGCGCCCAATCGAACACGATCTTCTCCTCGGGCGCCAGCGTTGCCGCCGGCAGGATGCGCGAGCGCAGCTCGGCGACCGAGACGCTGGCGGTGCCGCGTTTTCCGACCACCACCGCGGCCGCGGCATTGGCCGCGCGCATGGCGGATTCGAAATCGGCGTCAAGCGCCAGCATTGCCGCCAGCACGGCGACGACGGTATCGCCGGCGCCGGAGACGTCGCGCACGCGCACCGGATAGGCCGGCACATGCACCGCGCCGCCCTCGTCTACCAGCGTCATGCCGGCTTCGCTGCGGGTGACCAGCACGGCTTGCGCCTCGAGCGCATCGCGCAAAGCCGCGGCGGCGTCCGCGATCTCGTCGTCGGTCCGCGCCGGCGCATGGGTGGCGTCGGCGAGCTCCTGGCGGTTCGGCGTGATCAAAGTGGCGCCGCGGTAGATGCTGTAATCGCGCCCCTTGGGATCGACCACCACCGGCTTGCCGAGCGCGTTGGCGGCGTCGATCACCGCGCGGACGACGCGCGGCGTGAGTGCGCCCTTGGCGTAGTCGGACAGCACCACCGCCCCCGCCCGTGGTATCGCCTCGACCACACGGCCGATCAGCTCGTCCTCGCTGGCGGCATCGATGGGGGCCGCCACCTCCCAATCGGCGCGCAGCAGATGGGTCGAGAAATGCTCGGAAACGAAGCGCACCTTGCGCGTGGTCTGGCGCGCGGCCTCGATGACCAGATTGAATTCGATCTGCGGCTGCGCCGCGAGCGCATCGGCCAATGCCCGCCCGGCATCGTCGTCGCCGACCACGCCGACGAAGATGCAGCTTGTGCCGAGCGAGACCAGGTTGCGCGCGACATTGCCGGCGCCGCCAATCATCAACTCGGCGCGTTTGACCGCGATCACCGGCGTCGGTGCTTCCGGCGAAATGCGCGACACCTCGCCGTAGACAAACTCGTCCAGCATCAGGTCGCCGACGCAGAGCAC
>CAYLMY010000082.1:2351-12398 GCA_964384635.1 uncultured Undibacter sp.
AAGCTTTCCGCCTTGCCGGTGCCGACGTTGAAAATGCCGTTGACCGAATTCGTATCGAGCAACCAGCGCAGCACCGCGATGGCGTCATCGACGTAAATGAAATCGCGGCACTGGTCGCCGTCGGCAATGCCTTCCCGGTGCGACTTGAACAGCCGCACCGGCTGGCCGGCCTTGGCACCGTCGAACACCTTGGCCAGCACGCTCATCATGTGACCCTTGTGATATTCGTTGGGGCCGTAAACGTTGAAAAATTTCAGGCCGGCCCAATGCGGCGGCAGCGGCTCCTTTTTGGCGTAGCGCTCGGCGACCGCGACATCGAACAGCTGCTTGCTCCAGCCGTAGAGATTCATCGGCTGCAATTGGCGCAGCGCGTCCGGCGACCAGTCGTCGACGAAGCCGCGGCTGCCGTCGCCGTAGGTGGCGGCCGACGAGGCATAGATGAAAGGCGTGCGGGTCTGCGTGCACCAGTCGAGCAGGCGCAGCGACAGGCGGAAATTGTTCTCCATCACCAAATCGCCGTCGGTGGCGGTAGTGTCGGAAATCGCGCCCATGTGGATAACGGCGTCGAGCTTGCGGGCGTCGAGCCAGTGCATCAGCTCGGCCGGCGGCACCAGGTCGGCAACTTGGTGCTTGGCAAGGTTGCGCCATTTGGCGTCGTCGTGGCCGAGCGCGTCGTTGACCACGATATCGCTCGCGCCCGCCTCATTGAGGCTTGCCACCACGTTCGACCCGATGAATCCGGCCCCGCCGGTGACCAGGAACATTGCCCTACCCTCGCGCCGCTTTCATTTGCCCCAGACCGGGCACGGGCGCAAATGGCGTGTCCTGCGGGCGCAAAAATGGCGCGGGACAGGGTAAATTTCGGGGCCGGACCGCGCCGGGGTGACGCCCGGGCGGCCGGAATCGCGTAAACGGGGGCTCATGAGCCAGGACGAAAAGCCCGCACCGGTCGTCATCGTGCCCTATGTTTGGATCGGCGATTTCGTGCGCGTGCATTCGGTGGTGAAGCTTTTGCGCGCGCAGGTGCCGGAACTTGCAGTGGACATGGTCTCCAGCACCTTGTGCGCGCCCTTGGCCGACTACATGCCGGGCTTGAGGGCGGCGATCATCGCCGACATGCCGCGGCGGCGGCTCGGGCTCGCGCAGCAGCGCAAGCTGGCGGCGGAGTTGCGCGCGCGGCATTACGGCCAAGCGCTGGTGATGTCGCGCAAATGGAAGGCGGCGCTGGCGCCGTGGCTGGCCGGAATACCGGTGCGCACCGGCTTCCTCGGCGAGCTGCGCTTCGGCCTTATCAACGATATGCGCAGCGGCGAGCGCAAACTGCCGCGCATGATCGATCAGATGGGCGCACTGGCCTTGCCGCCGAATGCAGCCTTGCCGGCAGAATGGCCACTGCCCGAATTGAAAGTACGGGCGCGCGAGGTGGATGCCTGGTGCACCCGACAAGGCTTGGCGGAGGACGACCCGCCCATCGTCACGCTGTCGCCGGGTGCCGTTGGCGAAGGCAAGGCGTGGCCGCCCGAATATTATGCCGAGCTGGCGCGCGCGCTCGTCAAAGACGGCATGTCGGTCTGGGTGCTAGGCGGTCCAAACGAGACGCTGATTGCAAAGCAGATCACTGAAGCCGCCGGCAGCCGCGTGCGCGATCTCACCGGCGCCGACTTGCGCAACGCGATCCTGGCACTCGCCGCCGCCGACGTTTCCGTCACCAACGATTCCGGCTTGCTGCACGTGTCGGCGGCGCTCGGCACACCGACCGTCGCCATCTTCGGGCCGACCAGCCCGTGGCATTGGAAGCCGCTTAACCCAATCGCCGCCATCCTGGAGCCGCCCGGCGACGAAGCGGCGCGCGCGCGCGCCCGCAGCGTCGGCAACGAGGCTGTCAGACACCGGCGCACCGCCGACGTCGCGGTGAAGACGGTGCTGGCGAGCGTGCGCGACGTGCTCAAATGAACAACGACCCACTCCGCCCCGCCGCCTTTCTCGACCGCGACGGCGTCATCAACTTCGACGACGGCTATGTCGGCACGCGCGATCGCTTCCGCTGGATCCCGGGCGCGGCCGTCGCCATTCGCCAGCTCAACGAAGCGGGCTATCTCGTCTTCATCGCCTCCAACCAGTCCGGCGTGGCGCGCGGGCTATTCAGCGAACAGCAGTTGCACGACCTCGACGCCTGGATGCGCGGCGAGCTGGCGGCGCAAGGTGCCCACATCGACGACGTACGCTATTGCCCGTTCCTTGCCGATGCTGCGGTCGCCGCCTATCGCCAGGACTCCGATTGGCGCAAGCCCAAGCCCGGCATGATCCTCGACCTGATGCGGCATTGGCCGGTCGATGCCGAGCGCAGCTTTTTGATCGGCGACAACGAGATCGACATGCAGGCGGCCCGTGCCGCCGGCATTCAGCCCAAGCTTTTCATCGGCGGCGACCTCAGAGAATTCGTTGAAAAATGCCTGCAAAATGCGGGGAAAGCCTAGGCGTTAACGAATGGCCGCCGCGCAACCTGACGCGCCGCCGGTTTCCGTGCTATCAAATGACGCAATCGAACGAGGACGAACGGGGCCGATGGGCAAGCCACAGCCAAGCGACGCGGCAAGCGAACGCGCGCAGAGCGTCATCAGCGCGGCCTTGCGCACGCTTGAAGCCGAAGGCAGCGGCGTGGACGCGCTGGCAGCTGCATTGCGCGACAGCTTGGGGCCAGCTTTCGTTGCCGCGGTCGAACTGATCCGCGCCGCATCCGGCCGCGTGACCGTCACCGGCATCGGCAAATCCGGCCATGTTGCGCGCAAGATCGCTTCGACGTTTGCCTCTACCGGCACGCCGGCTCTGTACGTGCATCCGGCCGAGGCCAGCCACGGCGACCTCGGCATGATCACCAAGGACGACGTGATCGTCGCGCTGTCCTGGTCGGGCGAGACCGCGGAGCTGAAGAACCTCACCGATTATTCGCGCCGCCACCGCATTGGCCTCATCGCCATGACTGCCAGCCCGGATTCGACGCTGGCCAAGACTGCGGACGTGGTGCTGGCCATGCCGCAAGCGCGCGAGGCCTGCCCGCACAATCTGGCGCCCACCACCTCCTCGCTGATGCAACTCGCGCTCGGCGACGCGCTGGCCATCGCGCTCTTGGAAAGCCGCGGCTTCACCGCGGCGCAATTCGGACTGCTGCATCCAGGCGGCAAGCTCGGCACGCTGCTCAAGTTGGTGCGTGAAATGATGCACACCGGCAGCTCGGTGCCGCTCAAGCCGCTCGGTACGCGCATGTCCGATGCCATCCTGGAGATGACCACTAAGGGCTTCGGCTGTGTCGGGATTACCGACCCGCGCGGCCTGCTGGTCGGCATCATCACCGACGGCGACCTGCGCCGCCATATGCGCAACGACCTGCTCGACGCCAGCGTCGACGACGTGATGACGCGCGGGCCGAAGACGGTGCGTCCCGATCAACTCATCAGCGAGACTCTCGAGATCCTCAATTCAACCAAAGTGACCGCGCTGTTCGTGGCCGAAGCCGGCAAACCGGTCGGCGTCATTCACGTCCACGATCTGCTGCGCGCCGGCGCGGCGTAACGCGCCGATCAGCGCACGACTTTCTCCACCGCTTCATTCACCTCGTCGACCGACGGCGGCGCGCCTTCGGCGCCGAGCACCGCGAGCGGCCCGCTTCCGATCGGGCCGGTCAAGCCGGGCTTGCTGCCGGAGAAGATCGCGACCAGCGGTACGCCGAGCGCGGCGGCGAGATGCAGAAGCCCGGTGTCGACCCCGATGACGAACTCGGCGCCCGCGATCAGGCGAGCGACTTCGTCGAGCGGCTGGCGCTCGGGAACGCGCGCGCGCGGCAACGCGGCGGCGATGCGCTTGCTGCGCGCCTGCTCGTCGGCGGTGCCCCACGGCAGCACAAGATCGAGCCCGCGCACAGCCAGCGCCTGGCCGAGTGCGATCCAATTTTCCTCCGGCCATTGCTTGGACGCGCGCGCCGTGGCGTGCAGCAGCACGGCGTAACGCTCGCCCGGAACGGCGAAGCGAGCGCGGTCGAGCCCGAAATCTGGCGCGCCCTGCGGCGTGTAGCCCAGCGCCAGGCCGCTCAGCGTCCGGTTGCGCGTGACCGCGTGCAGATCGCGGCTGACACGGTAGCGCACATCATAGAATGCAGCAGCGAGCGGCTCGCGGATGCTCGCCCGGTCGTAACCATGCCGCCGTCCGTGCGCCATGCGCGCGATAACGGCGGAGCGCAGCAGGCCCTGGCTGTCCACGATTTCGTCATAGTGTCGGGCCCGAATGGCGCGCAGGCTGCTGGCTATCTCGGTGAGCGTCGCCGGCGCGTAGAGCAACTTGCGCCAGCGGCGCCACGCTACCGGAATAACCTCGGCGACCGCCGGATGCAGGCGCACGAGCGGGGCAAGGGCCTCCTCCACCAACCAGGCAAAGCGCGCCTCAGGGCGCGCTTTATGCGCCTCGGTCACCGCCGGCATGTGATGGATCACATCGCCAAGGGAAGATGTCTTGATGAAAAGAATATCGGTCATGACTTGTATTCGGCCCTCATATACCGATCATTAAGCATGGCCGCCATAACCAAGGCTGAACGCCGCCGCCTTAAGGCGCGCCTTCACGGTCGTCCGCTACACAGCCATCGGGGATACGAGGGACGGGCATGACAATCCTGGTCACCGGCGGCGCGGGCTATATCGGCAGCCATATGGTGCATGAACTGGTCGACGCCGGCGAGCCGGCCGTCGTGCTAGACAACCTGTCGACCGGCTTTCGCTTCCTGATCCCCAGCGCGGTTCCGTTTGTGGCCGGCTCAACCGGCGATCGCGAGCTGGTGGCCAAGACCATACAACGCTACCGCGTCGACGCCATCATCCATTTTGCCGCGTCGATCGTCGCGCCGGAATCGGTGAGCGACCCGCTCGGCTATTACCGCAACAATACGATGAACACCTGCGCGCTGCTCGCCGTCGCGGTCGAAATGGGCGTGCAGCAATTCATTTTCTCGTCGACCGCTGCCGTGTACGGCAATCCGACGCAACTCCCGGTGCGCGAGGACGCCGTGACGGCGCCGATCTCGCCCTACGGCACCTCGAAGCTGATGTCGGAGATCATACTGCACGATGCAGGCAAGGCCCACGGACTGCGATTCGTGATCTTGCGCTATTTCAACGTCGCCGGCGCCGACCCGAAGGGACGCACCGGGCAAGCGACCCCGCAGGCGACGCATCTGATCAAAGTCGCCTGCGAAACTGCGCTCGGCAAGCGGCTGAAGATCGATGTGTTCGGCAACGACTATCCGACGCCCGACGGCACGTGCATCCGCGACTACATCCACGTCAGCGATCTGGCGCGCGCGCATTCGGCGGCGCTTGGCTATCTGCGCCGCGGCGGCGCCAGCGCCACGTTCAACTGCGGTTACGGCCGGGGCGCCTCGGTGCACGAGGTGATCGACGCCGTGCGTCGCGTGAGCGGTCGTGATTTTGCGGTCGAGATCAGCGGGCGGCGCCCCGGCGATCCGGTCGCGCTGGTGGCCAATGTCGATCGCATCCGCGCCACGCTCGACTGGCGCCCGCAATTCCAGGACCTCGACACGATCGTGGCGCACGCGCTGGCCTGGGAGAAACGCCTGCCGGGCAAGCGCGCCACCGCCACCTCCTGAACGCGGGCGGAACAGGGCGGTTCGCCGCCCTTTTAAGCGTGTTTTGGCTTGAAAATTTCCTCGGGCACAGGCAAGGAAACGCTGCCCGCTGCAAAACGTGCCATAATCGAGCCCGACAGAGGGCAAATGAACGAACACATATTGCCACCGGCGGCCGACGCGCATTACGGCGCCCGCCACCTGATCAAGCGCTTGCTCACCGAGCAAGGCCTAGTGCATTGGCGCAAATACCTCATCGCCTTCACCTTAATGGGAATTGCCGCCGGCTGCACGGCGCTCATCGCCTATCTCATCGGCAGCGTGGTCAACGAGGCCTACATCAACCGCAATATGACGGGCATCTTCGTGTTGGGCGGCGTCACGGTCGCGCTGTTCACGACCAAAGGGCTCGCCACCTACGGCCAGACCGTAATGCTGTCGCGCATCGGCAACCGCATCGTCGCCGACAACCAGCGCGCGGTTTTTGCCAAGCTGCTCAACGAGGGGCTCGGTTTTTTTTCGGACCGGCATTCCACGGAATTCATCGCCAGACTGACGACTGGCGCAGCAGCCGCGACGCAGGTCATCAACCTGCTGATCACTTCGGTTGGCCGCGACTTGTTCTCGCTGATTGGGCTGGTCACCGTCATGGTGGTGCAAGATCCGGTGATGTCGTTCTTCAGCTTCGTGGTCGCGCCACCGGCCTTATTCGTGCTGCGCAAGATGATCCGCCGAATCTATGTCATCGCGCGCAGCCAGTTCCACGGCAACACCCGCGTCGTCGAGACGCTGCAGGAAACGCTGCAAGGCATCCGCATCGTCAAAGCCTTCACGCTCGAGGACATTGTGCGGGAGCGCTTCGACCGCAACGTCGCAGCGGTCGAGCACGAAGCCAACAATATGGCGCGCGTCTCCAGCCGCGCCAGTCCCTTGATGGAAACGCTTGGCGGCTGCGCCGTCGCGATCGCGCTGGTCTATGCCGGTTACCGCGTGCTCGAGAACGGCGCCACGGCAGGGCAGTTCTTCTCCTTCATCACCGCCTTTCTGCTCGCCTATGAGCCGGCCAAGCGCCTTGCACGCCTCAATATCGAGCTCAACAGCGGGCTGGTCGGCGTGCGCATCCTGTTCGAGGTGCTCGACTCAGCCCCGAGCGAGCCGGCCGACGACGACAAACCGGCGCTGCAGATCAAGAATTCGCGCATCACGTTCGATGACGTCCACTTCGCCTATCGCAGCGAAGAGGCGGTGCTGCGTGGCATTACACTCGTCGCCGAGGCCGGCAAGCTGACCGCACTGGTGGGGCCGTCGGGCGGCGGCAAGTCAACCGTGTTCAACCTGATCATGCGCTTCTACGAATTCGAGCACGGCAAGATTCTGATCGACGAGCAGGACATCACGAAAGTGTCGCGCCGCTCGCTGCGCCAGCACATCGCTTACGTGGGGCAGGACGTATTCCTGTTCCGCGGCTCGATCCGCGAGAATATCGCCTTCGGCAAGCCGGGCGCCAGCGAGGACGAGATCGTCGCCGCCGCCAAGGGCGCCTTTGCGCATGATTTCATCCTGTCGTTCCCGCGCGGCTACGACACGCCGGTCGGCGAGCACGGCCTGCAATTGTCCGGCGGCCAGCGCCAGCGCATCGCCATCGCCCGCGCGCTCGTCAAGAACGCGCCGATCATCCTGCTTGACGAGGCCACCGCCGCGCTCGATTCCGAATCCGAATTGCAGGTGCGCGAGGCCATGGAACGTCTCTGCCGGGGACGCACCTCGCTCGCCATCGCGCACCGGCTGCATACCGTTTCGCACGCCGACCGCATTTACGTGATCGAGGACGGGCGGGTCGTGGAATCCGGCCGGCACGACGAGCTGCTGCGCAAGCGCGGCCGCTACGCCACGTTCTACCGGCTGCAGCTCAAGGAGCAAGAAGACCACGCACCGGTCGCGGCGGTCGCCTCCTCGTGAGGCGGGCGGGCGGTTGACGGCGGCGCATCCCACCTGATACGCCACGGCGACTTTTTCGCCCGGCCGCGGTCTTAGCGCTCGGGCTTTTTCCGATCCCATCATCCGACGGCCCTCATCATGACCGACTACGTCATTCCGCCGCCGCCGCAAGCGACCATCGCGGTCGCCGGCTCCGACAAGGTTTTTCCGGTTCGCCGCATCTGGTGCGTCGGCCGCAACTATATCGAGCACATCCGCGAGATGGGGCAGGACGAGCGGGCGCCGCCGTTCTTCTTCGCCAAGCCGGCCGACGCCGTCGTGCCGGACGGCGGCACGGTACCCTATCCTTCGCTGACCAAGGACATGCATCACGAGGTCGAGCTGGTGGTGGCGCTGAAAAGCGGCGGCCGCAACATTCCGGTCGCCAAGGCCAATGACTGCATCTGGGGTTACGCCGTCGGCATCGACTTGACCCGCCGCGACCTGCAAATTGCCTCGCGCGACGTGAAGCGGCCGTGGGAAGTGGGCAAGGCGTTCGATCATTCCGCGCCCTGCGGGCCGCTCAAGCCGACAGCTGAGATCGGCCATCCCAGCAAGGGCCGCATCACGCTGAAAGTGAACGGCCAGCTGCGCCAGGACGGCGATCTCAACCAGATGATCTGGAACGTGCCGGAAACGATCTCCAAGCTGTCGGAAATGGTCGCGCTCGAAGCCGGCGACGTCATCATGACCGGCACGCCGTCCGGGGTGGCGGCCACCGTCGCCGGTGACAAGATCGAGTGCGCGGTCGAAGGCGTCGGCAAACTCAACGTGACCATCGGCCCGCCGCTGAAGTGAGCGGCGCTGCAGCCACTAACTCCGTTCATTCCCGCGCAAGCGGTAATCCAGCACCACAAGCACAGGGCGGCGGATTGCCGCCCTGGGTCCCCGCTTTCGCGGGGACGAACGGAAATTAATTAGCCCGCGAGCAGGCGCTCCACTGCCGCCGCGATCCGCAACAGACGATGATCGTGGCCGTTGCGGGCGACCAGCATCAGGCCGGCCGGCAGGCCACCGTCGCGCGGCAACGGCAGCGAAATCGCACAGCAATCGAAGAAATTCCAGATCGTGGTGTTGCGCAGCAAGAGCGCATTCTTGCGGGCAAAGTCGTCCGGCTTGTCCACTTCGCTCAACAGCGGGGCCACAATCGGGGTGGTCGGCATGGCCAGCACGTCGAGATCGGCCAGCCGCGCATCCATGGCGCCGACCAGCGCGGCGCGCTCACGCAGCATGTCGATGTAATCTGCGGCGGCGATTTTTTGCGCGCGCTCTAGCCGCAGCCGCACATTGGGATCGATGATCTCGCCGCGCCGCGCCAGCCGGTCACGATGGATGGCGAAGGCTTCCGCCGGCAGGATGCCGCCCTTGGCATTGACTTGCGTCATCTGGTCGAGCAGCGGCAGTTTTTCCGCCGAAAAGCGCACGCCGGCCTTTTCCAAGCGATCGAGCGCGGCGGGAAAGCGCTTTGCCACGCTGTCGTCGAGGCGATCGAGGGGTAAGCCCTGCGCAACACCGATGCGCAGATTGGCGAGCGGCGTGCGCTCCAGCGGGCGCAGTTCATCGCCGGCCATGACCGCGTCGGCGGCCGCGCATTCGGCAACCGAACGCGCCATTGGGCCGACGGAATCGAGCGTAAAGGACAACGGAAAGGCGCCCGCGGTCGGCACGCGCTGGCGGCTGGGCTTGAAACCGACGATACCGCAGAGCGCGGCCGGGATGCGAGTGGAACCGCCGGTGTCGCTGCCGATAGAGATTTCGCACATGGCATCGGCGGCGGCGACCGCGCCGCCGGCGGAGGAGCCACCGGGAACGCGGGCGCGGTCGGCTGGATTGCCGGGCGTGCCGAAATGCGGATTGGCGCCGACGCCGGAATAGGCGAATTCGGTCATGTTGGTCTTGGCGACGATGACGCAGCCGGCGCGGCGCAGGCGGCGCACCACCACGGCATCGGCCGAAGCCGGCGCGCCCTCCTCGGCGAGAACTAAAGAGCCGGCGCGCGTCACCTCGCCAGCTACGTCGAACAGATCCTTGACGGACACGATGGCGCCGTCGAGAGGGCCGAGCGAAATTCCGGCCTTGGCGCGGGCGTCGGCGGCCTGCGCCGCCGCGCGCGCTCCCTCGCGATAGACGGTGAGGCAGGCGCGTGCGCCCTCGCGCGCCGGATCGTCGATACGCGCCAGCGCGGCCTCCAGGCGATCGCAGGCGGATTCACGTTTCATTTCGACACCCAATGTGGATTTCCGTTGCAGGCGCTACTCATAGCAGACCCGCGCCGGGTTTGCCCGCGACGCCAGGCAAGCGTCATCACCCGTATTCTTGACCGGCGCCGGGTACGCCGTCGTCTAACTTCCGTCCGCCTCCGCCCTGGCGGGCTTCGGCGCGACAAGCCGCCGCTCTCGAAAGGACCGAAGGCGCGCATTTATCACCTGGGTCCGGCA
>CAYLMY010000083.1:0-12301 GCA_964384635.1 uncultured Undibacter sp.
CGGCTCGGGCGAATTCATGCCGGTGCCGGGCGTCGGTCTGGCGATGCGCAAGATCACCGCGGCCGGCTGCCGGCGCATCGCGCTGGCCGGCTTCCGCGAAGCCATGCGGCGGCGGCGCCAAGTGACGGCCGTGCACAAATCCAACGTGATGCGCATGACCGACGGGATGTTTCTCGAAGAGACGCGACGTGTCGCCGCCGAGTTCCCCGAGGTCGCTTATGACGAGATGCTGGTCGACGCGGCCGCCGCCTGGCTGGTGCGCAAGCCGTCCCGCTTCGACGTCATCGTCACCACCAACATGTTCGGCGATATCCTATCGGACGAGGCCTCCGAGCTGGCCGGAAGCCTCGGCCTCGCCGGCTCGATCAATGCCGGAGAGGCGCATGCCATGGCGCAGGCCCAGCACGGCTCCGCGCCCGACATCGCCGGTCAAGGTATCGCCAATCCGCTGTCGCTCGTGCTCTCGGCCGCGATGCTGCTCGGCTGGCTCAGCGACCGGCAAGGCCATGAGGCCTGCCGCGCCGCGGCCGGTGCCATCGAAAACGCCGTCACCGCCGTGCTCGCCGATCCCAAGCTGCACACACCCGACCTCGGCGGCACGGCGCGCACCAGCCAAGTGGCCGAAAGCCTATGCGCTGCGCTGGGCGGATAAGGGGTGGCCCGAGAAACTTCGAAAATTAACCCGAATCGGTTTAGCTGCCCGCCTGATCCGTGCGGGTGGGGTCTATGGCTTTACGATTGATTTTATTGATCTCTCTGCTGCTGCCGGTCGGGGCGCTGGCAGGCTCCTTGCCGCCGATCATCGCCAGCGCCGGTAACGAAGTGCCGAAATGTATCAAGCCGGACGCACTGATGGCGTTTGTGCAGAGCACCAACCTGCGCCGCCGCACGCCGCGCGAAATCGCGCCGCGCTTTGACCACATCGCCTCGCTCTATCAGCGCATCGGCCGGTGCGTGTCGCGTCCGCCGGACAAATGCGTCGGCGTGCGCTGGGATTACGCCTTCTTCCAGATGCTGATCGAGACCAATTACCTGACGTTTCGTCGCCCCGACGGCGTGCCCGCCGGCGTGCCGGCGAGCGACAACAATTTCGCCGGCCTCGGCGCCACGATTTCCGGCCGCCCGGGCGAGCACTTCGACGACGTGCCGACCGGCGTGCTCGCGCATCTGCAACACGTCTTGATGTATTCGGCCACGCCAATTCCGCATCCGGTGGCCAGGCGCACGCGCCAGGTGCAGAGCGACGTGCAGGACATCATGCGCCGGCTGCACCGGCCGGTGACCTTCGGCGATCTGGCGCGCGAATGGACCGGCACCGATAAGAACTCTTACGGCCGCGACATGGCGCGCCTCGCCGAGAAATTTGCGCAAGCCTACTGCCAGAACCAGCGGCTGACCGAGCGCTAGGAAACCGCCGGCGCGACCTCGCTGATCTTCACCTCCGGCAGCAAACTGCGCACGTCTTCTTCGCGGCACAGTTCGGTGCCGGGGCTCATCGCCGCCGCGGAGCCGGCGGCAATGCCCACGCGGAATGCATTCTCCATCGACTGACCGGCGGCGAGCGCAGCTACCATGCCGCCGAGGAAGCTGTCGCCGGCGCCGACCGTGCTGGCGACTTCGATCTTCATCGCTTCCGCGCGCCAAGCGTTTTTCGCCGTCACCAGCAGCGCGCCTTCTTCGCCGAGGGTTAGCGCCACCGCTTCGGCGCGGCCGGCCAAGATCAATTCCCGGCTGGCGGCGATGTATTCGTCCTCGCAGTCGAGCCGCTTGCCGACGAAGTCGCTGAGCTCGTTCTGGTTCGGCTTGATCAGCGCGACGCCTTCGTCCAAGGCCGGCGTCAGCGAGCGGCCGGAGGTGTCGAGCACCATCTTGGCGCCCAGCTTCTTGGCGACACGCGCGACATGAGCATAGAAATCGCCGGGCACGCCGGGCGGGATACTACCGCTGGCGACCACGAATTTCGGTTTCTCCGGTAAAGTCGCAAGTTTGTCGAGGCAGGCCTCCCATTCGGCGCGGTGCAGCGCTGAGCCTGGCAGCACGAAGCGGTACTGCTCGCCGGTCTCCTCTTCGTAGGCGGTAAAGTTCTCCCGCGTCTCCACGTGCGACGGCGTCACCACGCTGTCGATGCCTTCGCGCTCGACCAGCCGCTGCAGCAATTTGCCGATCGCGCCGCCGATCGGATAGATCGCCGCCACCGAGCTGCCGAGCCGGTGCGCCACCCGCGCCACGTTGATGCCGCCGCCGCCGGGGTCGCGCTTGGGCGCCGAGCAGCGCAGCTTCCGGGTCGACTCGACGCGCGCAACATTCACGAAGATGTCGATCGCGGGATTGATCGTGATCGTGGCGATGTCGGGCATCCCGATGCTTTCCGTTCGCGACTCAAGCTGTCGCTAGAAATAGATATTTTCAAGCCGCGATGATACCCGCAATTTGCGCAAAAAATGAGCGCACCACGCCGTGCGCGCTGGACGCCCTGAAAAAGGCGCCGCGCGAGAGCGCAGGCGCCTTAGGCGGGCGCGTCATGCGAAAAACATTGGCTACCGCGACTACTCTATTCCTGCCGCCGCTAACGGGACGACCCCGCGCCAACGCTCGAACAAATCGCGGCGGCCGGCGCCGTGGCCGGGTCGCCCGCCGTGCCGCTTTGCCCTGATTGCGCCGGCTTGGCTTGCGTTCGCGTCCAATCCTCGCCGCCGCAAAGGAAGCCGAGCACGCAGCCTTCGATGTGCAAGGTGCCGGCATTGCGCAGGGCCATCGATGCGTCATAGGTGCGGCCGTTCTCGGCGTTATAGACTTCGCCCTCCCATTCGCCCGGGTCGCTTGCCTGCATGTTGAGCAGGGTGGGCATGCCGAGGGTGGGGCGGCTGCGTTTCGAGGTGTCAGGATTCTGCGTGTCTCGCCCGCCTGGCGTCTTCTCCCAGGACACGACGCCCCAAAAAGATTCGTCGCATTTGACGATACGGATCTGGGCGGTGCCGTCTTTGACGAGCCATTCGCCGGTCGGGTCCTGGGCCCAGGCCGGAGCAGCCGCGGCGAATGACATGGCCACAAGCGCGGGAAATCGGAAGCGCACGGTTCCTCCTTTCTGCCCCCCAAGCGTCAGCGCAGTCTTCCGCCGACACTGCGACGGTTCAATGACGAAGGCACCGCCGTCAGGGCAAGGCGCTGTCGAAAAAACCGGCCGCGCTGAGGTCAGCGCGGCCGGTTCAATTCGTAGCGGCTCAACTCGTTAGTTGGTGGTGGGGCCGCTGATGGTCTTGATTACGCTCGACATCGGGCGCGCCGCTTCGAGGCCGCCGCCCATCTCCTTGAGCACCATCTTGGTGTATTCCGGCAGCGGCTCCACCGGCGTCTTGCCGGTTACCTGCACCACCTTGTAGCCGGCGGCCTTCATCTGCTTGAACAACTCCGCCACCGCTTCCGAGGTCGCGTGCTGGAAGTCGTGCATCAGGACGATGCCCTTGCCGTGTTTGGCGAGCTTGGTCATCACCGATTTGATGACCTGCTGAGGATGGCGCATCTTGAAGTCGAAGGAGTCCATGTCGGTGGAAAAGATACCGACATTGCGGGTGCCGAGATATTTGAGCATCGCCGGCGGATGTCTCAGCGCCGGGAAGCGGAAGAATGGCGCCACCGGCTTGTTGCCGAGCGCGATGCTCACCGCCGCGATGCCCATCTCGATTTCATCTTTCGCCTGCTGGTCGTTCAGCTTCGACAGGTCCTTGTGCGACCAGGTGTGCGAGCCGACGGTGTGGCCCTCCGCCAACACCTTTTTGAGGATCTCGGGATGGTAGCCGGCGTGCTTACCGATCGGGAAGAACAGCGCCTTGGTGCACTCGTCGGCCAAAGCCTTGAGCACGCGTTCGGTATTGCCGGGCCACGGGCCGTCGTCGAAGGTCAGCACGACCTCCTTGTCCTTCAGGAAGTCGTACGCCTTGAAGTGCTCGAAACCGAAGCCGGGTGCGCCGGTGGTGTCGATCTGCACCACGCGCTCGACGCCCCACGCTTTCGGATTGTCGCATTTTTGAGTCGCCGCCGCCGGGGCAGGGGTCTTCGCATCTTCGGCCCAGGCGGACGCGGCCGCCGCCGACATTGAAATCGCCAGAGCTAACGTCAGAGCGGTACGCATCGGATTCTCCATCGCCTTCATTTTTGCAGGCATAAGCGCCTCAGCCGGGAAAGGTTGGGCTATTCAGTACGACTTTGACCTTTTAAGTCAACGCGACGGGCGAGCGCAGCTGTGGCTGTGGGTAAAATGCTATGGATTAAATACGGTAGATCAGTATCTTACGTCAGTAACCTTGAATGGTGCTGAAAAACCGACCAAGAAATTATGGTTGATATCCAACATTCTGTTCTGTTCGAGCGTCCCTGCCGGCCGACCGCGTTGCGGGCCGAATAGACGTGCCCGTGGCCTTCGCCGCGACATCGTCAATATTGCCCCTTATGGCATTAGGCCTTAAGTGATGAGGGCAAATGGCAGCGTTGGCTGGAGGATTTTGATGCCGCCTACGGCCTTCACAACGGCAAGCCGTTCGCGGCCGCTGCTGCTGCTTGCGGTTCTCGGCGGGGCGATCATGGCGGGGACGGTGGGCCTTTGGGCCTATTACGGCACCGCAGTGTTCTTTGAAATCGTACGCACCGGCTGGATTGCGTGCTTCTGATCGCCCAAGCCCTGTGAGGCCCGATGACGGCCCGTACCTCCCATATCGTTCTCGTGCTGTCCGCCTTCGTGGGCGGGCTGGTTATTTTTCTCGGCGTGTTTTTCTATGCCACCGGCCAGTTCGGCGGCGGTCTCGGGCCGTCGGCGATCGGCGGACCGTTCAAGCTGATCGACCAGGACGGCAAGCCGCTCACCGACCAGGACATGAAGGGCAAGCCGTTTCTGGTGTTCTTCGGCTACACGCATTGTCCGGACATTTGCCCGACCACGCTGTTCGAGCTCTCGGAGGTCCTTCACGCCATGGGCAAGGATGCCGACCGCGTCAATGCGCTGTTCATCACGGTGGATCCCGATCGCGACACGGCGGCGGTGATGAAAGATTACCTGTCGAGCTTCGATCCGCATTTGCGTGGTGCGACCGGCGATGACCAGGCGGTCGCGCAGGTCGAGAAGGCCTACCGCGTCTATGCCAAGAAGGTGCCGACCAAGAACGGCGACTACAGCATGGACCACAGCGCCGTGGTCTATCTGATGGATAAGGATGGCCGCTTCGTCGCGCCGTTCAATCTCAGCAAGCGTTCGCCGGCGGAGGCGGCCGAAGCGCTGCGCAAATATCTTTAGTCAACGCGCCGCTATTTTCAGCGCGGACTATCCTTCCCGCCACGTGGCATTATGAGGCGGCGGCCCCTGCGTTGTTGTTCGACTTGTTCGCTGCGCGCGTGTCGTCATTCAGCACGGCGATCGACATTTCCAGCAGGTGCGCACCGAGCGGGCTCAGCTTACGCACGTCCTTCAGGGCGTAAGAGAGATAGGCGATGATATCCTTCTCGATGTGCCTGTGACCGTTCGAAAGCGTTCGTGTTTCTTGCAAATCAGTCATGACGCATCCTCCTTTTCGTCATGTGCAAATCAATGATCCAATACGTCGTTGATCAGATCGACCGTGCTCCGATGAGCGGCGTCGACGTAGCAAAGCGGCTGCTCCGATTCACTCAGCCAATCGAACAGCCCTTTGCTGCCGTATTTTCGGCTCGCTTGAATCGCGACCGGCTGCGCCTTGCGCGTCCATGTCTCGGCAAGCGGCTCGAAGTGAGGCTGGCCGGTTGAGTCAAGGCGGACGACGATATGCTGCGAAAGCGCGTCGCCACCGGTCGGCCCGAGCGTGAAGATGGCCGGAATATCGGGCCGATCGCGCTTTTGGTGCACGGTCAGGCGGACCTGCGTATCCCGGTCATTTGCCGCTTCGGGACGCCGACTGAGTACAGCATCAGCTTCGTGCAAAGCGATGTATTTGCGGGCCGAGTCCCAGGCCACGGCACGCACGAACGCCACGGTGTCCTGTATAAGATCTTCGGTGTCACCCAGCGCCTTCTGCCATTCGGCTTGCTTGCGCGGCGTCACAATGCTGCACAGCGCGGCACGAAGGAGCTGCGTTAGATCGCTCCGGGAGCGATCCGTCATCCAATCGCGCACCGTGACGGGAAGAAGATGCCCATTGGGCGTCTCTCCCATGGCGCCGAGCTCGAACACCCGGTACCAATCGACGTTCATCAGCACTGTGTTGACCTGCGCCGCAATCATCTCGTCCGAGACGTTTTTCAAGGCGGCGCAATAGTGAATTTGCCGCTCTTGCGACTGGCCAGGCGCGAGCTGCTGTTCGTAGTCGGCGAATGTGAAGGTTCCCGCCCCGCACAGATTGTCCGCAATGCGTTGCCGTTGACTTTCGTATCGGCCGCAGAGATCCGTCTGGGTGAACAGCGCCGGACGGAAACGCGTCCCGCCGCTGAGGACGGTGACTTGCACGTCGTGCGACAGCAACGCGGCCATCGCCCTTGCAATGCTGCCCAGGCGGGCGATGGCGTAGGTCTCGGCGAGGTCGGCGAAGGGGCCAGCGGTTTTCAGGCCGGCCGCGTCCCGCTTCGGTTGCCCCCAGCCGATGACAAGGCGCACCGGCCTTTCCGTGGCAACGGCTTTCGCGATTTGCGCCTGCAGGGCGCGGGTATCGAGCCAGCCGCAGTTCTTGCTGACGGTGGGATGCCGGAAAATCTCGCAGGCAAGCGCGGCACGCTTCCATGCCGGCTTGTCCAGATGGTCGTAAAGACATCCGGTCGGGAGATATTCCATCGTCCCGGTGGCGTGCTTGCGGAATATCGTAGCCCGGCGGTTGATCGACGCCCGCCAGCATTCGACGATCGACCGCATTTCATCAGCCGAAATCGTCGCGACCCTTGGCAGTGCGGCCGGTTGCCCGCGCCCAAAATTGTCACGCAGGACGGGACTAAGCCGGTCCTCGCTGACAATGACTCGTAATGGACGGGTATCAGTCAGGGCGTCGATCATATTTAAGAATTCCTCCGCTGGAGATGGAGGTGCAGGGTGTGGTCGGTGATCATCGCGTGATTGTCGACGTAAGCGATCGGCTGCCGGGCCTCATGCAGACGTCGAAGGGGTTCGTATTCGGGACGGTCGCGCAGCGCCGCCGGAAGCGCGGCCACTAGAACGGGCACCTCATTGTTGGCCTCGCGCTCGATTCGGTATTTCAGGTCGAAGTTGAGCTGATCCGAACTCGTTGAAATGCCGCCTGTGCTGTGTTGCGCGGTAATGTTGATGTCCCGGTGCGACGTCGACAGAAAGTGCAGTTCGCCCGGCTTGCCGTGGATCGTCAGCTTGATCGCGTTCGGGCGGATTTCCCTCAACACGTTGAGATCGCGGTCCGCCAATGAAATCGCCACGTAGCGAATGGCGGCTTCGAAAGCCTCTATCCGGAGCGTGGAAAACAGCTCGCAGAAATCGGAAGGTCCAAGCCGGCCGATCGAAGGGAAGAATTCGGTCGGCAGCGCGAGATCGCGCAGCGGCTTATGCAGCGAGGCAATGTAGTAGAGATAGAGACGCTGGATTTCATCGCAGTAGTAGTTCGGCACCAGCGCGTCCGAGGGGCTCAGGGAAAAGAGCCCTTGGTAGTTGACCGAGGTGGCGATCGACCAGAACGTGAATACCAACTGGTGTCCGACGTCGTTCGTCGCGGCAATCGCCTGTAAGCTCTCATGCGGAGCTGCTGGGTTGAACAAGCGCCGAAAGGTTCCGGTTAGTTCGTCAATATGATGCGTGTACCGCGGCATTCGCGCCGTGAGCAGATCCGGACACAAATTGTCCGCCACCCATTGCTCGTAGTTGACGATGCGTACCACGCAGTCATCGGCGAGTAGCCTCTTCCAGGCGCCCAGCGACGATTGATACGCCTCGACCATGCGATCCGGCGTGAGGCAGGCGCGATTGTATTTCAGGCCGTCGGCCAACAGCGTCAGGCGGCACCCGGTCGGCGACAGCGCATTGACGATCTGTGTCGCTTCCGTCGACCGCGCGAGCGAGAAAAGCTCGCCTAGATCGGGAAAGGGCCCGCGGTTTTTCAGCGGAGAAAAGGGCTTTCTTGAGAAGACGGGAAAAATCAGCTCGATCGGCTCGCCGCGATCGAGCGTTTGCTGAATCTGATCGCGAAGCAGCTTTCGCGGGAAGTTGTCCTCGCGGACTTTGTACCAACGGTTGTCGTAGAAGGCCTCGGCAATATGTTCCGCGACACCGACTTTCTTTACGTCATAGAGCGCCGCGTTCTTCCTGGCCCGGCCGATCGCCGCATTTACGCGAAGCGTGATATTTTCACTGACCTTCATGCGCAACGCCGGCAGGAAGCTGTCCATCCAGTAGCCGGCGTCGCTATAGGCAACACGTTCTAGAAATTCGGATTCGGTATAAAGCTGCAGGCGCTTTTCACGCACTTGACGCAGCAGGCGGTGGCCTTGAGAGATTTGACTGCGCCGTTGCTCCGCGTGCGGCAGCCACGAATGCTCCCGGCGGGGCTCGACTGCAGTCGATGGCGCGTCTGCGACGACGGTCGGCGCCGGCGATATTTCCGCCAATTGCGTATCGTGAGCGATACTCGGGCCGCGCGTGTCGCCTCGGTTTTGTCCCCACCGCAAATCTTTTTTGACGGCCTGGTCGTGTCCTATCATATAACACCATGCTCGGAGAGACGGTGCTGGGAGACGAAGCACCATCCAACGGTGAGGATGGCGACGAGCAGCAGGGGGATCACGCCGTAGTTCACGGCTTGCCAACCGAAGTGTCCGAACACTCCGCCGGAGGCGAGCGAGGCTGCGGCGACCGCTCCGAAGGTCAGGAATTCATTGGTGGCCTGGACTTTGGCCCGCTCCTGCGGGTGGTAAGTGCTCGTCAGCAAAGTGGTGCCGCCGATGTACATGAAATTCCAACCGACCCCGAGCAGGATCAGCGCCAGCCAGAAGTGGGTGAGGTTCGTACCCAGCAGGGCAACGGTGGCGCATAGCAAGGACAAGCTCGCGCCGGTGACAAGAATGGTCGATACACCAAAACGCGCGATCAGCCGGCCCGTGAAAAAGGAGGGCAGGAACATCCCGATCAGATGCACGCGGATGACGCCGATGGCGGCGTCGCTCGAATTGCCATGGGCCACCACCGCAAGTGGCGTGGCCGTCATGATGAAACTCATCACCGCATAGCCGATGACGCCATTCGCCACCGCCGCCGTGAATGCCGGCTGGCGGGCGATGGTGCTGAGCGGACGGCCGCCTTTGGTCGGCGAGACGTTAACGACGTCTGGCAAGCGCAGGGAGGCGAGCAGTGATATCGCAGCGACGGCTAGCACCGATATCGCGACGAAAGAGCCGGCGAACATTTCCCTCGGGAATATATCCTTGCTGTAGGCGGCGATCGTGGGCCCGAAAACGGCCGCGATGACGCCGCCCGCCAACACCCACGATACGGCGCGGCCTTTCACGTTCTGCTCGGCGGCATCGGCGGCGGCGTAGCGATAATATTGCGAGGAAGCCTGGAAAAAGCCCATCAGGGCGTTGCCGATGCAGAAGGCTACGAAGCTACCCGAGAAAATCGCAACTGCAGAGATCCCGCCGCCGAGCCCGCCGAGGGATGCACCCGTAATGAAACCGGCCCGCCGGCCCACCTTCGCCATCAGGAAGGACATCGGCACGGTGGTGCATGCCGTCGTCAGCACGATTAACGAATAGGGAAGGGTTGCCAGGGCGGCGGTCGGGGCCAGCTTAGATCCGACCAAGGCGCTCAGGGCAATCCCGATTGACGCGCAGGAAAGATAGAGGCCCTGGCAACTGGCGAGGATCAGTACGTTTCGGCGCGACGCATCTAACATTCGCACTGACTCTGACTAACTTTGGCACAATATCGGCCTAGGTCATTCTTAACGAAGTTCCATTACAACTGTCGGGCTTCCGTTGGGCGCAAGTCAACTATTTTCGGGAAGCATATATAATACCGAGGTGATTCTCTCATGCGCTGCCAAAAATCTGGGCGCTGAAATTTTGGCATAGGACGAATGGAGACGACGGATGTCGGCTAACGCCATCTCAGGCAATACATCCGAGAGCATCTACCGGTCGGTACGTGATCTCATTCAGAAGGGTCGCCTGCGACCCGGCGAGGCATTGCCGCCGCTGCGGGAGCTTGCGGAAACGCTGGCGGTGAACCGCAACACTGTCGGTGCCGCCTATCGACGGCTGGCCTCTGACGGATACGTCCATGCCGACGGCCGCCGCGGCACGATTGTCGGAGACAATCGGACTCCGACACACGGCGTTCCGACGAGTCCCCCCGGCCTGCGCAATTTGTCGGACGGCAATCCCGATCCGGCGCTGCTTCCGGATCTTGGACCGGCCTTGGCCCAGGCTGCGCGCCGGAAATATCTCTATGGCGAATTCATCGAATTGCCGGAGCTCATCGAGACGGCGCCTGCGTTTTTCTCGCGCCCCGACATGCAGCCCGGCCAAACCGCGATCGTGAGCGGGGCCATGGACGGACTTGAGCGAATCCTAGTCAGTTGTCTCAAGCCGGGCGACCGGGTGATCGTCGAAGATCCTTGTTTTGGAACCGCGCTCGATCTTGTGCGGGCGCTCGGGCTGGTGCCGATTCCGGTTGAGGTTGATCAATACGGTATCGTGCCGTCGAGTCTCGAACGCGCGCTGCGACGGGACGCCCAGGCCATTCTCATTACACCGGTCGCACAAAATCCCACCGGGGCGACCATGACCGCGGACCGGCTAGACCTCGTCATTCACATCTTGAGCAAATACGAAAATGTCCTGGTGATCGAGGACGATCATTTCGGGCCCCTCTGCATTGACAATCTTCCATCGAACTACGGCGCGCACGGCAAGAATTGGGTGACGATCTGTTCGGTTTCAAAGTTTCTTGGTCCCGACATGCGCTTCGCCATGCTGTTCGGAAATCCGCACGTCATCAAATTGGTGAAGGTGCGGCAACGACTGGCCGCGCGCTGGGTGAGCCATCTGCTGCAAGGGATCGCCTTGCACTTCATGCTCGATCCCGAGATGAAAGAGAATTTGGCGCATGCCGGCGCGGTCTACGCAGAGCGCCGAAGCCTGATGAAAAGTCGTCTGGAAAAACTCGGATTTTCTCCGATCGAAGGTATCGGGCTGAATATTTGGGTTCCGATGCCGGACCCCAACAATTTGGCCCAGATGCTTTCGGCACAAGGCTGGATGGTGCGGCCGGGCGATGCCTTCACGATGGAGGCCGGATCGGGTCTTCGCATTTCGACCGGACGTCTTGATTCGGAAACCGCGGAAGAATTTGCCAATGCCTTGTACGGATGCATCACTAACTTGGAACGCAGCTTGACAGCTTAGGCGGCGGCGAAACCGACGCCGTATCGAGCGGCAATCAATATCGAGAGCGCTGAAACAACCTAATCGAGCGAAGACATGAAAAAAGCCAAAAAGACTCTGGAGTGCGGCGAGATCTTGCGGCCTATAAGGTTGGCGCGACGGCCGTCGGCGATGCAGGACGCAACGTATCTGCTGGAGATGGCGGATCATCTTTTGCGTCTCGCCAAATCCGCGCGACATAACGACGCCGGACGTGAGGAAATCGGTTCGGCGCTCGAGGCGCTGGCGAACGAGTTTATGGCGATGGCGGTCGAGATCGACACCATACGCGACAGAGCTGCGAACGCACGCTAGGGCTTTCGATAGCGACCTCGCCGACTGCGAGCGGGACGTGCCGTCATGAAAGACGCGGCCGTCCGGCTGCCTTCACGCCTAGCGCCGGCAGGCCGCCGCTTTGCGCAAGTCTCGAAAGATAGTGTTCCAGCTCCAGCAGCGCGCGCGTCATGTCGGCGGCGAGCCGCGAGCTCTTCGCCAGACCGTGCTCGGTCTTCTCCCAGGCGTAGGGTGAAACAACGAGTTGGTAGAGGCCGCGCCAGGCCGCGAGCGAGAGCAGCAGCCAATGCAGCGGCGTCAGTACCAGCGCCCACGCGCTCGCCAGCAGGCCGCGGCGCGATAATCCCAGCCAGCCGAGCAAGGCCGAGGTCAGATAGCCGATGACGATCGTGACGCCGTAGAGCGCCGCCAAGATCGTCGTCGCCGTGCTGTCGGCATGCCACATCGGCTCGCCGCTCGCGAACGAATAGATCAATCCGCCCATGAACAGCGGGTGCACCAGCGCGGCCAGCACATTGCCGCCGACGATGAGCTGGAAGGCGAAAAAGCCCGGCAGCCCAAGGTCGTGAAACAACCGGCGCGGCTGGCGCATATGCACCAGCCAGGTTTGCATCCA
>CAYLMY010000084.1:0-8168 GCA_964384635.1 uncultured Undibacter sp.
ATGCGCGGTCACCTGGTTCTCGGTGATGCCGGGGCGCAGGAACTTCATGCACTCCCAGTGCGTGGCGTCGCCGATGGCGCCGACGATGCGGAAGCATTCCTGCTCGTCCGGGCTCTTGACCGCGCGCGCTTCCATCATCGGCGTCATGCCGTCGACCCAGGTGATGCCCTTCTCCTTGAACACGTTGATCATATTGATGTCGATGAAGTCGCAGCCGAGTTTCTGCCCGGCGACTCCGTTTTCCTTCATCGCCCTGATGACGGCGTCGGCAAATTTGGTCACCTGCTGGACCGAAGCCGGACCGGCGGCGCCTTTGATCCAGGCGAAGGAGTGCCGCACGTTTTCTTTCGGAATCCAGGGCGAGTGGCGTTCGACCTGCATGCCGATGTCGCCCTGCTCGAACAATATCGGCCGGCCGTCGCCGCACAGCATGGCGTAGCGCAGGCCGGGCTTGAGCCGGCACCAGCCCGGCGTCAGCGTAGCGGTGATGTAGCGCACGTTCTCGTCGTACATGCAGAGCAAGGCGCCGAGGCCGTGCTTCTTCATCATCGCGCGCGCGCGCTCAATGCGATATTCGCGCAGCCGGTCCCAGTTGACCCGCTGCTGCCAATCCATGCCGACGGTGCCGAAATTCGCTGTGCCCATGGCGTCCTCCCGACCGCGCGCCGTTTTGGCGCGCTTTCGCTGTTTCATCGGCGGAAATCCTAAGCCCGCTGGCAGGGCAAGAAGAAATAATATATTCTGCCCCGGGGCATTAAGTTTTCTAATAGTGCGTCATCCGGGGCGACCATGACCAATATCCCGCTGCGGCAAATCCGCGCTGTCATCGCGGTCTGCGAGGAAGGCTCCTTCACCCGCGCGGCGATGCGCGAAAACGCCACCCAATCGGGCATTTCCCAGCACGTGGCGGCGGTCGAACGCGCGCTCAAGGTCAAGCTGTTCGAGCGCACCACCGGCGGCGTGGCGCCAACGCCGGCGGGCTATCGCTACTACAAGAGCTGCGTGGAGGCGGTGGGCGCGCTCGAGCACGCCGCCGTCGAGGCGCGCGCTTTCGCCGGCCAGGTCGCCGGCGAATTGCGTATCGGGCTGATGCCGACCTTCACCCGGGCGGTGCTGGCGCCGGTGCTCGACGACTTCGTGCCGCGCTGCCCGGAGGTGCGCCTGCACATCGTGGAGGGTTACAGCAACCTGCTGACCGAGATGGTGCTCGACGGCGAGCTCGACTTCGCGGTGGTGCCGGCCTTCGAGGGCGCCATCGGATTGAAGTCGCGGCTGCTGCTGCGCGACCGCGAGATGCTGATCTCCGGCCCGCGCCGCGGATTTGCGCCGCTGGCCCCCTTAAGGCTGTCCGCATGCAAGCCGCTCAAGATCGTGGTGCCGGGGCCGGACAATATCCGCCGTCGCAATCTCGAGACCTATTTCCAGAGCCACGGCGTCGAGATCGAAGCCATGCTGGAGATGGACGCCATGATCGCCACGCTCGAATTCGTGGCGCGCTCGGACTGGGCGACCATCCTGCCGAGCGTGATCTCGGTCAACGACATCGGGCGCGGCGAGCTCACCGTCAATCCGATCGTCGATCCGGAAATGCATGCCGAGTTCGTGGTGATCCAGCCGACGCGGCGCACGCTGTCGACGCAGGCGCGCATGTTCCTCGAGCGCTTCGAGCAGGAGGTCGCGCACATCCACGATGTGTGGGACGCCGCGATCGCGGATCGAAAGAAGAGAAAACTTTCGGCTTAGGCCGTCCGCCAAGCCTGCGACGCGTGTGGCCGCAAAACGTTCTTGCGTCTTGCCGCGTTAGAAGCGTCTTTCGCGACGGCTGTTGTCTTTCCGGCTCAGCGACCGTCCGGCCGTTTCATGCGGCCCCGCGGGCTGCGCCGCGGTTACTACGGGTACTGCCCGCCGGCGTGGCGAAGGCGTTGGGAACAACTTTGCGAGGCCGGCTTCGAAGCCCGCATCTTTGGCCTCAAGGGCCTTCTTGAGCCGAGCATTGGCCGTGCCCACGTCATGTGCGTTGAAATAAATAGGCAAAGGAGCCTCCCAGCCATTCCTGATCGGTATAATGGCGGACAGCCGATAAAATCAGGTGTCCAATATCGCTAAAATTTGATGCAAGCGGCGATCGCCGGACCGAAGAAACGGAAAATGTCCGCTTAGTGCGCCGGCAGGCAAGGCGCGGACGAACAGGAGAGCGTCCGATGGATCATTCACCCCTCGTCTCCACCGCCTGGCTCGACGATCATCTCGCGGATCCCGATCTGCGCATCATCGAAATCTGCAACATCCGCGACGACAAAACGTATCGCGAGGGGCACATTCCGGGCGCGCTGTGGCTGTACTGGAAATCGGCGTGCTGGCACGAAACCGATCGCGAATTCGTCACGCCCGCGGCAATGGCGCAATTGTTCGGACGCCTGGGCATCGGCCCGCAGTCGACCGTCGTGCTGTACGGCGACCCCGTTCAATACGGCAGTTACGCCTTCTGGGCCTTCACCATGGCCGGACATCGAAACCTGCGGCTGCTCGACGGTGGACGCCGAAAATGGGTCATGGAAGGGCGGCCGCTGTCGCAGGATGTGCCGCACTTTCCCGCCGTCGCCTATCCGGCGCCGGAGGGAACGTCGTCGATGCGGGTCGGCCGCGACAACGTGCGCGACAATCTGGGGCAGCCGCGGCGGCTGTTGCTCGACCTCCGTTCGCCGGAGGAATACTCGGGCGAGCGCGTCTCCGATTATTCCTTCCCGGTCGATTACGGCGCCGAGCGCACCGGGCGCATTCCCGGCGCGATCCATCTCTATTTCAAGGAACTGCTGAACCAGGACGATTCGTTCAAGTCGCCCGACCAGCTTCGCGGCGTGTTCGCCGCGGCCGGCGTTACGCCGGAAAAATTCGCCGACGTGATCTGCTATTGCCGGTTAAGCCACCGCGCCACCATCGCCTGGATCGCGCTCGGCCACATTCTCGGCCACGGCAATATCAAGATCTACGATGGCTCGTGGACCGAATGGGGCAGCATTGTCGGCTACCCGATCGAGAAGTAGCGAGCCTGCCAACGCGGCGCAGCGCGAGCGGGCAGCAGTCATCGTCAGTCTTCGCCGCTCGTAGTCTTCCGGCGATAGGCTTCGATCTTGTCACGCAGCGCTTGCGGCATTGGCACCGGCTGGCGCGTTTCGAGCGACATCATGGCGGTGACCATGTGGGCGCGCAGCCGCTCAAGCCCGTCGTGATGACAGACGATGGCAATGCCCAGCGAGGAGCGGCCGATGCGCTCGACCAGCAAGGTCAGCTCAATGATATCGCCCATCCGGCTCGGAATCTTGAAGTCGCAGTCGATGTGAACGAAAGGAAATCCATACTGGCTGCCCATGATCAGCTCGGCATATTCGTAGCCGAGCTCTTGCCCGTACCAGTCTTCGATCAGCCCGTTGAAAATGTCGAAGTAATGCGGGAAGTAGACGATGCCGGCGGGATCGCAATGCGAAAATCGGACTGAAACGCTGCGGGTGAAGGCGCCGCTGGGCGGCACAAATCGATCCTGGAGCATGTGACAACATCCTGATGCGAGGTCCTGGTGCGGCCGAAATCCGCTGCGCCGAGGATTCCGGCCGACACGGATGCCTAACGCGAACAGGTCTGCGACGCCATACCGATCGCGGTGCACCCGGACACGCGTCGGCCCGCGTCAAGCGATCGCAATGCGGTTCTCGCCTTGATCACACCTTCATCCATGCCCCGTCCGCGTCCACCGACTTGAACACCGCCTCCAGCGCCGCCGCAGTCTGCAATATCCCCTCGGCCGAAATCGGAAACGTCCCCTGCCCCAGCGCGGCCTTGGCGAAATAGTCGAGATTGCGGCCGAGATGATTGTCGGCCGGATAATCGAAAGCCTCCGGTTCCCGGCCGGCGCGCCGCACGATCAGCTTCGTCTCGCTCACGCTCTCGGCCCAGCAGTTCTCGCCGAAGATCGCGATGCGCCATCGAAACGGAGTCTTGAGCGTGGTGCCGAGCGTGCCGGTGGCGCCGCTCGCGAACTCGATCAGCGCGGCGGTGGTGTCGCCGGTCG
Organism: uncultured Undibacter sp.; assembly: GCA_964384635.1. Taxonomy (GTDB): domain Bacteria; phylum Pseudomonadota; class Alphaproteobacteria; order Rhizobiales; family Xanthobacteraceae; genus Pseudolabrys. The sequence goes on from CAYLMY010000084.1 coordinate 4,067, forward strand.
GCAGCTTGAGCGCACGCGCGGTCGACAGCGCGGCGACGCGTTTCATCGGCCCGATCAAATCGCGGAAGCAGTCGAGCACATGGATGCCCATGCTGGTCATGCTGCCGGCGCGGGTTTCTTCCGCTGCTATGCGCCAACTGTCGGCCGGCATATTCGCCAGCCAGTCATGGCTGTAGTGGCCCTCCACATGCATGATGGCGCCGAAGGCGCCGGAGGCCATCAGCTCGGCGAGCGCGCGCATCGACGGCATCAGCCGGAAATGATGGCCGACGCCGATGACGACGCCGGCGCGCTTGCAGGCCTCCAGCATGGCGACTGCGTCGGCCTTGGCCAACGCAAACGGCTTCTCGCAATAGATCTGCTTACCGGCGGCGGCGGCCGCTTCCACCTGCGCGCGGTGCTTGCTATGCGGCGTCGCCAGGATCACGGCCTTGATGTCGGGATCGGCCAGCACCTCCTCGAACGAGGCGCCGATGGCCATTTTGTGCTCGGCGGCGAAATCGCGCACCGTGTCCGGCTCCAGCGTCACGCCGCGCGTAAACCGCAGCGGCGCGCCGAAATCGCGCGCCGCCGTTACCAGCTTCTTGCCCCACCAACCGAGGCCGACGATTGCCGTATTGAGCATGAGACGCGATTACACCGAGGCCGGCGCGCCCGGCTGCCTGAGCGGATGGGCGCGCGCTACCGCGTCGATCTTGTTGCATTCATCGACGATGCGCTTGAAGGTCGGGAACGCTGCCAGATCGCATTTGAAATAGGCCGCCCCCACGGCCTGCCCGCACAGGCAGATGTCGGCGATGGTGAGCTGGTCGCCCTGCGCGAAGCGCCCAGTTTCATTGGAACCTGCGAGATTGCTCTCCAGCGCCTTCAACGACATCGTGTGCCAGTGCTGGCCCCACTTCATCACGCCCGGCTCGTCGATCTTGTATTCATGCGCAAGATATTCGCGTACGCGCGGCACGATCAGCGGATGGGTATCGCAAGCGATGATCTGCGCCAGGCCGCGCACCCGCGCGCGCGCCTTCGGATCCTTCGGCAGCAGCGGCGGCTCGGGATGCGTCTCGTCGAGATATTCCAGGATCGCGAGCGACTCGAACAGCACGGTGCCATCGTCCTCGATCAGCGCAGGGATTACCATCATCGGGTTGATCTTGCGAAAGGCGTCTTCGCGCTGTTTGCCTTGCGGCAGATTGACGTCGATCACCTCGTCGGGCTTCATGCCCTTGAGATTGAGGGCGATGCGCACGCGATAAGTCGCCAGCGACCGCCAGTAGGAAAACAGTTTCATCGATCGCCCCCCTTGCGGCTACTTTTTCCGCTGCGTCCAATAGACCGTCATCTGCGCGCCATCGCCGCCGCCGATGCCGTGCTGGGTGGCGTCCTCGAAGCCGGCGAGCGCCGCTTTGGTGGCGCGCATGTCGGCGCCCAGCGCCTCGCCGGTCGCCACCATGGTGCGCAGATCCTTGACCCCATTGGCGATTGAGAAGGTGGTCGGTCCGGGATCCTTGCCCTCGAACATCTTGACGATCATGTCGGCGCGCATCTTGAGCGCGTTGTTGGCGCCGTTGCTCTCGACGAACAGGTCGAGCAGGCGTTTGGGCTCCCAGCCGACGCTGCGCGCGATCGAAAAGGCCTCGCCATAGGCCTGCCAGGCCACCATCAGCGGCAGATTGATCGCCAGCTTGATGGCCGCGCCGGCGCCGATCGGCCCGCAATGCTCGACCTTGCGGCAGAGCTGTTCGAGGATCGGCTTGGCACGCGCGGCATCGGTGGGCTCTGCCCCCATCAGGCCGAGCAGTTGTCCTTTGCGCGCCGGCGCGGTGGAGCCGCCGACCGGGCATTCAACCAACGCCGCGCCTTTGCCGCGTACCTTGGGCGCGAGATCGGTCTCGACCTTGGGCGCCACCGTGCTCATCTCGATGAACAGCTTACCCTTGACGTCGCCCGACAGCAGGCCGGACGGCCCGTTGTAGACCGCGTCGATCGCGGTGCCGTCGGTGAGGATAGTGATGACGGCTTCGCTGGCGGCCGCGACTTCGGCCGGGGAGCCTGCCACCTTGGCGCCGGCCTCGGCCAGCGGCTTGGTCTTTTCCGGCGTGCGATTCCAGACCGTGACGTCGTGGCCGACTTCGATCAGCCGCGCGGCGATGTTGGCGCCCATGGCGCCGAGACCGGCTACTCCGATTTTCATGGCTCCTCCCGAGATACATTTGCCGGCGACGATAAGCGATCACGGCGCGGCTTGAAAGCCGCATTGCGACCGCTTGCCCACTCGACAGCCCCGCCCCTGAATGTTTAAGACCTTCGGCCTGACTCGCCTTGAACACTCCGGCTCTTTCATCAGGGAGAACATTGAATGGCGGCCAAGAAGACCAAGGGCACGGTTGGTGTGATTGGGCTCGGCATCATGGGCGGCGCTTTCGCCAAGAACCTGGCGCGCGCCGGCTGGCGCGTGGTCGGCTACGACACCAGCGCGGCGCGCCGCCGCCAAGCGAAAGTGGACGGCGTCGAGATTGCCTCTAGCGGCCTCGGCGTCGCCGAAAGGGCGCCGACCATTCTGACCAGCCTGCCCAAGCCGCAGGCACTCATGGACACCATGCGCGACATCGCCGCCGCCAAGCTGCCGCGCAAGGTGATCGTGGAAATGAGCACCTTCGCGATTTCAGATAAGGAAAAAGCGCGACGCGTGCTTGCCAAGGCCGGCCACGTCATGCTCGATACGCCGGTCAGCGGCACCGGCTCGCAGGCCAAGACGCGCGATCTCGTCTTCTACGCCAGCGGCGATGCCAAAGCCATCCGCCGGCTGCGGCCCATGTTCGACGCCTTCGGCCGCGCAACCTACGACGTCGGTGAATTCGGCAACGGCAGCAAGATCAAATTCGTCGCCAACTTGCTGGTCGCCATCAACAACGTCGCCACCGCCGAGGCCATGGTGTACGGCATGAAGGCCGGCCTGCCGCCGCAGTTGATCTACGATCTGATCCACGCCGGCGCCGGCAATTCGCGCATCTTCGAATTGCGCGCGCCGATGATGGTGAAAGGCGACTACACGGACGCCGGCATGAAGGTCGACGTGTGGGACAAGGACATGCGGGTGATCGGCGACTACGCGCGCAAGATCAAGGTGCCGACGCCGCTGTTCAGCGCCACCAAGCCGGTCTACATGCGGGCGGCCAAGAGCGGCTTCGGCGCGCAGGACACCGCGTCGGTCTGCGCGGTGCTGGAGAAACAGGCAAAGGTGAAGCGCAAGAAACGCTGAGATCTCCGCTCATTCCCGCGCAAGCGGGAATCCAGGATTCAGCGCTGCCGTTTCCGGCACTGGGTCCCCGTTTTCGCAGGGACGAGCGGAAGCGCAGCGCCTTTTGTCCCTTGCCTCCCGCCATTGCATCTCTGTAGCCTCCCGCCCACAAAAGAAAACTCTTGGGGAGGAGCGTATGGCCGCGTTGCTGCAGCGATGGGAAATCCGTGACGGCATGCGGATCGACTGGAACGTGTCGATCACCATGGACGACCGCCAGGTGCTGCGCGCGGATGTTTTTCGCCCTGTGAAAGAGGGAAAATATCCGGTCATCCTCACTTACGGCCCCTACGCCAAAAACCTCGCCTTCCAAGACGGCTACCCGAGCGCCTGGCAGCGCATGGCGGAAAAGCATCCAGACGTTACCGCCGGCTCCAGCAACGCCTACCAGAACTGGGAGGTGGTCGACCCGGAGAAATGGGTGCCGCACGATTATGCCTGCGTGCGCGTCGATTCACGTGGTACCGGCTGCTCGCCCGGCTTCATCGATCATTTCTCGCCGCGCGAAACCAAGGATTTCTACGACTGCATCGAATGGGCCGGCGTGCAGCCCTGGTCGAGCGGCAAGGTCGGGCTCAACGGCATTTCCTATTACGGCATGAACCAGTGGCACGTCGCCTCGCTGCAGCCGCCCCATCTCGCCGCCATGTGCGTGTGGGAAGGCTCGGCCGACTGGTACCGCGACATGACGCACCACGGCGGCATTCTCTCGACCTTCTGGGAGAACTGGTACGACATGCAGGTCAAGACCGTGCAATACGGCGTCGGCGAAAAAGGCGGCCGCAGCCGTATTCATGGCGAATT
>CAYLMY010000084.1:8268-12254 GCA_964384635.1 uncultured Undibacter sp.
CACTGGACCCATTTCTACACCGACTACGGCCGCGAGCAGCAGCTCAAGTTCTTCGACTATTTCCTGCACGGCAAGGACACCAGCTGGAGAAAGCAACCGAAAGTGCTGCTGCAAGTGCGTTACCCGGGCGAGAAGTTCGTGGCGCGCGCCGAAAACGAATGGCCGCTCAAGCGCACCAAGTGGACGAAGCTCTATCTCAATCCGTCCGACATGGCGCTCACGACCAAGAAACCGTCCGGCAACGCCAAGCTCAACTTCGCCGCCATGGGCGACGGCCTCACTTTCTTGACGCCGGGACTGCCGCACGAAACCGAGATCACCGGCCCGTCGGCGCTCAAGCTGTTCGCGTCCTCATCCACCCGCGATGCCGACTTCTTCATCGTGCTGCGGGTGTTCACCGGCGACCTGAAGGAGATCGTGTTCCAGGGCGCCATCGATCCGCACACGCCGGTTGCACAGGGCTGGCTGCGCGCCTCGCATCGCAAGCTCGACAAGAAGCTGTCGACGCCCTACCGCCCCTATCACACCCACGACCAAAAACAGCCGCTCACCAAGGGCACGCCGGTGGAACTCGACATCGAAATCTGGCCGTCCTGCATCGTGGTACCCGCGGGCTATCGCGTGGCCGTATCGATCCGCGGCAAGGACTACGAATATGGCGGCGCCAGCGGCGGCAAGCTGTCGAACTTCAAGAACGAGCTCAAGGGCTGCGGTCCGTTCCTGCACGACGATCCGCGCGACCGGCCGCCCGCCATTTTCAACGGCACCACCAGTCTGCATTTCAGCCGCGGCAAAGCGCCCTATCTGCTGCTGCCGATCATTCCGCCGAAAAAGAAGGCAGCTGGCAAAACCCGCGGCCGCAAATGAGGCGGCATGAATTCGTCGCGCGCGCTGACGCCGGGAACACCCAAGATCGTTCGTCTAGCATTAGCAAAACCCGCCTGCGGCCAATTGGGGTGTTCATTGCCAACCGTCCTAGGGTAAGGTAACCGCAACCTTCGCGCCAAAAAGAAGGACCAGGGGGAGTGAACGCGCAGTTCTGGATCATCCAGGCTTTCAACGGCATTTCCTATGGTGCGCTGTTGTTCCTCGTCGGCAGCGGCCTGTCGTTGATCTTCGGCGTTATGCGGATCGTCAATCTGGCCCATGGCGCCTATTTTCTGTGGGGCGGCTATATTGCGCTGTCGGTAATCTGGATGACCGGATCGTGGGCGCTGTCGCTGCCAGCCGCCGCGCTCGCCGTCGCGATTATCGGCTTGGCGATGGAACGTTTGTTTTTGCGATCCGAGGGATTCGAGTACCTCCGACATGGAACAATCGCGTTAGGGGTGGCCGTACTGATCACCTTGGCGATCGGTGAGTGGAGTCCGTCGATTTTAAGCGGCTGGGCCCCGTTTGTTGCGGTTACCGCGGTCGCGACCATCGCGCTGTATTTCCTGCTGACCCGCATTCCTATCGTCCCGATCGAAGCCGACGTGCTGCGGCAGGTGCTGCTGACGGTCGGCTTCGCATTCCTGTTTCAGCAGGCCGCGCTCGACATCTGGGGCGGCGACAACATGGACATCACCCCGGCTGACATATTCAATACCAGCGTGGTGATCGGCGGCCTCTATTTCCCGCTCTACCGCGTATTCATGATCGCCACCGCGCTGGCCATCGGCCTGGTGATCTGGCTGGTGATGGAAAAGACGCGCATGGGCGCCGCCGTGCGCGCCACCGTCGACGACGCGCAGATGGCGCGCGGCGTCGGCATCGACACCAACCGCGTCTCCATGTTCATCTTTGCGCTCGGCGCCTTCCTGGCCGCGCTCGGCGGCGTCATCGGCGGCGCCTTTCTCGGCGTCTATCCCGGCCTCGATTTCGAAATGCTGCCGCTCGCCTTCGCGGTGGTTATTATCGGCGGCATGGGCAGCCTGGGCGGCGCCGCCATCGGCGCGCTGGCGGTCGGCCTCGCCGACAATTTCGGCAAGGCGCTGTTTCCGGAGATTTCTTATTTCACGCTCTATGCCCCGATGGTTCTGATCCTGGCGGTCAAGCCGACCGGCCTGTTTGGACGAGAGTGAGCGGCAAACGATGACCAGCCAAAAAATCAAGATCCTTATGGTCGCCGTCGTGCTAGCGGCGCTCGCCTATATCGTTCCGAATTCCAGTTCTTTCGTGGTGCTGCTGGCGACGCGCGCGCTGGTGTTCGCGATCCTGGCGATGAGCCTGGACATCCTGCTCGGCTTCACCGGCCTGCCCTCGCTCGGACAGGCGGCCTATTTCGGCGTCGGCGCCTATCTCACCGCCATCCTGGCGACCAGGTTTCATATCGGGCTGGGCTGGGATTTCTGGCTGGTGGTGATCTACGGCATGCTGATCGGCGCGGCCCTGGCGGCACTGTTCGGGCTGTTCGCGATCCGCGCCAGCGGCGTCTACTTCCTGATGATCACATTGGCCTTGGGACAATGCGTCTGGGGCTTGGCCTATCGCTGGAATTCGCTCACCGGCGGCGACAACGGCATCAGCGTCACGGCGCGGCCCGCTTTCGGGCTCGACCTCACCAACGAGCGGACCTTCTTCTTCCTGGTGTTCGCCTTTTTCATCTTCACCCTGATTTCGCTTTACGTGCTGGTGCAGTCGCCATTCGGCCGCAGTCTCGCCGGCATTCGCGAGCGCGAATTGCGCATGCAGATCCTCGGCTACAATACCTGGCTGCACAAATACATCGCCTTCATCATCGCCGGCGCCTTCGGCGGGCTGTCCGGTGTGCTGTGGGCGCACACCAACGGCCTGGTCAGCCCCGAGACGGTGGTGCTGACCACGTCGGTCGACGCGCTCTTGATGGTCGTGCTCGGTGGCGCCGGCACGCTGGTTGGCGGCGCCATCGGCTCGGCCATCGTTTTCGGTTTACGTGAGTATCTCAGCACGCTGGTGCCGTGGTGGCAGTACGTGCTGGGCGGAGTCTACGTGCTGACGATCCTGTATCTGCCGACCGGCTTGATGGGCATTCCGGCAAGAATTCGCCAGGCCCGCGGCGCGTCCGACAAGACGGCCAAGCCAGCGGCACCGGAGAAATTGGCACCGACGCCTTCCTGACCGCACGAGGGAAGGCATAACAACTGGGAGGTAAAGACAATGACGAGAACATCGCGAAAACGATTGGTACCAATACTGTTGGGCGGCCTCGTGCTCGGCTTGAGCATGAATGCGCCGGCCAAGGCGGAGGAACTGCGCATCGGCTTCATCGCGCCGCTGACCGGCATCTTCGCCCAAATCGGCAAGGACATGACCAACGGCTTCCAGATGTATCTGGACGAGCACGGCAACAAGCTCGGCGGCGCCACCGTCAAGTTCGTGGTCGAGGACGACGCCGGCAAGGCCGACGCCGCGGTGACCAAGGCCAAGAAGCTGGTGCTGAGCGACAAGGCGCAAATGTTCATCGGCGGGTTGCTGGCCTCGACCGGCTATGCGCTGGCGCCGGTGAGCAACAGCGAGAAGACGCTCTACATCGCCTCGATCCCGGCGGCCGACGATCTCACGCAGCGGCAGGCCAGCAAGTATCCGTACTTCTTCCGCACCACCTGGACCTCATCGCAGCCGCATCATCCGCTCGGCAAATGGGCCTGCGAACAGGGCCACAAGAAGGTCGTCACCATCGCAGCCGATTATGCCTTCGGCTACGAAGTGGTCGGCGGCTTCCAGAAGGCGTTCGAGGACTGCGGCGGCAAGATCATCCAGAAAATCTGGCCGCGGCTGGGCGAAAAGGACTTCGGCCCCTACATTCCGCAGATCAAGGGCGATGCCGACGCCGTGTTCTCGCTGATGGTGGGCCCGATGTCGCTGCAATTCCCCAAGCAATTGCGCGCCGCCGGCTTCAAGAAGCCGATCATTGGCGGCGGCACCAGCTATGACGAGTTTGCGCTGCCCTTTATGTCCGATATCGTGGTCGGCGATGTCTCCGCGCTGCAATACAGCGCGGCGATCGAAACGCCGAAGAACGAAGC
>CAYLMY010000085.1:0-2269 GCA_964384635.1 uncultured Undibacter sp.
ATCATCGTCGCCGGTGGCGGCGTGCGCGCCTCGGGCGCGGGGAAGGAGCTGGTCGCTTTTGCCGAAACGCTGCAGATCCCGGTCGCCACCTCGCTCAACGGCAAAGACAGCATCCCCGGCATCCATCCGCTCTCGGTCGGCGTCGTCGGTTCTTATTCGCGCGAGAGCGCGAACCGTGCGGTCAACCGCGCCGATCTCATCTGTTTCATCGGCAGCGAGACCGGCGGCATGACCACGCATTTCTGGACGGTGCCGGCGATCGGCACGCCGGCGATCCAGATCGACATCGCGCCAGAAGCGCTCGGCCGTAACTATCCTTTGCAAGCCACCGTCTTGGGCGACGCCAAGACCGTGCTCGCGGCCATGCTGGCGAACGCGGACAAGGCGAGCGCCAAGAAGCGCGACGCCTGGATCAAGGAAATCGCAGCGCTGCGTAGCGAATGGACCGCCAAATACAGGGCCGATCTCGAATCCGACGCCGTCCCGATCCATCCGGCACGCATCTGCCATGAGTTGACGCAACACGTGCCCGACGACGCCATCGTCGTCGTCGATACCGGCCACGCCGGCATGTGGATGGGCGGCATGTACGATCTGCGCGCTCCGACGCAGAGCTACATACGCAGCGCCGGCCATCTCGGGTGGGCCTTTGCGGCCGGCATCGGCGCCAAGGCGGCCTGTCCGCAGCGGCCGGTGGTGGTTTTCACCGGCGATGCCGGCTTCTGGTACCACATCGCCGAAATCGAGACCGCGGTGCGCTGGAACATCGCCAGCGTCACCATCGTCAATAACAATGGCGGCGGCAACCAGAGTAAGCGCGGTTTCGACCGCGCCTATGGCGGCGAGCAAACGCAAAAAGCGCGCGAGCTGTGGACCTACAATCCGATGAACTTCGCCAAGCTCGCCGAGGACATGGGCGCGCTCGGCATTCGGGTCGAAAGGCCCGAAGAGATCGCGGCGGCGCTTAAGCAAGCGCTGGCCGCCAAACGACCGGCGGTCATCGATATCGCCACCGACATCGAGGCGCTGGCGCCGACCGCGGTCAGCTAGCCGGCGCGGCCCATTTGACGCACGTCAAGGCGAGCGTGCGCTCCCCGTATACGATTAATGCATCACCTTGGTGCCCGCCGGGCCGGAAGGGAGCGCAAGCCATGAAATATGTCCGCCTGCTCGCCGACAAGAACGGCAATAGCCATTTCGAGGACGCCACCCTCAAGCTCGACGAGGCCGATTACCGGCCGCCGGCGCCGCTGATGTTCGTCTCGCACGCCTATCAGAGCGACGGCGTCCAGTTCATCCGGCTGCCCGCCGGCTGGGCCGCCGATTCCATCCAGGTGCCGAAGAAGCAGTTTCTCATCTGCCTGAAAGGTCAACTCGAAGTGACGGCGAGCGACGGCAAGACCCGCAGCTTCGGCCCCGGCGATACCGTGTTGATGGAAGACGGCGACGGCAAGGGTCACCGCACACGCGTCAAGGGCGAGGAATGCCTGGCGGCGGTGATCCCGGTCGATTGACCGGTTCACCCTTCCCCAATCTCCTTCAAGATCTCCGCCGTATGTTCGCCGAGCAGCGGCGAGGGGTGTTCGCTTGCCGCCTTCCAGCCATCGATCACGACCGGCGTGCGCACGCCAGGAATGGTGCCGCCCTTGGCGGCGGCGCTCGGCAATTTGAGCTGCATGCCGCGGTGAATCACCTGCGGGTCGTTGAACACCTGCTCGAGATTGTTGATCGGTCCCGCCGGCACCTGCACCGCTTCCAGCTGGCTAAGCAGATCATCGCGCTTCATGCGCGACGTGATCGCGGTGATCTTGCCGACCAGCTCGGCTCGGTGTTTGAGCCGTCCGGTATTGTCCTTGTAGGCCGGATTGTCGGCGAGCTCGGGCACGCCCAGCACGTTGCAGAGTTTGACGTATTGCGCGTTGTTGCCGGTGGCGATGATGACGTGGCCGTCGGCAACCGGGAACACCTGATAGGGCACGATATTGGCGTGCGCGTTACCGATGCGGGTCGGCACCTTGCCGGACACCAGATAATTCAGCGCCTGGTTCGACAGCACGCCGACGGTGGAATCAACCAGCGCGCCGTCGATATAGGCGCCCTTGCCGGTCTTCTCGCGCTGTGCGAGCGCCGCCAAAATGCCGATCACCGAATAGCAGCCGGTGAAGATGTCGGATACCGGAATGCCGATGCGGGTCGGCTCACCCTCGGCGGTGCCGGTCAGGTCCATGATGCCGGCCATGCCTTGCGCCATCAGGTCGTAGCCGGCGCG
>CAYLMY010000085.1:2369-4538 GCA_964384635.1 uncultured Undibacter sp.
GCCCATGGGCCGGCCAGGATGCGGGCGAGTTCGAGAACGCGGAGGCCCGCCAACGGCTTCGGCATGTCATGGAGCTCCCAGGCAACGCGGCATTAACGGCGATGGCGGGGTTATAAAACCATCGCTGCGTGCTGGCCAGAGCGGGAATAGTTCTTTGGTCTGACGGACTTGCGGCTGGTTAGTGGACTGTTTCGTCGGCATTATAATTTCGTCTATGTTTCTTTGTTATATGGCTGCCGGACCTTCTGATGGGTGCGGCCGTAGGACCTCAATGAACGCCTCGTTTTTCGGCGAACTGTTGCAGACCATTTCGGAGCGCGGCCGCGCGCTGCTCGATCGCGCCCGCGACCGCCGCGGCATCGATTCAACCCGCTCGGAAAGCCTGGTCGAGCTCGCCGAACACCTGCTCTCCGGCCGCGGCGAGGCCTCCGGTGTGGCGCTCGCCCGCGAAATTCTCGGCCGCTACGCCGAACTTACCACTGGGCCGCGCATCGCGTTCTTCGAGGCGCTCGCCCAGCGCTTCGGGACGGACAACGCGCGGCTGGAATCCGCCATCGCGGCCTGGCGGGAAAACCAGAGCGACGCCACCGCCGCCGCCGTGCACGCCGCTTCCGAGCCGCGCCGGCAGGAACTGTTCCGCCGGCTCAATCTGGCGCCCGGCGGCACCGTGGCGCTGGTGCATATGCGCGAGCAATTGCTGGACGCGCTCGTCAAGCGCGACGATCTCGCCGCGGTCGACGATGATTTCGTCCATTTGTTCTCGTCCTGGTTCAACCGCGGCTTCCTGGTGCTGCGCCACGTCGACTGGTCGACGCCGGCGATCGTGCTGGAAAAGATCATCCGCTACGAGGCGGTACACGCGATTCACGATTGGGAGGACCTGCGCCGGCGCATCGATCCGCCCGACCGGCGCTGCTACGCCTTTTTCCATCCCGCGCTGGTGGACGACCCGCTGATCTTCGTCGAGGTCGCGCTCACCCGCGACATCCCGGCCGCGATCGCGCCGATTCTTAGTCCCGAGCGCGAAGTGAGCGACGGCGAGAAGAACCGCACCGCGGTGTTCTACTCGATCTCCAACTGCCAGCGCGGGCTCACTGGCGTGTCCTTCGGCAACTTCCTGATCAAGCAGGTGGTCGAGGAGATCAGCCGCGAGATGCCGAAGCTGTCGACCTTCGTGACGCTGTCGCCGCTCACCGGTTTTGCCGCCTGGCTCAAGCGCGAACGCGAAGAGGCAAAATCGGCGGTGCTGACCGAGGCCGACAAGGCCGTGCTGGCGGCGCTCGATGAGCCGGGCTGGTGGGCCAATGAGGAGATGACGGAGCGGCTGCGGGACCCGGTGATGCGGGCGGCGGCCTGGTATTTGGTGCGCGCGCGCGGCCCGCGCGGTCTGCCGGTCGACGGCGTCGCGCGTTTCCATCTCGGCAACGGCGCGCGGCTCGAACGCATCAACTGGCTGGCCGACGTCTCGGACAAGGCGCTGGCGCAAGCGCACGGGCTGATGGTCAACTATCAGTACGATCTCGACGACATCGAGAAGAACCACGAGGCCTATGCGGAAGGCCGCACCGTGGTCGCCGCCAACGCGGTGCAGCGCCTGCTGCGCCCGCCGCTCGAACTAGTGCCGATCGCCGGGTGATCCCCATCCGTTCGTCCCCGCGAATGCGGGGACCCAGCTTTTAATTCTGAAAATGGTGCTCTGGATTCCCGCTTGCGCGGGAATGAACGGAGTCAGGATTTCCCGTACACCGGCACCACTGCGCCGCGCGTGACCTTGTTGTCCGGCGAGGCCAGAAACAAAATCGTCGCCGCCACCTCTTCCACCTTCGGCCAGGCTGAAAAATCCGCCTTCGGCATGGCCGTGCGGTTGGCGGCTGTATCCATGATCGAGGGCGCTACCGCATTGACCAGAATGCCGTCCTTGGCGACTTCCTCGGCGAGCGCGACGGTGAGCGCGGCGACGCCCGCCTTGGCGACCGTATAGGCCGCCATGCCGGCGCCGGCGCGCCATTCAAGCCCGGGGCGCGCCGCCACGTTGACGATGCGGCCGCCGCCGGACGCGCGCATGGCGTTGACCGCGGCGCGGCAGCACAAGAAGCAGGAGATCAAGTTGTTGTCGAGCTGCGCCATCAGCGCGGCCTTGTCGGTCTTGGCGACCTCGCCCATGGCGAA
>CAYLMY010000085.1:4638-12239 GCA_964384635.1 uncultured Undibacter sp.
TCTTGGCGACCTCGCCCATGGCGAAACCGCCGGCAATGTGGATCGAGGCCCAAGGCGTCGCATGTTGGTAAACCTTGGCGACTTGCGCCTCATCGGACAGATCGGAAACCTTGATCAGCTTCGCTTTGCCGTCATTGCGAAACGGAAATCGCTCCGCTTCCGCCTCGTGCACGTAAGGAACGGTGCAGCTGGCGCCGCCCGTTATCAACGCACCGACCACTGCGGAGCCAAGCGCGCCGGTGCCGCCGGTCACCACCGCGTGCTTGCCGGAAAAATCGCTCACCCTCTTCCCCGCTTCACCCGCATCGGCAGAACCTGGAGTTCGAGCCAGTTCGCCACCTCGCTCACCCGCAGCTTCTTGTCGAGTATGTTCTTGCTGACGCCGTGCCGCCAGGCCAGCCGCTTGCATTCGGGATCGCGGTCGAGCAGGTCGAGATCCTGCGCGAACATTTTCATGTCGGCCTCGTCGGCGAAGAAGCCTTCCCCGATCAGCCTTGTGCCGATGCGGCGCACGATCGCCGCCAGCTCGCGTAAGGGATATTCCGGATGATACTGCACCGCCCAGGCCACCGAGCCGTTGGTGCGGATTTCCACGCTCTGCACCGACGACATCGCGTTGGTGGCAAGCACGGTGGTGCCGGGCGGCACGACGTCGACCTCGTCGAGATGCACGGTCGGCGCGTTGAACACGTCGAGCTTGCCGACATACATCGGATGCTTGCGGCCGGCTTCCGTCAGGCGAATGCCGCGGCCGAAGCCGATCTCGCGGCCCTTGGGATTTTTGCGCACGCTGCCGCCGGCCGCCACCGCGATCACCTGCAGGCCCCAGCAGGAGCCGAACACCGGCGTTCCCGTCGCCAGTGCCGCACGCACCAAGTCGACCTGCCGCATCACCTCGGGGCCGCCGCTATAGACGTGCAGCGCCGAGCCGGTGATGGCGATGCCGTCATAGCCTTCCAACGCTTCGCCGGCCGGCAAGGTCGCGGCGGGGTCGCCCGGATAGCAGATGTCCACCGCTGCCCCCGCCAGTAACTCGCGCAACAGGTCGGAATAGCCCTTGCTCGCCGGCACGCCGCCGGCGGCCACGTGTTCGGCCGTGGTCTGCGGTGAATTGCCTTCGATGACGAGCAGGTGGGGGGAGGGCATGAGATCCGGCTTCAAGGTCCCGGCGGTTCAAGCGTCGCGAGGACATTGTTTACGACATATGGCTAGAACGAGCTTGTTTGGCAATCGTGGCCGAATGTTGTGGCTTTTGGCGGGCTTGAGTGCGCCGGTGGCGCCGCTCATTCTGCGCGCAAGCAGCGAATCAGCAGGTAATGGCCGACTTCGATCTCGCCATCATTGGCGGCGGCATCAACGGAACCGGGCTCGCCCGCGACGCAGCCGGGCGGGGCCTGCGCGTGCTGCTGGTCGAGATGAACGATCTCGGCTCCGGCACCTCCTCGGCCTCTTCAAAACTGATCCATGGCGGCCTGCGCTACCTGGAACGCGGCGCCTTCCGGCTGGTGCGCGAGGCGCTGGCCGAGCGCGAAGTGCTGTTGCGCATGGCCCCGCATCTGATCCGCCCGACGCGCTTCCTGCTGCCACTGCTCCCGCGCCGGCGCTCGGCGCTGCTGCTGCGCTTCGGCTTGTTTCTGTACGACTGGCTGGGCGCTCGCAGGCTGTTGCCGGCAAGCCGCACCGTCGATCTCACCCATCACGCGCTCGGCGCGCCGCTCAAGCGCTCGTTTCACTACGGCTTTGAATATTCCGATTGCCTGGTTGACGATTCTCGCCTGGTCGTGCTCAACGCGCTCGATGCCGCCGAGCACAGCGCCGTTATCCGCACCCGCACTCGCTGCGTGCGGGCGGAGCGGCGCGAGCAGGACTGGGAACTGGTGCTGTTCGCTCGGGGCCGCCGCGAGGTTAAGACCGCGCGCGCGCTGGTCAATGCCGCCGGGCCCTGGATCGGCGAGGTGGCCGACACCGTGATCCGGCGGCCGCTCGCGGCGCCGGTGCGGCTGATCAAGGGCAGTCATATCGTGGTGCGCCGCCGCTTCGAGCACGATTGCGGCTATCTTTTGCAGGCCGCCGACGGGCGCGTGGTGTTCGTCCTGCCGTTCGCGCAGGAGTTCACCCTGATCGGCACCACCGACGAAAATTTCGTTGGCGACCTTAATTCGCCATCGGCCGATGACGACGAGATCGTTTATCTCTGCAACACCGTGAACGAATATTTCCGCGACAAGATCATGCCCGACGAGCTGGTGTGGGCGTTCGCCGGCGTGCGCGCGCTCTATGACGACGGCGCCGGCAGGCCTGAGGACGTCACCCGCGACTATACGCTTGCATTTGAGGCGCGGCCCGACGAGGCGCCGCTCTTGACCATCTACGGCGGCAAGATCACCACCCACCGCAAACTGGCGGAGGCGGCGATGGCGAAGATCGGTCCTTTTTCCCCGGCGAGGCCGCCCTGGACCGCCGGCTCGACACTACCCGGCGGCGATTTTTCGCCCGATGGATTGCCCGCGCTGGTGGGCGAAACGATCGGGCGCTGGCCCTTTGTCTCCCAGCCGCACGCGCAACGCCTGGTGCGGGCCTACGGAACGCGTTGCGAGCGCATTCTCGGGGCCGCGCAAAGCATGGACGATCTGGGAGCCCGCTTCACCGGCGATCTCACCGGCGCCGAGGTGCGCTACCTCGTCGAGAACGAATGGGCGCAGACCGCGGAGGACGTGCTGTACCGGCGCAGCAAGCTTGGCCTCAAGGCCACGGACGAAGAGACCGCCGCGCTCAGCCAGTTCATCGTCTCGCTTAATGCCGAGATGGTACAGCAGCTCGCGCCCTGAAAGGCGCGTTTATGGTTTACCAAGTCTTGCCGGAATCAGTGCAATTGACGCGGCCCGTTTTAGCCTACCGCCACACCTTTGTGCCTTAGTGGCGGCGATAGCACCGTTTCGGGGCGTACGGATTGCCAATGCCGATCAATGCCAAGGCCCTCGTCGCTCGCTTTGCCGCCACCAAGGTGCTGGTGGTGGACGACGAGCCGTATATGCGCAAGGTCGTGCGCGCCCTGCTGATGAGCATCGGCGTGCGTAATATCTATGAGGCCGGCGACGGACCGGCTGGTCTCGAGATCATCCGCACCGCTTCGCCCGACGTCGTCATTCTCGACTGGGAAATGCCCGGCGTTGACGGTCCGGCCTTCCTGCGCATGGTGCGCTCGCCTGAAACCTTCCCGTATCCGAACGTGCCGATCATCATGCTAACCGGCCACGGCGAGCGCTCGCGTGTGATCGAAGCGGTGAAGGTCGGCGTCAACGAATTCCTGCTCAAGCCGGTATCGTCCAAGGCCTTGCAGGACCGCCTGATCTCGGTGCTGACCAAGCCACGCCCGGTGGTGAATACCGGCGACTATTACGGCCCGGCGCCGCGCAAAATGGTGACCGCGGTCCATGCCGACAACGACGACGCAATCGCCAACCTGATCCTGCTGAACTAAGCTCCGCGCTGCTGTCAGCATTGCCCAGCGCGGCAGCGGGGGAAGAAGCCTTGGCCGCAACTCTCATCGCCATCGACCAGGGTACCACCTCGACGCGCGCCATCGCCTTCGATGCGGCGCTCAACCCGCTTAGCCTCGCCCAGCACGAGCTGCACCAGATCTATCCGGCGCCCGGCCTGGTCGAACACGACCCGGAAGCAATCTGGTCCGCTACCGTCGCCTGCGTACGCGAAGCGATTGCCGGGGCGGGCCTTGATCCGCGCGAGGTCGTCGGCATCGGCATTACCAATCAGCGCGAAACCACGGTGATCTGGGAGCGCGCGACCGGCAAGCCGATCCACAACGCGATCGTCTGGCAGGACCGGCGCACGGCCGAGCTTTGCGGCTTGCTGCGCGAACGCGGCCACGAGCCGGAGATTGCCGCCAAGACCGGGCTGCTGCTCGATCCCTATTTCTCCGCCAGCAAGATCGCCTGGCTGCTCGAACACGTTCACGGCGCGCGCGCGGCTGCCGAAACAGGCAAGCTCGCCTTCGGCACCATCGACAGCTTCCTGTTGTGGCGGCTTACCGGCGGCAAGGTGCATGCGACCGACGCCAGCAATGCCGCGCGCACGGCCTTGTTCGACATCGGCAAGGGTGCATGGGACGAGGGCCTTTGCAAGCTGTTCGGCGTGCCGCCAAGCCTGCTGCCGGAGGTGCGCGATAACGCCGGCGAATTCGGCATCACCGCGCCGGACTTGTTCGGTGCGCCCATGCGTATTCTCGGCATGGCCGGCGACCAGCAGGCGGCGACCATCGGGCAGGGCTGCTTCGAGCCCGGCATGATGAAATCGACCTACGGCACCGGCTGCTTCATGGTGCTCAACACCGGCGCCGAGCGCGTCGTTTCGCGCAACCGGCTGCTCACCACTATCGCCTATCAGCTCGCGGGCAAGCGCACCTACGCGCTGGAGGGGGCGATCTTTATCGCCGGCGCCGCGGTGCAATGGCTGCGCGACGGACTCAAGATCATCGCCCATTCGGCGGAGGTCGACGCGCTGGCCGGTCTCGCCGATCCGGCCGAGCAGGTCTACTTGGTGCCGGCTTTTGTCGGGCTCGGCGCGCCCTATTGGGACGCCCAGGCGCGCGGCGCGATTTTCGGCCTCACCCGGCATTCCGGCGACGCCGAACTCGCGCGCGCGGTGCTGGAATCGGTCGGTTACCAGACCCGCGATCTGCTTGCGGCCATGCGCGCCGACTGGCCGGCGGCGCAAGGGCCCGGCGTGCTGCGCGTCGACGGCGGCATGACTGCCAGCAATGCCACCATGCAGTTCCTCGCCGACATGCTGGCGAGCCCGGTCGACCGACCCTCGGTGATGGAGACGACCGCCCTGGGCGCCGCCTATCTTGCCGGCCGTACCGCCGGCCTCTGTCCCGATCTCGACGGTTTTGCCGCGCAATGGCGGCTCGACCGCCGTTTCGAGCCGCGCATGGACGCCGAAATGCGTGAACGCAAATATAACGGCTGGCAGGACGCGGTCAGACGCACGTTAACGTCCCGGTGATGATTGCGGCACAATATCCCGCTGCCGGAGCGCCCCCCATGAACATCAGCGCCAAGCACGTCGAAGTCCTGATCCAGCAGTTGCGTGTGCTGGTGGTCGACGATAATCCGTTCATGCGCAATCTGGTGCGCGGCATGCTCGCCAATATCGGTGTCAAGAAGATCTTCGAAGCCGGTGACGGCATCGCCGCGCTCGAAATGATCCGCACGGTTACCCCCGACGTGGTGGTGTTGGACTGGGAGATGCCGCTGCTCAACGGCCCGGAACTGGTGCGCATCGTGCGCTCGCCCGGCGCGTTCCCGATGCCGGACATTCCCATCATCATGCTCACCGCCCACGGCGAGCGCTGGCGCATCCTGGAATCGGCCAAGCTCGGCGTGAACGAGTTCCTGTGCAAGCCGGTGTCGGCCAAGGCGCTGTTAGATCGCCTGATCTCCATCCTGCTCAAGCCGCGCGAGAGCGTGCGGCTCGGCGAGTATTATGGTCCAGCGCCGCGCTTTCCGCCGGCGCCGCCGGCGCCGGTGGCCGATCCCGACGGCGAGTCGCCTGACGCCGCCTGACGCTTCAGCGATTACCGTTCGAATTGCCCGGTTGAGCGCGCACGCGTGCCCCGCTAGCGTTGCGCGCGGTGAGGCATCGAGGCGAATCGATGGCGGACGGCGACGGCACGCGCGGGCTCGAAGAGGGCAGCCAGCCCGCGCTCGTGCGCTTCGAGCAAGTCAGCAAGCGTTTCGGCGATGTGGCCGCGGTCGATGCGCTCAGCCTCGACGTCAGGCGCGGCGAATTTTTTGCGCTGCTCGGCCCTTCCGGCTGCGGCAAGACCACATTGTTGCGCCTGCTCGCCGGTTTCGAAGCGCCGAATGAAGGGCGCATCCTGCTCGACGGCGAGGACATCGGCGATGTTCCGCCGCACCATCGGCCGGTCAACATGATGTTCCAGAGCTACGCTTTGTTTCCCCATCTTACCGTGGAGGGAAACATCGGCTTCGGCCTGCGCCAGGAGAACGTCGGCCGGCGCGAGCGCGGCGAGCGGGTCGCCGAGATGCTGGCGCTGGTCAAGCTGCAAGGCTTCGGCAAGCGCCGCGTCGGCCAGCTCTCCGGCGGTGAGCGTCAACGGGTGGCGCTGGCGCGCTCGCTGATCAAGCGCCCGCGCGTGTTGCTGCTCGACGAACCGCTGGCCGCCCTCGACAAGAAGCTGCGCGCCGAGACCCAATTCGAGCTGATGGAATTGCAGCGCAAGCTCGGCACCACATTCGTCATCGTCACCCACGACCAGGAAGAGGCGATGATCGTTGCGGACCGAATCGCCGTGATGGACCGAGGCCGGCTGGCGCAGATGGCCGAGCCGGCCGAGATCTACGAGCGGCCGAATTCGCGCTGGGTTGCTGACTTCATCGGCGAGGTGACGCTGATCGAAGGACGACTGGGCGAGGGTGGTACGCTCGAAACCGGGCTCGGGCCGTTGCGCGTCGCCGGCGGCGGCAAATCCGGCGGCAAGGTCTGGCTGGCGCTGCGCCCGGAAAAGCTGCGCATGAGCGCCGAAAAGCCGGCCGCCGGTCATCACAACGCGCTGTCCGGCACCGTGGCCGAGGTCGGTTATCGCGGCGACGTTTCGCTCTACAAGGTACGGCTCGCCGACCGCTCGCTGATGAAGGTCGCGCTCGCCAATACCAGCGCACGCGGAAAGGCTCAGTTCGCCGTCAAGGACGTGGTGTGGCTGTCCTGGCCGCACGACGCCGGCGTGCTGCTGACGGACTAGACGATGAACGCAGCGATCAAAAGCGAACGAAGCTGGGGCAGGCGCGCGGTCGTGCTGATGCCATACCTGTGGCTGGCGATTTTTTTCCTGGTGCCGTTCGCGATCGTGCTCAAGATCAGTCTCTCGCAAACCGCGATCGCGCAGCCGCCCTATGTGCCGGTGTTCGATCTTGCCGCCGGCTGGCAGGGCTTGCAGGATTTCTTCGCGCGGCTGACGCTCGACGGCTACCGGCTCATCGTCTCCGACCCGATCTATCTCTTCTCCTATTTCAAGAGCCTGCAGGTCGCCGGCGTCTCGACCGCGATTCTGCTGTTGATCGGATATCCGATCGCCTACGGCATCGCGCGCAGCCCGCGCGGGCTGCAGCCGCTATTGGTGATGTTGGTGGTGCTGCCGTTCTGGACCTCGTTCCTGATCCGCGTTTATGCCTGGATCAACATCCTGCAGCGCGACGGGCTGCTCAACGATGTGCTGATGCGGCTCCACATCATCCATGAGCCGGCGGTATGGCTCGCGTCCGACACCGCGATCTATATCGGCTTGGTCTATTCCTATTTGCCGTTCATGGTGCTGCCGCTCTACGCCACGCTCGAGAAGATGGACGAGACGCTGCTGGAAGCGGCGGCCGATCTCGGCTGCCCGCGCTGGAAGGCGTTTTGGCAGGTGACCGTGCCGCTGTCGCTGCCGGGGGCGGCGGCGGGCACGCTGCTTTGCTTCATCCCGATCGTCGGCGAGTTCGTCATCCCCGACCTGCTCGGGGGCTCGCGCACGCTGATGATCGGGCAGACGCTGTGGACGGAATTCTTCTTCAACCGCG
>CAYLMY010000086.1:0-8679 GCA_964384635.1 uncultured Undibacter sp.
TACAAACCCATCGCCATCCCCAGCGGCGTCACCGCCAACCTGGAAGGGCAGACCGTCAAGGTGAAGGGCCCCAAGGGCGCGCTCCAGCTCGTGCTGCACGACGACGTGGTGGCCAAGATGGACAAGAACGCCATCACGGTCGAGCCGCGTTTTGAGACCAAGCGCGCTCGCTCGCTGTGGGGCACCTCGCGCACGCTGGTCGCCAACCTGGTCGCCGGCGTGACCAAGGGCTTCGAGGAGAAGCTGGAGATCACCGGCGTCGGCTTCCGCGCCGCGGTGCAGGGCAAGCAGCTCAATCTGCAGCTCGGCTTTTCGCACGACGTGAACTATGCGATTCCGGACGGCATCACGATCGCGACCCCGAAGCCAACTGAGATCGTGGTGACCGGCATGGACAAGCAGAAGGTCGGTCACGTTGCCGCCGAGATCCGCGGATATCGCCCGCCCGAGCCCTACAAGGGCAAGGGCGTGAAATACGCCGGCGAATACATCTTCCGCAAGGAAGGCAAGAAGAAGTAGAGGACGAAGGCGCCATGTCGAGATTGAGTGACCGGACCGCGCGGCGGACGGCGACGGTGCGACGCAAGATCAAGCTTGCGGGCGGCGCGCGCGCGCGGCTGTCCGTGTTCCGCTCGTCCAAGCACATCTACGCCCAGCTCATCGACGATACCAAAGGCGAGACACTGGCCGCCGCTTCCTCGCTGGAAAAGACCCTGCGCGGCGACGGCAAGAAGGGCGCCGATATCGCGGCCGCCAAGGTGGTCGGCAAGCTGATCGCCGAACGCGCCAAGGGAAAGGGCATCAAGGACGTCGTGTTCGACCGCGGCGGCTATCTCTATCACGGACGCATCAAGGCGCTGGCCGATGCCGCGCGCGAGGGTGGTCTTAACTTTTAGCGCATGCGAATGGAAAACGGATTGGTCTGAATATGGCACATGAGCCCCGACGAGAGCCGCGACGCGACCGTGAACGCGGCGGCCGCGACGAGCGCGACAGCGAGTTCACCGACAAGCTGGTCCACATCAACCGCGTGGCCAAGGTGGTGAAGGGCGGCCGGCGTTTTGCCTTTGCCGCGCTGGTAATCGTCGGCGATCAGAAAGGCCGCGCCGGTTTCGGCCACGGCAAGGCGCGCGAAGTGCCGGAGGCGATCCGCAAGGCGACCGACGCCGCCAAGCGCGCGCTAACGCGCGTGCCGTTGCGCGAGGGCCGCACCCTGCATCACGACGTGCTCGGCCGCCACGGCGCCGGCAAGGTGTTCCTGCGCGCCGCGCCCGCCGGCACCGGCATCATCGCCGGCGGCCCGATGCGCGCGGTGTTCGAGACGCTGGGCATCCAGGACATCGTGGCCAAGTCGCTCGGCTCGTCCAATCCGTACAACGTGGTACGCGCGACCTTCGACGCTCTCAAGTCGCAAGATTCGCCGCGCTCGGTGGCTGCGCGCCGCAACATCAAGGTCTCCACCCTGCAGGCGCACCGCCGCGAAGGTGGCGAGGCCGAGCAGTCGGCCGACTGAACCGATAGCACGCTGGAAGGATCGCAATGGCTCAGGGAAAGACCATCAAGGTCGAACAGATCGGCAGCCCGATGCGCCGCCACCACGAACAGCGCGCCACGCTGATCGGGCTCGGCCTCAACAAGATCGGCCGCACCCGCGATCTGCCGGATACCTCCGCCACCCGCGGCATGATCCGCAAGGTGCAGCATTTGGTGCGCGTGGTCGGCGACGCGAAATGACCGCTTGGTCATGGCCGGGCTTGACCTGGCCATCGCCAAAAAGAAATGACGAGGAATGGGTACGATGAAACTCAATCAGATCGCCGACCGCCCCGGCGCCCGCAAGAACCGCATGCGGATCGGGCGCGGTATCGGCTCCGGCATGGGCAAGACCGGCGGCCGCGGCGGCAAGGGCCAGACCGCGCGTTCGGGCGTGGCCATCAAGGGCTTCGAAGGCGGCCAGATGCCGTTGCACCGGCGCCTAGCCAAGCGCGGTTTCCGCAACTCGCCGTTCGCGGTCAAGCTCAACGAGGTCAATGTCGGCAAGGTGCAGGCGGCGATCGACGCCGGTCTCATCGATGCCAAGGCCGCAATCGACGTCGATGCCATGGTCAAGGCCCGGCTGCTGCGGCGCGCCAAGGGCGGCGTCAAATTGCTGGGCGCAGGCGAAATCAAGAGCAAGGTCGATTTTTCGGTCTACCGTGCCTCGAAGACCGCGATCGCGGCGGTGGAGAAGGCCGGCGGCAGTGTCAAGATCCTGGCCGCGCCCAAAGTCGAGCCGGCCGAGCCGAAAGGCAAGAACAAGCGCATGGCGCTGGAAGCGGCCAAAGGCGGGGCGAAGGGCGAGGGCAAGCCGAAGGGCGGCAAGGGAAAGCCGGCCGCGGCCGAAGGCGAGGCGAAGCCCGAGTAGCCCGGGCGCCGGGAATCGTCCATGACGGCGGACGTTTCACGCGGGCGCCCGGCTTCAAGATGACGGCGGAGTGCCTATTTACGGCTTTGTGACTATCGCCCCGCGCCCGGTGGGGTAGAGCGCGGCAGCAGGAGCGAGTGATGGTTTCGGCAGCGGAACAACTGGCGGCCAATCTCAACTTCGGGGCCCTCGCCAAAGCCGAAGAGCTCAAGAAGCGCATCTGGTTCACGCTGGGTGCGCTGATGGTCTATCGCCTCGGCACCTATATTCCGCTGCCCGGCATTGATCCCGCCGCCTGGGAGCAGATCTTCCAGACCCAGGCCGGCGGCATTCTCGGCATGTTCAACATGTTCTCCGGCGGCGGCATCCAGCGGATGGCGATCTTTGCCCTCAACATCATGCCGTACATCTCGGCCTCGATCATCATCCAGTTGATGACCACGGTCTCGCCCACGCTCGAAGCGCTCAAGAAGGAAGGCGAGGCCGGCCGCAAGATCATGAACCAGTACACGCGGTATCTGACCGTGTTGCTGGCGGCATTCCAGGCCTACGGCATCTCGATCGGGCTGGAAGGCTCAACCAGCGTGGTCAGCGACCCCGGTTGGTTCTTCCGCATCTCCACCACCATCACGCTCACCGGCGGCACCATCTTCTTGATGTGGCTCGGCGAGCAGATCACCTCGCGCGGCATCGGCAACGGCATTTCGCTCATCATCCTGGCCGGCATCGTGGCGCGACTGCCTTCCGCCATCGCCGGCACACTGGAATTGGGCCGCCAGGGCGCGCTGTCCACCGGCCTGATCCTTGCCGTCATCGTCATGGTCGTGGCGGTGATCGCCTTCATCGTGTTCATGGAGCGCGCGCAACGGCGGCTGCTGATTCAGTACCCGAAACGACAGGTCGGCAACCGCATGTTCGAGGGCCAGTCCTCGCATCTGCCGCTCAAGCTCAACACGTCGGGCGTGATCCCGCCGATTTTCGCCTCCTCGCTGCTGCTGCTGCCGACGACGGTTGCCAATTTCAACGCTGGCAGCGGTCCCAATTGGCTCACCACCGTCACCACGCTGCTCGGCCACGGCCGGCCGCTGTTCCTGATCCTCTACATCGCGTTGATCGTGTTCTTCGCCTTCTTCTACACCGCGATCGTATTCAACCCGACCGAGACCGCCGACAACCTGAAGAAGCACGGCGGCTTCATCCCCGGCATAAGACCGGGCGAGCGCACCGCCGAATACATCGACTTTGTGCTCTCGCGCATCACCGTGGTCGGCGCGCTCTATCTCGCCATCGTCTGCCTGATCCCGGAAATCCTGATCTCATACGCGGCGGTGCCGTTCTATTTCGGCGGCACCTCGCTGCTGATCGTGGTCAGCGTGACCATGGACACCGTGGCGCAGATCCAGGGCTATCTGCTGGCGCACCAGTATGAAGGCCTGATCAAGCGTTCGAAGTTGCGGGGGCGAAATAGATGAGGTTGGTCCTGCTCGGCCCGCCGGGGGCGGGGAAGGGCACGCAAGCGCAGCGCCTGGTTGCCAAATACGGCATTGTTCACCTCTCGAGCGGCGAGATGCTGCGGGCGGCGGCCGCCGCCGGCACGCCAGTCGGTTTGCGCGCCAAGGGCCTGATCGACCGCGGCGAGCTGGTGCCGGACGAGATGGTGGTGGCGATCATCGCCGACCGCATCGACCAGCCCGACGCCGAAGCCGGTTTCATCCTTGACGGCTTTCCGCGCACAGTGCCGCAGGCCGAAGCGCTCGACCGCCTGCTGGTCGAGCGCGGGTTGCAGCTCGATGCCGTCATTGCGCTGACGGTGGACGAGGGCATCTTGCTTCAGCGCATCGAAAAGCGGGTGGCGGACATGACCGCCCGCGGCGAGACGCTGCGCGCCGACGATAATTCGGACGTGCTGAAAGGGCGGCTGGCCGCCTACCGGGCGCAGACCGCGCCGCTTGTCGACCATTACGCCGGCAAGGGCATGCTCAGGAGCGTGGACGGCATGGCGCCGATCGAGACGGTCGCCGCCGCCATTGACCGCTTGCTGGCGCCTGCAGGCGCAGTCAAGCCGGCCGCCAAGCGGACCAAGCGGGTCAAAAAGCCGGCCAAAGCGGCCAGAACCGGCAGGGGCAAAGGCCGACGGGGCAAAAAACCCGCCAAGGCCTCTGCCCGCCGGCCCGCCAGTTCCAAGGGTCGCCCCAGGCGCAAAAGCAGACCGGGAAAGAGCAAATCGGGTAGCCGGCGGAGGTTGACGAAGGCCTGATGAATCCCTTAATAAGCTGCACATTCAGGAGTTTGACGCGATGCCGGGCCCCAAAGCGGCGGGGACGGGCGTCGTGTTACGCTTTGCGTTATCCCCTTGTGGGAACAGAACAATTCGGCGCGCAGTGCGCGACCGGCCAATAACAGGAGAGATCCCTCGTGGCTCGTATCGCGGGCGTTAATCTTCCTACCAACAAGCGCGTCGTCATCGCGCTGCAATATATCCACGGCATCGGGCCCAAGATCGCCAGCGAGATCGTGGGCAAGGTTAACCTGCCGGCGGAGAGGCGCGTCTCGCAGCTCACCGACGCCGAAGTGCTGCAGATTCGCGAAATGATCGACCGCGACTACATGGTCGAGGGAGACCTGCGCCGCGAAACGTCGATGAACATCAAGCGCCTGATGGATCTCGGCTGCTACCGGGGCCTGCGCCACCGCAAGGGCCTGCCGGTGCGCGGCCAGCGCACGCATACGAATGCACGCACCCGCAAGGGGCCGGCCAAGACCATCGCCGGCAAGAAAAAAGCTGTGTCACCGACTTGATAACGGGATTGGCCCGCGCCGTTTTCGGCTGGCGGGCCGCGAAAGGGTTTGAGAATGGGTAAGGAAGCCACCCGCGTCCGCCGGCGCGAACGCAAGAATATCGCGTCCGGCGTCGCGCACGTCGCGGCCTCGTTCAACAACACCATGATCACCATCACCGACGCGCAGGGCAACACCATTGCTTGGTCGTCGGCCGGGACCATGGGCTTCAAGGGTTCGCGCAAGTCGACGCCCTATGCCGCGCAGGTGGCCGCCGAAGACGCCGCCAAGAAGGCGCAGGAGCACGGCATGCGCACGCTCGAGGTGGAAGTGTCCGGCCCCGGTTCGGGCCGCGAGTCGGCGCTGCGCTCGCTACAGGCGGCCGGCTTCACCATCACCTCGATCCGCGACGTGACCACGATTCCGCATAACGGTTGCCGGCCGCGCAAGCGTCGTCGCGTTTGATTTGCTGTAGAGGCGGATGCGTGGCGCGCATCCGCTGCCGCCCAACTTTCCCCACATGGCGGGTGGGGCCCAGCGCGAGGCGATCAGGCCTCAGCGCCGCTGAAAAGGTGAAGACGTGATCCAAAAGAATTGGCAGGAATTGATCAGGCCGAACAAGCTCCAAGTCGCCGCCGGTACCGACGCCGCGCGCACCGCGACCATGGTTGCCGAGCCGCTCGAACGCGGTTTCGGCGTGACGCTGGGCAATGCGCTGCGCCGCATTCTGCTCTCCTCGCTGCAGGGCTCCGCCGTGCAGTCGGTGCACATCGACGGCGTGCTGCACGAGTTCTCCTCGATCGCCGGCGTGCGCGAGGACGTCACCGACATCGTGCTCAACATCAAGGACATCGCCATCAAGATGCAGGGTGAGGGTCCCAAGCGCATGGTGGTCAAGAAGCAGGGTCCCGGCACGGTGACCGCCGGCGACATCCAGACCGTTGGCGACGTGGTGGTGCTCAATCCGGACCTCGTGCTCTGCACCCTCGACGAGGGTGCCGAGATCCGCATGGAGTTCACCGTCAATACCGGCAAGGGTTACGTGCCGGCCGAGCGCAACCGTCCGGAGGACGCGCCGATCGGGTTGATCCCGGTCGACAGCCTCTATTCGCCGGTGCGCAAGGTCTCCTACAAGGTCGAGAATACCCGCGAGGGCCAGATCCTCGACTACGACAAGCTCACCATGACAATCGAGACCAATGGCGCGGTCAGCCCGGAGGATTCGCTCGCTTACGCGGCGCGCATCCTGCAGGACCAGCTCAACGTGTTCGTCAATTTCGAGGAGCCGCGCAAGGCGGAGGCCGCCGAGGCGATTCCCGATCTCGCCTTCAACCCGGCCTTCCTCAAGAAGGTGGACGAGCTCGAACTGTCGGTACGCTCGGCCAACTGCCTGAAGAACGACAACATCGTCTATATCGGCGATCTCGTTCAGAAGACGGAAGCCGAGATGCTGCGCACGCCGAACTTCGGCCGCAAGTCGCTCAACGAGATCAAGGAAGTGCTGGCGCAGATGGGCCTGCATCTCGGCATGGAGGTGCCGGGCTGGCCGCCGGAGAACATCGAGGAGCTCGCCAAGCGCTTCGAGGACCATTACTGAGCCGCGTGCTGCGGCCACGCGAACAGGGGTTAAGGAGTAGGCGATGCGTCACGGCAAAGTTCACCGCAAGCTCGGCAAGAAGCCGTCGCATCGTCGCGCCATGTTCGGCAACATGTGCGCCGCGCTGATCAAGCACGAGCAGATCGTCACCACGCTGCCGAAGGCCAAGGAACTGCGCCCGGTGGTGGAGAAGCTGGTGACACTCGCCAAGAAAGGCGGCCTGCACGCCCGCCGCCAGGCCATCGCCGAAATCCGCGACGTGGCCCAGGTCAAGAAGTTGTTCGAAGTAATCGGCCCGCGCTACAAGGAGCGCCACGGCGGCTATACGCGCATCATGAAAGCCGGCTTCCGCTTCGGCGACAACGCTCCGCAAGCGGTGATCGAGTTCGTCGACCGCGACGTCGAGGCCAAGGGCAAGGATTCCGGGCCCGTGCAGGAGAAGAAGGCCGCGGAAGAAGCGACCGTGCCGGCGTAAAGCGCGCATAAATATAGCGTTGAATGGAAGGGCGGCGCCTGGCGCCGTCCTTTTTGTTTTAGCCTCCATAGGCGCGCGCCCGCGTCGATGTATAATCCCTCGCCTAAATGTCCCCTGGAGGAATCATGATCCGTCTTATCGTTGCTTTCATCGCGCTCGCGGCCGCCACCGGCCTGGCACAATCGGCCGATTCCAAAGCCAATCTCATCAAGCGCGGCAGCTATCTGGTAAACGGCATCCTCACTTGCGGCAATTGCCATACGCCCAAGGGCCCGAAGGGCGCCGATATCATGGCCAAGGCCTTCTCCGGCGGGCTCGAATTCGACGAGCCGCCGTTCAAGGTGACCGCGCCCAATATCACCCCGGACAAGGACACCGGCATCGGCAAATGGAGCGACGCCGACATCAAGAAACTGTTGCGGACCGGCGTGCGGCCGGACGGGGTACAGATCGCGGAGGTCATGCCGACCGGCTTTTATGGCATCTTCACTGAGCGCGATCTCAACGCGGTCGTCGCCTATCTGCGCAGCCTGAAGCCGATCAAGAACAAAGTGCCGGACCCGATCTATAAGATCAAAATCCCCCATCAAATCTTCCCTGGCAGCGCGAAGCCGTACACCCAGGCCATGCTCAAGGACAAGGTGAAGAAGGGCTTCTACCTCGCCACCATCGGCCATTGCATGGAGTGCCACACGCCGCTCGGCAAGCTTGGCAAGGATTTCGTTAACGATCTCGGCAAGGGGGGCTTCGAGCTGAAGGGACCGTGGGGCGTGTCGGTGTCGCGCAACATCACCCCGAGCAAGACCAAGGGCATCGGCGACTGGACCGACGCGCAGATCAAGCGCGCGATCACGCAAGGCATCGACGATGAGGGTAAGCACCTCAAGCCGCCGATGGCCTTCCACTCCTACGCCACGCTGACGCCGAACGACCTCGACGCCATCGTCGCCTATCTGCACACGGTGCCGGCGAAGGAGTAACTTTCATTCACCTCTCCCCGCGTGCGGGGGGAGGTCGCCCGCCGAAGCTTTAGTGAAGGTGGGCGGATGAGGGGGCTTTGCAGCTAGTCTGAGCACGCCGAAGCTGCCCCTCACCCCAACCCTCTCAGCCGAAGTCGGAAGTTTCCGACTTCGGCCGCTAAATTAGGAGGTCGAACTCGGGTAAACCCGAGTTCGACTGCAAGCGGGGAGAGGGAGACGAGGCGGCCTTCATTTGGGCCCGTTCTAGGCCTATATCTCGGCGGTTCGCCGGGATTCGACATCATGCGTTTGAAGCTATTTCTGATCGCCTTGGCTGCCGCCGCAACGGTGGGCTTTGCCGCCGCGCCCGCCTCCGCGCAGGCCGTGCAGCGGCAAGTGCCAACGCAGAGCGAGCTGCGCCTGTCCTACGCGCCGTTGGTCAAGCGGGTGGCGCCGGCGGTGGTCA
>CAYLMY010000086.1:8779-12085 GCA_964384635.1 uncultured Undibacter sp.
GAGCTGCGCCTGTCCTACGCGCCGTTGGTCAAGCGGGTGGCGCCGGCGGTGGTCAATGTCTACGCCGCCAAAGTGGTGCACAACCGCAACCCGCTGTTCGAGGACCCGATCTTCCGCCGCTTCTTCGGCGTGCCGGGCGGCGGCGCCAGCCAAATCCAGCGCTCGCTTGGCTCCGGCGTCATCGTCGACCCTTCAGGCCTCGTCGTCACCAACGTGCATGTCATCGACGGCGCCGATGACATCAAGGTCTCGCTCGCCGACAACCGCGAGTTCGAGGCCAAGGTCGTGCTCAAGGACAAGCGCAGCGACCTCGCTGTGCTGCGCATCAAGGACGCGCATGAACGCTTCCCCCACCTCGAATTTTCCAATTCCGATGCACTTCAGGTTGGCGACGTGGTGCTCGCCATCGGCAATCCGTTCGGCGTCGGGCAGACTGTGACCCACGGCATCGTCTCGGCGCTGGCGCGCACCAAGGTCGGCATCACCGACTACCAGTTCTTCATCCAGACCGACGCCGCCATCAATCCGGGCAATTCCGGCGGCGCGCTGGTCGATCTTGCCGGCCACCTGGTCGGCATCAACACCGCGATCTTCTCGCGCTCGGGCGGCTCGCAGGGCATCGGCTTTGCCATTCCCTCCAACATGGTGCGGGTGGTGGTGGCCTCGGCCGAGCATGGCGGCAAGGCGGTCGAGCGGCCCTGGCTCGGCGCCAAGCTGCAGGCGGTCACCGCCGACATCGCCGACAGCCTGGGCCTGAAGCGGCCGGCCGGCGCGCTCATTGCCAATGTGCTGCGCGGCAGCCCGGCGGCGCAGGCGGGGCTTAAGGCCGGCGACCTGATCACTTCGGTCGACGGCCAGCCGGTCGACGATGTCAACGCCTTCGATTACCGCTTCGCCACCAAGCAGCTCGGCGGTGCGGCCGAGCTCGGCGTGCTGCGCCGCGGCCGCGCGATCAACGTCAAGGTGGGCTTACGCACCGCGCCCGATTTGCCGCGCGACGAGATCACTATCCGCTCGCGCTCGCCGTTCTTTGGCGCCAAGGTTGCCAATCTGTCGCCGGCGCTGGCCGACGAATTGCAGCTCTCCAACGCCGACCAGGGTGTCGTCATCCTCGACGTCGATGCCGGCTCCTATGCCAGCAATGTCGGCTTCCGGCGCGGCGATATCATCGTGTCGGTGAACGACCAGCGCATCGAGAAGACCCGCGACCTTGAGCACGCGGTGCGCACGCCCAACCGCACCTGGCGCGTCATCATCCGCCGCGGCGGCCAGCGGATTTCCGCGGTGTTCAGCGGATGACAACGCGCGCCAAAGCGGCCGGGCCGACGCTGTTCGCCGCCGCCGGCCTCGACAAAGACGCGCCGCGCCCGCTCGCCGATCGTTTGCGGCCGCAAAAGCTCGACGAGGTGGTAGGGCAGGACCATCTGCTGGGCGCCGACGGCGCGCTCACCCGCATGCTGTCGACCCGCTCGCTCGGCAGCCTGGTGTTCTGGGGCCCGCCCGGCACCGGCAAGACCACGGTGGCGCGGCTGTTGGCGCAGGCCACCGACCTGCATTTCGAGCAGATTTCCGCCATCTTCACCGGCGTCGCCGACCTGAAGAAAGTGTTCGAGGAGGCGCGCCGCCGCCGCGAGCTGGGGCAGGGCACGCTGTTGTTCGTCGACGAGATCCACCGCTTCAACCGCGCCCAGCAGGATTCCTTCCTGCCCGTGATGGAGGACGGCACCATCATCCTGGTCGGCGCCACCACCGAGAACCCGAGCTTTGAGCTCAACGCGCCGCTGTTGTCGCGCGCCCGCGTGCTGGTGTTCAAGCCGCTCGATGCGCCCGCGATCGAGAAGCTGCTGGCGCGCGCCGAGCAGATCGAAGGCAAGCCGCTGCCGCTCGACGCCGAGGCGCGTGAACAGCTCATCGGCATGGCCGACGGCGACGGCCGCGCCGCGCTCACGCTGGCGGAGGAAGTCTGGCGTGCCGCCCGCAAGGACGAGGCCTTCGATGCCGCGCAATTGCAGGAGATCGTGCAGCGGCGCGCGCCGCTCTACGACAAAGCGCAGGACGGCCACTACAATCTGATCTCCGCGCTGCACAAGTCGGTGCGCGGCTCCGATCCCGACGCCGCACTCTATTATCTCTGCCGCATGCTCGACGCCGGCGAGCCGCCGCTTTACATCGCACGCCGCGTGGTGCGCATGGCGATCGAGGACATCGGGCTGGCCGATCCGCAGGCGCTGGTGATCGCCAATGCCGCCAAGGACGCCTACGACTTCCTCGGCTCGCCCGAGGGCGAGCTGGCCATCGCGCAGGCTGTGCTCTATTGCGCCACCGCTCCCAAATCCAATGCAGGCTATGCCGCCTTCGGTGCCGCCATGCGCACTGCCAAGCAGGCCGGCTCGCTGCTGCCGCCCAAGCATATCCTTAACGCACCGACCAACCTCATGAAAGACGAAGGCTACGGCCGCGGCTATTCTTACGACCACGACGCCGAGGAAGCCTTCGCCGGCCAGAACTATTTCCCCGAGGCGCTCGAGCGCCAGCGCTTCTACGACCCGCCCGAGCGCGGCTTCGAGCGCGAGATCAGGAAGCGGCTGGACTATTGGGCGAAGTTGAGGAAAGAGCGGGGCAACTCGTGACCCGCAGACGCAACGGCCCGCGCCAGCCGGGCGGCGGCCGGCAGAAGGCCGGCCCGCGGCATAAGCAGCGCGGCAAACGAGTGGGCGCTTCCCGCCGTTCCGAGGGACGCACCCATCGGTCGCCGCACAGCGGAGTTCGCGCCCCGCCGCCGCGCGTTCCGCAAGACGAGCGGCACGCGCCGGCGTCCAAACCGGCGCCCAATCCCATGCCAATCCCAAGCGGCGTCCAGACCGTTGCCGTCACCGCCGACGAATCCGGCATGCGCGTCGATCGCTTCTTCGAGGCGCGCTTTCCCGGCCTGTCGTTCAGCCACATCCAGCGCATCATCCGCAAAGGCGAGGTGCGGGTGAACGGCAAGCGCACGCAGCCGAAGGCGCGGCTGGAAACCGGGCAACGGTTGCGCATCCCGCCGCTCAAACTGGAGGTGCCGGCGCCGCGCGACGACGCCCCCGCCACGCAGAAGGACCGCGCCTTCCTCAAATCGATCACGCTTTACGAGGACGCCGACGTGCTGGTGCTCGACAAGCCCATGGGCCTTGCGGTGCAAGGCGGCTCCGGCACCACCCGCCACATCGACGGCATGCTGGCTGCCTTGCGCGGACCGGGCCCCGACGCCCAGCGCCCGCGCCTGGTGCACCGGCTCGACAAGGACACCGCCGGCTGCCTGCTGGTGGC
>CAYLMY010000087.1:0-12003 GCA_964384635.1 uncultured Undibacter sp.
GCCTGCGTCTATCAAAAGCAGACATTCACGCACAAGGGGGAAATGTCCGCTTCGGACCGATTCTGTTGAAAAAGTCGAAAGCTCAGCCGCATTGCAAAACTGTCGAATTGACTTCGACATCTTCGATCAACTTGAATTGCCGCTGCAATTCCATTTAGAGCTTGCTACGTTCGTCAGGCAGCAGAAAATGAGGTCCCCCGCGTTCGCATTTTGAAAATGCGTCTACGAGGCTAAAACATTTTGATTGAGTCAGCGCTTGGACTTTTTCAACAGAATCGGCCATAACCGGACATAGCGACACGGTCGTGCTATGTCCGCTTTACCCCCGATAGCAGACGTTGGCCGGCAGTAGTTGACTGACCGATTATGATTCCGTGCCCCAGGCCTCAGCCCGGCCGGCGCGCCAGCGACAACCAGATTCCTCCGCCGATCAGCACCGCGCCCGAAAGCCGGCCGAGCAGCCGGTTGTGCTTGGGCTTCGTGAACCAGGCCCGGCCGAGGCCGGCGGCCACCGCCCAGCCAGAGTCGAGCATGCTTCCGAGCGTCACCGACACCACGCACATCACCAGCAATTGCCGCGTCACCGGCAGCGTCGAATCGATGAATTGCGGCAGGAACGCCGTGAAGAACGCGATCGACTTCGGGTTGGTCATCGCCACCACGAAGCCGCGCCAGGCGTGCACGTGGCCGCCCGTGGGCGCGGCTTCAACTGCTGCGCCGGCGTGTCGCCAGGCCTGAATGCCGAGCCACACCAGATAAGCCGCGCCCACCCAGCGTAAATAATCGAAAACCTCGGCCGAGGTCTGCAGGATCCACCCGAGCCCGAGCGCGATCAGCGCGAGCAGCAACGCATTGCCGGTACTGGCGCCGGCAACCGTCTGCAGCGCCGCGCGCGCACCTTGTCTGGCGCCGGTCGCGATGATGAGCGTGACGATCGGCCCCGGCGTGAGGAAGAGCACGATTGTAATCAGCAGAAAAGCCGAGAAGAGATGCCAGTTCATCTTTTACGTCCTCGCCGCTGCCGCCGGCTTCGGCCGCAGCAGGGTTACGAACAAAATTCCGACGACGACCAGGCCGCCGCCGCCGAAATGATACCACGCAAGCTGCTCGCCGAGGATCAACCAGGCGAACAAGGTCGCGAACACTGTCTGCAAATAGATCAACGTGCCGGCGCGCGCGGCGCCCAGCACGCCCACACTCCAGTTATAGAGGAAGTACATGAAGGCGCCGCCGATCACCGCGGTATAGGCAAGCGCGATATAGCCGGTCGTCGCCAGATGCTCATGTTCGCCGTGCGCGATTTCCCAGAGCGAGAACGGCAAGGCGGACATGCCGCCGGCGCCCAGCAGAATGGCCAAGAGCGGCAGCGTCGGCAGTTCGAATTTCGCCCGCTTCAGCAACACGGTGTAGCCGGCGAACAACAGGATCGCGCAGAAGGCGAACAGTTCGCCGAGCCCAATCTTCAGGCCGAGCAACAGGGCAAGGCTGCCGTGCACGGCGATCGCCACGACCCCTACGAAGGCAATGGCCATACCGATGCCCTGCCAGCCTTTCATCGGCTCGCCCAGGACGAGCCAGGCCAGCAGCATCGTCACCATGGGCGCCAGCGCGAAAATGATGCTGACATTGACGGCGCTGGTATAGGAGAGCGCCACGATGGTCACGCCTTGCGTGAGGCCGAGCCCGATGGCCCCAATGAAGATAGCCTCCAGCCATCGCCGCCGCAGCAGATCGATCATGTCGCGATAATGCGCGGAGACGAATGGCAGCAGAATGAGATCGGCGATCAGCGCACGCGAACAGCAAAATGTCCAAGGCGGCATCTCTCGGACACCCAGCTTGAACGCGATGAAGACGCTGCCCGCGATCAGCCACACCATGACGCCGGCCGCGTAGCCGGCTGTGTCGGATTCGACCGTAATGTGCTGCTTTCGCGCGGCGGATTGCGCGACCGACCAGATTTGCAGAGTCATGACGCCCCCATGAACACGCACCATGACCGGCTATCGGCGAACACTGACAAGACGGGACGAGCGTTGCGACGCCTAGTCGTCCTCTTCCTCGCTCAGCCGCTCGACCGATACCACGCGTTCGTCTTCCGCCGTGTCAAGCACGATGACGCCTTGGGTCGATCGCCCGGCGATGCGGATGCCGGCTACATTGGTGCGGATCAGCTTGCCCTGGTCGGTGACCAGCATGACCTGGTCGCCCTCCTCCACCGGGAACGAAGCCACCAGCCGGCCGGTCTTTTTGGTGACGTTCATGGCGACGATGCCTTTACCGCCACGGCCGGTGGCGCGGTACTCGAACGACGACGAGCGCTTGCCGTAGCCGCGCTCCGCCGCCGTGAGCACGAATTGCTCGGCCGCCGACAATCCCACGTAGCGCTGCTCGCCCAACTCGATTTGTTCGGCGCTTTCCTCCGCATCGCTCGGCGCTTCCTCCTCGGCGGTGCCGCGCCGCACGGCGCTGGCACGCTTGAGATAAGCAACGCGCTCCTCGGAGGTCACGTCGATGTGGCGCAGGATCGACATGGAGATCACCTTGTCGTCCTTGGCCAGATTGATGCCGCGCACGCCGTCCGAGGTGCGGCCGGCAAACACCCGCACCTCCGGCACCGCAAAGCGGATGCAGTGGCCGCCGGCGGTGGTGAGCAGCACGTCGTCCTTCTCGGTGCAGATGGTGACGTCAACGATGGCGTCACCTTGGTTGAGCTTCATGGCGATGATGCCGGACGGCCGGATCTTCTGGAAATCCGACAGCTTGTTGCGCCGCACATTGCCTTTGGTGGTGGCGAACATGACGTCGAGTGCGCCCCAGGTCGCCTCGTCCTCCGGCAACGGCATGATCGAGGTGATCCACTCGCCGGCGTCGAGCGGCAAAATATTGATCAGCGCCTTGCCGCGCGCTTGCGGCGCCGACAGCGGCAGCCGCCAGACCTTCTCCTTGTAGACCTTGCCGCGCGAGGAGAAGAACAGCACCGGCGTGTGGGTGGAGGCGACGAACAGCCGCGAGACGAAATCCTCCTCGCGCACCTGCATGCCGCCGCGGCCCTTGCCGCCGCGCCTTTGCGCGCGATAGGTCGAAAGCGGCACGCGCTTGATGTAGCCGAGGTGCGAAACGGTGACGACCATGTCCTCGCGCTGGATCAGGTCTTCTTCCTCAACCTCGGCCTCCGCCTCGGTGATGACGGTGCGGCGCTCGGTAGCGAATTTGTCCCGCACCGCCTTCAGCTCGGTCTTGATGATCGCCTGGATGCGCGTGCGCGAGCGCAGGATCTCCAGATAATCCGCGATCTCGGCGGCGAGCTTGTCGAGCTCTTCCTTGATCTCGTCGCGGCCGAGCGCGGTCAACCGTTGCAGCCGCAGATCGAGGATGGCGCGCGCCTGCTCGAGCGAGAGCTTGGTGGCGCCCTTGTCGGAGACCTTGTGGCGCGGATCGTCGATCAGCGTCACCATCGAGGCCATGTCCTTGGCCGGCCAATCGCGCGCCATCAACGCTTCGCGCGCGGTATTGGGATCCTTGGCGCTGCGGATCAGCTTGATCACCTCGTCGATATTGGCGACCGCGATGGCGAGACCCACCAGCACATGGGCGCGGTCGCGCGCCTTGCCGAGCAGGAACTTGGTACGCCGCGACACCACGTCTTCGCGGAACGCGACGAAGGCGCTCAACAGGTCCTTCAGGTTCATCACCAGCGGCCGCCCGCCGTCGAGCGCCACCATGTTGCAGCCGAAGGAGGATTGCAGCGGCGTGAAGCGGTAGAGCTGGTTGAGCACGACGTCGCGCTCGGCATCACGCTTGAGCTCGATCACGACACGATAGCCGTCGCGGTCGCTCTCGTCGCGCAGGTCGGAGACGCCGTCGATTCTCTTCTCGCGCACCAGTTCGGCGATGCGCTCGACCATCGAGGCTTTGTTCACCTGGTACGGAATTTCGGTGACGACGATCGCCTCGCGTTCCTTGCGGATCGTTTCGAAGGCGACCTTGCCGCGCATCACCACCGAGCCGCGGCCGGTGTGGTAGGCGCTGCGGATGCCGGCGCGGCCGAGGATGACGCCGCCGGTCGGGAAATCCGGTCCCGGCACGATCTTGATGAGGTCGTCGACGTCGAGCGCCGGGTCGTCGATCAACGCCATGCAGCCGTCGATCACCTCGCCGAGATTGTGCGGCGGGATGTTGGTCGCCATGCCGACGGCGATGCCGCCGGCACCGTTGACCAGCAGATTGGGAAAGCGCGCCGGCAGCACCACCGGCTCATGCTCGTTGCCGTCGTAGTTGGATTGGAAATCGACGGTGTCCTTGTCGATGTCGTCGAGCAGCGCCATCGCCGCCGGGTCCAGCCGGCATTCGGTGTAGCGCATGGCCGCCGCCGGATCGCCGTCGACCGAGCCGAAATTGCCCTGGCCGTCGATCAGCGGCAGGCGCATGGAGAAATCCTGCGCCATGCGCACCAGCGCGTCGTAGATCGCCTGATCGCCGTGCGGGTGATATTTGCCCATCACGTCGCCGACCACGCGCGCCGACTTGACGTATTTCTTGTCGGGCGTGTGGCCCTGCTCGTTCATCGAATAGAGGATGCGGCGATGCACCGGCTTCAAGCCGTCGCGCACGTCTGGCAGCGCGCGCGACACGATCACGCTCATGGCGTAATCGAGATAGCTGCGCTTCATCTCCTCGGTGATCGAGACGGGTCGCACGTCGGAGGGACTGCCGTCCCCCGATTTGGGGTTTTCAGTGTCGGACAAGGATGACGTCCTGGGCGGATTGCCTGCGCGATTTCTGTAGCCGATTCACTTGCTATTTGCTACCTGAAACGGCGCTGCGCAATGCTTATATTCTCTTTTCAAATCAATATGTTAATGCTCGGCCGCGGAGGCATTCCTGGCCGCCCGCCACGCGCCATTCGCCCCGCTATTTTGTGCGCCATTTGCGCTAGCATGCCGCTCCATCATGCCGGTCGAATTCCTCATCTCCGCTTTGGTCACGCTGGTCGTCGTGGTCGACCCGATCGGCCTGGTGCCGGCCTTCATCGCGGTCACCCACGGCCTGCCGCAACGCGCGCGCCGCAGCGTGGCCTGGCGCGCCTGCCTGATCGCCGCCGCGGTGCTCGCCGGCTCGGCGCTGATCGGCGACTGGCTGCTGCGCACGCTGGCGATCACGCTGCCGGCGTTTCGTATTGCCGGCGGGCTGCTGCTGTTCTCGATCGCCTCCGAAATGGTGTTCGGCGTGCGCAACGTTCGGCAATCGCAGCAGGCCGAGGAAGCGATCGAGGAGCGCGTGCGCAATATCGCCGCCTTCCCGCTCGGCATTCCGCTGATGGCCGGGCCGGGCGCGATTACCGCCTGCGTGCTGCTGGCCGGCAGAGCAAGCGGCGAACCGATCCACCTTGCGATCCTGTTGGGGGCCATCGCTGCCGTGCTAGCGTTCTGCTTCGCGACATTCACGCTCGCGTCCCGCATCGCCAAGCTGATGGGCACCACCGGCAACGTCGTGCTCTCCCGCCTGCTCGGCGTGCTGCTGGCGGCGCTGGCGGTGCAGTTCGTGATCGACGGCGTGCGCGCGGCGCTTGCCGGTTGATGACTACAGCGGCGGGGCGGCGGCTCAGAAAATGCCTCGCGCCCCACAACAATCAGCCCGCGGTGCGCACCGAGCAGACCGTGCGCGTTCGCTATTTTTTCAAGCTTTTTTTGTAATTCTCGCCGTAAGCGTTGAGCTTGGGCGGCGCCGTATGACATTTCGTGCACGGCTGGCCGGTCTTTTGCGCAATACTCGGATTCGCCTTCGCCGGCTG
The DNA here is from genome assembly GCA_964384635.1 of uncultured Undibacter sp. GTDB lineage: Bacteria > Pseudomonadota > Alphaproteobacteria > Rhizobiales > Xanthobacteraceae > Pseudolabrys. The sequence goes on from CAYLMY010000087.1 coordinate 5,795, forward strand.
TGGCGCCAAGACGATCGCGCCGGCCACCACGACTGCCGCCGCCATGCCGGCCGCTCCAGCAAGGATTGCGGTCATCACTTTTGCATCCTGCATGTCCGATCACCTTCGGTTGTTGCCGCGCGGACATCCGCTCGGCTGACGGTGTGCCAAAATCGCTTATGCCCGACGCACGCAGTCTGAACGCTCAGAACGGAATCTCGTCGTCCATGTCGTCGCTTTTGCCGCCGGCGCCGGCCATGGCCGGCTTGCGCTCGCGCGGCGCGCTCGGTCCGCTCGAGCCGAAGTCGTCGCCGCCGCCGCCTGCCCCCGCGCCGCCGGCGCGGTCGAGCATGGTGAGCTGTGAGTTGAAGCCCTGCAGCACGACCTCGGTCGAATAGCGGTCGTTGCCGTCCTTGTCCTGCCATTTGCGTGTTTGCAGAGAGCCTTCCAGGTAAACCTTCGAGCCTTTCTTTAAGTATTGCTCGACGATCTTGCACAGGCCCTCGTTGAAGATCACCACCCGATGCCACTCGGTCTTTTCGCGGCGCTCGCCGGTGGTCTTGTCGCGCCAGGTGTCCGAGGTGGCCACGCGTAAATTCGCGATCGGCCGCCCGTCCTGGGTGCGGCGAATTTCCGGATCGGCGCCGAGATTGCCGATAAGAATGACCTTGTTGACGCTACCCGCCATGATGCTCTCCGCGTGACGATGGCGCGGCCCTCCATACGAAAGCCGCCGGTCGTCGTTTGGGGGCCGCCTGCCGCGCGCGAGGCCCCGTTTGTTTGAACGCCCACCCTAGTCTTCGTCCCGGGGGCGGCAAGCTGCTTCGGCCCTAATCCACAGCGCTTCTGGCGCTTGCTGCCGACCTCCGGTGCAACCGCCGAGCCTGTTCTTGGTTTGTTCTAATGGCTTTTCCAGGGGCGCGCAACTGAAAATTCGCTTGAGAAAGACCGTGAGTCTCGCGGGGTTGCTACCCGCCGCCCTTGATCTTCTGCCGATAGGCGTGGACGTGCGCCGCAGTCGTATTCTTTTCGGGGCGCAGCTTTGCCACGACGCTGGCATCGACCGGTTTCATGTTCTTCGGCGCTAGCGCGTCGTTACCAAAATGCCCGCGCACATAGTTCACCACGGCAGCGATCTGCTGGTCGCTCAGCACGTCGAGCAGCGGCGGCATGGCGCTGTCGAATTTCTTGCCGCTGACGTCGATCTTGCCTTCCAGCCCGAACAGCACCACGCGCACCGGATAATCCGGGCTGAGAAAAAGATCGGCGTTCTTTGCCAGTGGGGGAAATTGCCCGGCCACCCCTTGCGCATTTTCCTGATGGCAAGCGGTACATTGGTCCTTGAATACGCTGGCGCCGTCGACCTTGGCCGGCGTTGCTGGCGCGGATGCGGCCGTCTTCGGCGGCGGATTGGGACCGAGATAAATGCCGAGATAGTCGAGGATCTTGGCGCGCTGGTCCGGCAAGAGACGCAAGCCGTATTGCCGCATGCTGATCAGCATCTGATCCCAATCGTCACGGGTGATGCCGGCGGATTCCTTCAGGTATTGCAGGTCGTGGCAGGTGCGGCACTGGCCATAAACCAGCGCACGGTTTGGCCCTGCCGGCAATTCGATGGCGGCATAGGCCGCGGTTAAGGCGACGCAAACGCTAAACGCCGCGAACAAGAGCGTGCCCGCCCGCATTCGCCAATCTCCTTCTGATCGTGGCTGAACGGGGCGCCGCGATCGCGGCGCCCCATCCTTGCTAGACCGTCACTTCCACGTGGTCCGCGCCGTTCCACTCGTAGCCGCGCGGATTCCAGCGGGCAAGGCCGTTGATCGGCTGGGTGCGGCCGAGCGCGTCGGTCGCGCGCGACACCAGCATATGTTTGCCGGAGCCGAGCTTGGCCTTGGCCGACCAGTGGTGCCAGGCCCACGGGCTCATGCCGTCTTTGACCTCGGCATCGGTCCAGGTCTTGCCGCCGTCGGTCGACACCTCGACCTTGGTGATCTTGGCGTTGCCGTCATTGAAAGCGACGCCAGTGATCGTGACGTTGCCGGGCTTCGGCTTGTCTTCCGACAGCGGCGAGAAGATCACGCTCTTGATCACGTGGCCGTAGGTCGGACGGCTGTTGTAGATCGTGTAGTCGTTGGCCTTGAACGTGGCCGGCGTGACCGGGAAGTTCGGGAAGCGATAGCCGACCGATTGGAACACGCTCGGCGACTGGTTCGCCATGAACAGAAGATTGGTCAGGTACTTCACGTTCATATTGCCGTAGTAACCGGGGATGATCAGGCGCACCGGGCCGCCGTGCACGGACGGGATCGGCTCGCCGTTCATCTTCAGCGCCAGGATGGCGTGATCGAGCGCGTGATCCTCCATGTGATAGCTCTTGGCGAAGTCGGAGCCTTCCGGCGTCGCCGGCTGGTCCCAACCTTCGGCGGTGAGCCACAGCGCCTTGTCGGACACCGCCATCTTCAGCTCGGCGAGCAGCGGGCGCAGCGGCACGCCTTCCCATTCGACGTTGCCCATGCCGCCATTCTTCCACTGGCCGCCGCCGACTTTCTTCTCGGCAGCGTAGAACGAACGGCCGTTGCCGGCGCATTGAATGACCGACACACGCTTTTCCATGCCCATCTTCTGCAGGTCGGCGATGGTCAGGGTGCGCGGACGCTGCACCAGGCCGTCGAAGCGGATCGTCCAGCCCTTCATCCTCGCCTCCGACGGCGCGGCCGTGGTGGCTTCCCAGGCGGAATCGCCCGGGTGCGGGAAGTGCAGGCGGTTGAACAGAATGTTCTTCGGGGTAATCGCATGCTTGCGCAGGTCCTTGAGCGGCGTTTCCATCACCCCGAGCTTGGCGTTGTGCACAATCATGCCGGACTCTTTGCCCTTGATGATGGTTGCCGAATCCGGCGCGCCCTCGGCGAGGACGATGCGCGGTAGGCCGGCACCGAGCGCGACACCGGTGGCGCCGGCCAGCGCATTGAACTGACGCCGGCTCATACGTGTACGTTTGGATCGGTCGAGCATTTCTCTTCCTCCCTGCTCTCCTGGTCCGTTCTGGACCGCCCTTGCCCGTCCATCCATCGATGGCTGCGGGTGCGGGCTGAGAGATGATGTTTTTGTTCTATGGTTCGCCGGATGTTTAGAATGCCAGCGTTACGCAAACGGTAGCTCTAGCATCATGGTTCCCCGGCACGCAAAGTTCAACACATATTTCTTTTATTGCATGTGTCCGGTGACGGGGAACCTCGCCGCATAGAAATGGCCGGCCGCCGCCCGTTTTCCCCATGCCGCACGCTAAGCGTCGGGCGAAAAACTGGAAAAGACCCCTGTTCTCCCGACATTGTAACCGTCGCGCACAGTGCCCTTCTTATCCCGCTCCGAGCGCGACCGCCGCGTTATAGGTGATCAAGGAGGCTAGGTAGGCGAGCGTCAGCATGTAGCCGAAGGTGACCGCCATCCAGCGCCAGCCGCCGGTCTCGCGCTTGATCACCGCCAGCGTCGCCGCGCATTGCGGTGCAAAAATGTACCAGACCAGCAAGGACAACGCCGTCGCCAGGCTCCATTGCGCGGCGAGCACATGGCCGATCTGCTGCGACGCTTCCTTGCCGCCCTCGATGGCATAAACCGTACCGAGCGCCGCCACCGCCACTTCGCGCGCCGCCATGCCCGGAACCAGCGCGACGCTGATCTGCCAATTGAATCCCACCGGCGCCAGCAGCGGCTCGACCCAATGGCCGATCATTGCGGCCAGACTGTAATTGATGGCCGGTCCGGCGGCTCCGGCCGGCGGGCGCGGAAACGAGGCCAGGAACCAGATCACGATCATCATGGAGAAGATCGTGGTGCCAGCGCGCTCCAGGAACATGCGGGCGCGCATGAACAGACCGAGCGCGATGCTGCGCGGCCGCGGCAATTTGTAATCCGGCAGTTCCAGCATGAAAGGATGGGTCGGATCGTCGCGCCAGAAGAAGAATTTGGCGAGGAACGACACGCCGAGCGCGCTGACGATGCCGGCCACATAGAGGCCGAACATCACCAGCCCCTGCAGATTGGCGAAGCCCCACACCTGCTTCGCCGGGATGAAGGCCGAGATGATCAGCGTATAGACCGGGATGCGCGCCGAACAAGTCATCAGCGGCGCCACCAGGATGGTGGTCAGCCGGTCGCGCCGGTTGTCGATGACGCGCGTCGCCATGATGCCGGGGATGGCGCAGGCGAAGCTCGACAGCAGCGGGATGAAGGCGCGGCCGTGTAGCCCGGCGCCGCCCATGATGCGGTCCATCAGGAAGGCGGCGCGCGCCATGTAGCCCAAGTCTTCCAGCAACAGGATGAACAAGAACAGGATCAGAATCTGCGGCAGAAACACGAGGACGCTGCCGACGCCGGAAATGACGCCATCCTCGATGAAGCTCTGCAGCAACCCGGCCGGCAGCGTCGCATGCACGAAGGCGCCGAGGACGCCGAACCCCGCCGAGATCAGGTCCATGAGCGGCTGCGCCCAGGTGAACACCGCCTGGAACATTACGAACAGGATACCCAGCAGGATCGCGAGCCCGGCGACCGGATGCAGCAGCACGGCGTCGAGCCGCGTCGTCAGCGTGTCGGGCTTCGCCGGCATGTGGACCGCCAGCGCGATGAGGCGATCGGCCTCGCGCTGGGCGGCACGCAATTCGGCGGTCGTCGGCGGCTGCCAGTCGCTTTCGGTGGTCGCTGCGTTGGCGGCGGCTGCCAGTTCGTCGAGGCGGCGCATCAGATCGTCGGTGCCGCCGCGGCGCACGGCCGCCGCCGTGATGACCGGCACGCCGAGCTCGGCCGACAGCCGATCGAGATCGATCACGACGCCGCGGCGCCGCGCGATGTCGATCATGTTGAGCACCAGCAGCAGCGGCCGCCCTACCCGCTTGAGCTCGATCACCAGGCGCAAGGCCAGCCGCAGATTGGTGGCGTCGGCGACGCAAAGCAGCAGGTCGGGCGTGGTCTCGCTGGCGAAGCGGCCGAGCACCACGTCGCGGGTCACCTCTTCGTCGGGGCTGCGCGCCCGCAGCGAATAGGTGCCGGGAAGGTCGATGACGTTGACGCTGTGCCCGGACGGCGTTTGCAAGGCACCGGCCTTGCGCTCGACGGTGACGCCCGGATAGTTGGCAACCTTTTGCCGGCTGCCGGTGAGCGCGTTGAACAAGGCGGTCTTGCCGCTGTTCGGCGTGCCGATCAAAGCGAGATAGCGTGGACCGGCCGCGGCGCTGACGCTCATGACGGTGCCTGGTCAGATCACCTGAATCGCCATGGCCTCGCGGCGCCGCAGCGCCACCGTGGCATCATTGACGCGCACCGCGATCGGATCGCGGCCGAAAAATCCTTCATGCAGGATTTCGATCAGCGCGCCTTCGATAAAACCGAGCTCGAGCAGGCGCCGCTCGAGTTCGCCCGCCGGCAGCTTGCAGGTCTCGAGCGCGGCTTCGATAGCGTGAATGCGGCCGCGGAATCCGCGTTGCGCATGGCCCAAGCAAGAAGGCTGTGCGTCGTTTGGTTGAGCCCGTGCCGTCATGGATCGGTGTTCCAAAGTTGAGGCGAGTGATAATGCGATCTATTAGCATCTTCATCTGGTACACACCTTGCGTTAAATCAAGCCGGAACTCTAATAATATCAATACATTAGAATGAATATAAGGAAGCATCCTAAGTCCAGGCGGCGGCGGCGATAACGCCGCGCGCGTCTCGCGCCGGCGCCGCATTTTTCCCCAGCGGCCATGCAAGAATACCGGCAGCGCACTGGCGCAAGGCCGCCGTTCTCACTACGTTCCGACCTGTCGCCCCGCTCCCGCAACCGCCGAAAGCCGGCACCGGCCGGCTGCAAGCCCGTCAGCCAAGGCCGCCCGCAGCGTCGATGACCGATTTTTCCAGCAAAAACGCCCGCGGCGATGCCCGCACCATCGCCATCCGCGGCGCCCGCGAGCACAATCTCAAAGATATCGACGTCGCCATCCCGCGCGACCAGCTGGTCGTGTTCACGGGTTTGTCCGGATCCGGCAAATCCTCGCTTGCTTTCGACACGATCTATGCCGAGGGCCAGCGCCGCTATGTGGAATCGCTGTCCGCATACGCCCGCCAGTTCCTGGAAATGATGCAGAAGCCGGACGTCGACCAGATCGACGGGCTGTCGCCGGCCATTTCCATCGAGCAAAAGACCACCTCGAAGAATCCGCGCTCCACCGTCGGCACCGTCACCGAGATCTACGACTACA